>CAIJFT010000395.1 GCA_903820035.1 uncultured Opitutia bacterium
GGTTGGCTTGCCCTCGGCTCGCTCCAGCAATCTCGAAACCGCTACTAATCGAGCCGGGGCGCCCGGCGCCGGTTGCACGTTTCGCCCTGACCCCTTTTGGCCCACGCTGACCCTTTCGGACTATCCCCACCATGAAATCACCCACACTTTCCACCGTCCTCGCGTTGCTCTCGTTCGCGCCCGCGCTGGTCGCCCAAACTGGCGTTCGAGCGACACCTCCATCTGCGACTGATCTGAGCGGTGCTTGGCAGTTGTTCGTCGACGACTCGATCATCGCCGAGAAGCGCGGCGTCGTGCGCCGATATCACGCGTTCGAAAAAGACGTGCGCAATCCCGTGCTCGTCGCCGACCGCCCGTGGGAGGGGAAGGTGGTTTACGTCTATGGCTCGGTGCTGCCGGGGGCCGACGGCCGCGGCTATCGGATGTGGTATCACGCGTGGGCCGCTGGTGAATATCGGAATCTCTACGCCACGAGCCCCGACGGCGTGCTGTGGGAAAAGCCGGCGCTCGGTCTCATCGAGTTCGAGGGCTCGAAGGCCAACAACATTCTCTTTCGCCGCACCAAGGAGGATCATCTGCCGGTGGTGATCGCGACGCCGGAAGATCCCAATCCTGCGCGGCGCTACAAGTTGGTGAACTACGACTACGGCCGCACCAAACCCAACAATCTCACGAGCGGTTTCTACGGCGCTTATTCGGCCGACGGCATCCACTGGACCGATGTGCCGCGCAACCCGATCCTCGCCGATCCCGGCGACGTGGGGAATTTTGTCTGGGACGCGCGGGCGAAGCGCTACGTCGCCTACACGAAAGTGTTTGCCCCGGTCGATGGCTATCGCCGACGCGCGGTGGGCTACACGGCTACGACCGACTTCGAAAAGTTTCCTCCGTCGGAGCTAATCCTCGTGCCCGACAAGATCGACGATCGCTGGGTGACGCAGGACAAGCAGCACACGGATTTTTACGGCTTGTGCGGTTTCCCTTACGAGTCGGGCTACATCGGGCTGCTGTGGATCTTTCGCATCATCGACGGCAAGAACGACGGGCCGCTCCTCGTCGAACTCGTTTCCAGCCGCGATGGCGTGAAGTGGCATCGCCAAGAGGGTAACCGCCCGCCGCTCCTCGATGTCGGGCCGAAGGGTTCGTGGGATGGCGGCATGATCACGACGGTGAATCAGCCGCTGGTGGAGGGCGACCGTATCAAACTCTTTTACGGCGGATCGAAGCATTCGCACGGAAGCGGCACGAAGGACACCGGCGCGGGCGTGGGCATCGCCACGTTGCGCAAAGACGGATTCGCGTCGCTCGACGCCGCCGCCGAGACCGGCAGCGTGACCACCTGGCGCCTGCGCGGCGCGCGCGGTCCGCTGCGGATCAACGGTGATTTTCGCACGGGCTCACTGCGCGTCGAAGTCCTCGATGCCAGTGGTCGCACCGTGCCTGGCTATGGAGCGAACGACTGCGTGGCCGTCTCCGGCGACGGCATCGATCTCCCGGTGACGTGGCGCGACCGCGCGACCCCTCCCCGAAAGCACCGCCGAGATCAGCCTCCGTTTTCATTGCACGAGTGGCTCGCTCTATTCGTTTCATGCCGGACCGGCGGTGACGCTGGCCGACGACGCTGGAACCGCGGACCTCGCCATCGACTTCGAACGCGAGCAAAGCGGCGGGCCGCTGGTATTGAAAGGCGCGGCAAAAATTCAGCCGGCCGAAGGCGGAAGCCGAGTGCTGGCGCTAAGGGCTCCCGGCGACGCGGCCGATTTACCGGGCACGGCGAATCTCGGAAAAAATTTCACCCTGGCTGCACGAGTGAAGATGACCGGCACGCAGTTGGCGCGGCTCTTCAGCGCCCACCGGGGCACGGGCGAATTCGCAACGGGCGAACTTGTCTTCGACGTCAATCCGCGCAGCGGGGTTATGCGGCTGGTCGTAAACGGCCAGCGCGTGCTGTCGCATCCGCGCTACTTCGCCGATAAGCAGGTGCACCACTTTGCCGCCACCTACGCGAACGGCGAAGTCGCACTCTACCTTGACGGTATGCGCGTGGGAGGAGGCCGTTTGCGCCAGGGCACCGCCCACCTTTTCAGCGATCGCACGATCATCGAGCATTTCGGTGCCGGGCGCTCGGAGGTCGGGGTGACACTCGTCGGCGATCTGCGCATCGGGGAAGACCCCGGCACTCGCTTCATCACGTCGGCGACCAGTGAGGACAATAATCAGCCGACGGAGCAGTTGAGCGGCACGGTCGACGATATTCTGGTGGCGCGGCGGGCGTTGAGCGAGGCCGAGGTGCTGGCGTTGAGCCGCGGAAAGTAGCCGCGGCCGAAGCTTTCGGCCCATCGCCGCGCGCTAGCATTAACCCTGTCGGACGAACTTCTTTCACTGCATGAAGCCTCCTACGCCTGAACCAGCATCTTCCATCTTGGCAACTGCGTGCCGTCAAAAGGGGTCAGGGCGAAACTTGCAACGGTGCCAACAGGCCTCGTTGGGTCGTTGCACGTTTCGGCCTGCTGCGGAATTTAGGATGAAACGAATCCGGGCGGGGCGTGGCTGGCGGTCCGCGAAATCCGCAACGGAGGCGTGATTGAAACCGGAATCGCCGCGATCGGGCGCGGCGCGGGATTGCCGGTGGGGTCACATGACCGAATAATCCGCCAATCCCTTTCCAGAGATAGCGTAGCCACGTTGGAGCGCCGCGACAGCGTGGGCCTGAGGCGTAACCACGCTGTCGCCTCCGGCTCAAACGCGGCTACGAACCCTGTGCTGGCGGTGCCCGGCATCGCCGCCAAGCGGCGCTGCATCTCGAGCCAGAGGGCGCCGAGGGTCTTCAAGTCACTCGCGGGGTCGGCGCCCCGGCACCGGTCTTTCTCGACATCTACGCCACGCTCCGCGTGCTTGGCTTTGGCATGCGTGAAGACGTTCGTCTCCAGACTCCGGAAGCTCCTTTCCCCGTTCACACTGAACCGGGAGCAGGACCTGCCGTGCATCGTGTCGGGGAGCCCCGCCGGGCGGCACGCGGAGAGTCCTTGGACCGTGGGGTTGCGCCATTCGGCTTTGGCCAAATCCTAGATCAAAAAACGCGGGTGGTATGAGTCGTCAAAAATCGGCCGGTATGAGGACATGATATAAATGAAACCCACCCCCATGATGCAGCAGTACTTCGAGGTGAAACGCGGGCTGCCGCGGGACACGATCCTGCTCTTCCGGCTGGGCGATTTCTTTGAGATGTTTTTCGAGGACGCGGTCACGGCGTCGCGCCTGCTCGGCCTCACGCTGACCAAGCGCGGCGACACGCCGATGGCCGGTCTGCCAGCGCACGCCTCCGACACCTACGTCACGAAGCTGCTCGCCGCCGGCAAGAAGGTTGCGATCTGCGACCAGGCCGAGCCGGCCAAGGCCGGAAAACTCGTCCGGCGCCAACTCACACGCATTCTTTCGCCGGGCACCACCCTCGCCGCCAACCAACTCGACGCCGCCCGCAACCACTACCTCGCCGCCGTCGCACTCGATAAATTAGGCCTGCACGCCGCCTGGCTCGACCTATCGACCGGCGAGTTCCGGGTGGCGAGCGATCCGAACGTGGCCAATCTTCTCCCGGTCCTCACCGCGCTTGATCCCGCCGAACTCCTCGTCGTCGAGGGCGAGCGTGAACGTTGGGCGGCCGCCCCGCATGACCAGACCGCCGTGCATGCCCTGCGCACGTTCTGCGCCGACCGGCTGATCTCGGAATTGCCCGGTTACCATTTCGACACCGCCACCGGCGGTAAGACCGTGATGGACACCCTCGGGGTCCTAAACCTGCAGGGCTTCGGTCTCGCCCACACCCACCCCGGCCTCGGTCCGGCGGGCGCCCTCGTTTATTACGCCACCGAGAATCTTTGCGCCAAACCGGAAAATCTCCGCGGCCTGCAGGAGTATCGCAGCACCCGCTCGCTGCTGCTGGATCCGGCGACCCTGCGCAACCTGGAGATCTTCACGTCGAGTCGTGGCACGCGTGAGGGCACGCTCCTGCAGGCGATGAATCGCACCGCTACGGCCGCCGGCGCCCGGCTGCTCGAACGCTGGCTCGCCGCCCCCACCCTCGAACTTGAGGTCCTGCGCCACCGCCAGACCACCGTCGGCGCCCTGCTCGACCAACCCACGCGACTCGCGGAGGTCCACGAGCTCCTCGGCCACGTGCGCGACATCCCGCGCATCCTGGGCCGGCTGCAAAACCGTCTGCGCAACCCGCGCGAACTGGGCGGGGTCCGCGACACGCTCACGCAAATCACCCCGATCAAGGCCGCCCTCGCCGGCTTCGGGCCCGCCTCGCCCCTGACGACCCTGCAGGCGCAGTTGCACGAGCTCCCGGCGCTCCGCCAACTGCTCGCGTCGGCGCTGGCCGATGACCTCCCAAACGATCTTGCCGACGGCGGCTACATCCGAGCCGCCCACGACCCCGAACTCGACCGGCTGCGTTCGCTGACGACATCGAACAAAACGTGGCTCTCCGACCTCGAAAGCGCCGAACAGCAGCGCACCGGCATCAAGAGCCTGAAGGTCAGGTTCACGAATAATTTCGGGTATTACATCGAGATCACCAAGGCCAACCTTCACCTCGTTCCCGCCGACTACATCCGACGCCAGACCACGGTCGGCGGGGAACGCTATGTCACCGAGTCCCTCAAGCTGAAGGAAAAGGAAATCTTCCACGCCGAGGAAAACGCCCTCGCCCGGGAGCTCGAACTGTTCAACGCGCTCGTCGCCGCCGTACTCGACGAAGCGATCGCGTTGACGCAGACCGCCGACGCGTTAGCCGAACTCGACGTCTTGACGGGTTGGGCGCTGCTGGCCCGCGAATGGAATTATGCGTGCCCGGTGATCGACGACGGCGAGACCCTTGACATCAGCGAGGGCCGCCACCCGGTGGTGGAGCAGGTGCTGCGTTCGCCCGACACCACCCTTGCGCGCGGCGCAACCGCAGCCTTCGTCCCCAACGACACGCTGCTCGCCTGCGACGACGGCCAGATCGCCTTGCTGACCGGTCCGAACATGGCCGGCAAGTCGACCTACATCCGGCAGGTGGCCTTGATCACGCTGATGGCGCAAGTCGGCTGCTGGGTGCCGGCGAAGGCGTGCCGCGTCGGGCTCGTGGACCGCATCTTCTCCCGCGTCGGCGCGAGCGACGACCTCGCCCGCGGCAACTCGACCTTCATGGTCGAAATGAACGAAACGGCGAACATCCTCAACAACGCCACCGACCGCTCGTTGATCATCCTCGACGAAATCGGCCGCGGCACCTCGACCTACGACGGCCTCGCCATCGCGTGGTCCGTGGTGGAACACCTGCACCGCTCCCCCGAACGCGGTCCGCGGACCTTGTTTGCCACCCACTATCAGGAACTCACCCAGCTGGAAAAACACCTGTCGCGGTTGAAGAATTTCTCCGTCGCCGTGAAGGAATGGAACGACGAGATCGTGTTTGTACGCCGCGTGATTCCCGGTGCCGCGGATCGCAGCTATGGCATCCAGGTCGCGCGCCTCGCCGGCCTACCGCTCAGCGTCATCGACCGCGCCAAGACGATTCTCGCAAAACTCGAGAGCGACGACACGTCGGTGTCGGTGCCCGCGCCGCAAGCGAAGCCGAAGAAGAAAATCACGGTGACGCCGCCGGACGACGCGCAACTGAACCTGCTGTGAGACGAGAGGGAGGGGCCATGGGGTCAGCAGCTTCAGTTCATGCGTAGCCGCGTCCGAGCGCAGCGACCGCGTGGTCCCTGCGCGTAGCCCGCGCTTTCTGCTTCGGCTCACGCGCGGCTCCAAGACGAAGCACTCGCACTACCGCCGCAGCTGCCAGATCGCTTTCGCCTGCCGAATGGTTTCGGCCAGCACCGCGGGCGTGAGGGCCTGCTTCGGATCGTCGCCGATGCCCTTCGAGGGCTCGACGTGGGCCTCGATGCACAGTCCGTCGGCGCCGTACGCCACGGCGGCAAGCGCGCACGCCGGCACGTAGGACGCCTTGCCCACCGAGTGCGAGGGATCCACGACGACGGGAGCCCAGGTCTTTTCCTTCAACAGCGGCGTGATGCTCTCGTCGGGGTGATTGCGATAACCGTCGAGGGTCGGCGTCGTGCCGCGCGGGCACAGGATGATGTTCGGGTTGCCGAAGGCCGCGATGTATTCAGCGGCGGAGATGAATTCGCTGATCGATCCCATGTGGATGCTGCGCTTCAGCAGCACGGCCGTCTTTCTCTCGCCGACCGCCTTGCCGATGGCGCGGAGCAGGGAGTAATTGAGCGCGTTGCGGGCGCCGACCTGCAGGCAGTTCACGCCGGCGTCGAGCGCGAGCTGGATGTGCGACTCCTCCATCACCTCGGTGTCGACGGGCAAGCCGGTGCGGCGCGAACCCTCAAGGAGGATATCGAGCGACTTCACGTCACCTTGAAATGAGTACGGATTGGTGCGCGGCTTCCAGACGCCGCCGCGGATCATGTTCGCCCCGGCTTCCTTCACCGCCGCGGCGGTCTCGTAGAAATAGTTCGGGTTCTTCGGGTCGATGGTGCAGTTGCCGGCGATGACGAGGAGTTGCTCGCCGAGCGTCACACCACCGAGCGTGATGCGATGGCTCGCGAGATCCGAGCGTTTGTCCATCAGCTTGAACGGCGACTGGATCCGGTCGATCCGCTCGATGTAGGACAGCCCCTCAAGCCGGTTGATCATCAGGTCGTCGCGCTCGTCGCCAACAATGGCGTAGATGGTCCGCACCGCGCCGATGATCGGCTGAATCTTGCAGCTGAATTCGGACACGAGGGTCGTGATCTCGTTCAGCTGGTCATTCGTAAGACGGTTGGACTTGGGGAGAATCATGGCGTGCCGGTTTAGCCGGAATACCCGCGATGGACAGGCAGAAATGGCAACACCTGCGAGCGAACCGCGGTGTCCGTGACGGCTAACACCCTCCCGCGGGTTCGGAATTTATCTAGCCGCCTGCGGGGGTGGCTGCGGCGTAGTTTATATTAGCCGCCCCGTCTTCGTCTCCGGCTCAAGCACGGCTACGGAAATCTTGGAGCCCCCCTAGCGGCCCAGCGCGCGCTCAAATTCTTCCGGCAGCGGTGCGGTCGCCTTGAAGGTATGCGACTGACCGCGATACTCATAGTCAAAGGTAGTCTCCAGTGAGTGGAGAAAGAGCCGCTTCGTACCCGCGCGCTTCGCAAACACTCGGTTGTGCGCAAAGTCGCCGTAAGTCTGGTCGCCGATGATCGGCAGGTGCCGCTTGGCGCACTGCACGCGGAGCTGATGGCTGCGACCGGTCCGCGGCTCGAGGCGCAACAGCGCCAGCCGGGTCGCCCCGACGCCGGTCCGCACGAGGGACATCCGGCACTCGGCCGGCACGTGCCCCGCGTGCGCTGCCGTGCGGATCTGCCCGCCGTGTTTCGCCACCACCAGCCGGTCCCGCCACTCTTCCCCGATCTCGCGTGGCACGCCAAAAACAAGTGCCTGGTAAACCTTGTGGACCCGCTTTCGTTTGAAATGCGCTCGGATCTCCAACGCCAGTTCGGCGGAATCCGCGGCCATGATCACCCCCGACGTCGCTGAATCGAGCCGGTTGAGCAGCCAGAGCCGCCGCGCCCGACCGGCGCCGTCGGTCCACTCGAAGAATTCACCGTCGAGCACATAGCGCGCGCCGAGGAGCGCCCGACGTTCCTCGCCCGCCTCGTTCGGATGGGAGAGCACGCCGGCGGGTTTGGCGAACGCCGCCAACCCGTTCGCGTCGCGTTGTAACAACGTCACGTTCCGCCCGAGCGGCAGCGCGGCCCAGAAGCCGTCGACGTCGCTCACGACGGAACGCGGACGCAGCCGCGCGGACGGGGAAACGGAGACAGGCCAAGCTTCATGGCACCACGTCACCGCAACCGTGAAGCGGTTTCAAGCCGGCAGCGCGGGGATCGTCTACCGGCATTCCGGATTCCGCAGCTCTACCCCGTCACCTCGGTGATCATTTGCAGCAATTCCGCCATCGCAAACGGCTTCGCCAAGACCCGCACCGCCCCCAGACCGCGCGCGATCCGCAGATAGGGAACGGTGTCCGGTGGCACGCCGGTCATGGCGATCACCGGCACCGCGAGGCCCTCGCGGGCCAGCGCCATGATCAGCTGAATCCCGTCCCATCCGGGCATGCAGATATCAGTGATGACCAGATCCGGTCGTTTCGCCCGGACGTACGCCAAGGCCTCGCGGCCATCGGCCGCCTGCGTGGTCACATATCCTGCACGAGCGAGATGCTCGGCCATCATCGTCCGTATCTCCGCCTCATCATCGACCACAAGTAGGTGAGGCATGGGCTGGTGGAGTGAGAGCGGCGACATCACGCCACGCGTTCCGGCGCCGTCCGAGGCCCGCGTGGCCCGCGACCGCACGAACGGCGAAGCAATCAGCGGCCGTTCTTTCGCGGCGACTTTTCGGCGGCGGTTTGCCGCTGCATCCTCATCTCCTGGCGGAGGCTCCACTGCATCAGCAGTTCGCTAAAGCTCAGAGCCGCCACCGCCATCAACCCAAACCAAGTCAGCGCATCGTTCATCTCGCTACGATCGGCGCGGGCCTACCTCGGACCGAGCCTGATTCCGCGGTCAGCCCGGTTTCACAAAGAATTTCGAGCGCCTCCCGCCGGGCCGTTCAAGGCGCCACCGGACTCCACACGGTGAAAACGCCCAGTCGGACCGCCACTTGATCGCGACCCGGCAGGGCCTGGAACGACGCTGACGCCCGCACGGCCTCCCGCAACCGGGTGTAAAGTAGTTCGGTGGCATCCGTCATCCGCTCAATCCGAGCGCGGACCTCCGGCGGCAGACCGTCCCGTCGCAGATTCAGGGCGAGCAGCAACGCCACGCGGGCCATGACTAGATTGTCCATCAGCATCGCATCGCGCCCCGAGGCTAAACCGTAAAAAGCCTCCAGCTCCCGTCGGGCGACAGCCAGAAACGCCGCGCGGCTCGGAAAGTCGGAGGCGGCTTCGGTCGACACCCGAGCAGCGTCGCCCTGGTTTCGCGGCGGCGACAACCCAATTCCAGTGAGGGCTCGGGCTATTTTCCGCTGCGGTGCGCGGCACCCGAACGCCCGCGGAATACCGTTTGCCACGGCTACGTTCCAGCGGACTCTATGCGGGGATGATCCGCTTTCTCGCCGCCGTCCTGGGCTGTCTGTTCGCGTTCGCGCCGTCGGCCTTTCCGGCGGCAGCGCCAGCCGCGGGCCGGATCGCGCCGGCGGAATTCGTGGTCGTGCTCCCGGCAGCGGCAGACGCGGGGCCGGGGCCGGGCCGCCTCTTTCTCTTTGTAACCGCGGAGACCGGGACCGAGCCGCGGTTCCAGACCAAAGCGAGCCTCTTCGGACTCGACGTCCGCGGGGCGAACGACGGTCAGCGTATCGTGATTCCGGCGACGACGCCCGGTTATCCGGAAAGGCAATTGGGCGACCTCGCCCCCGGCGACTACCTGGTCCAGGCGGTCTACAATCTCCTCACGGAATTCCCCCGGGCGGACGGGCACACGCTCTGGGCCCACATGGACCAGTGGGAGGGGCAGAATTTCACCCGCTCGCCGGGCAACTTGTACAGCGAGCCGCGACGGGTTCGCGTCGGCGCCGGAGTGACCGCGCGGGTTGAGCTACCGCTGACCAACACCGTCCCGCCTATTGTGGTTCCCGCCGACACCGCGTGGGTGCAGCGGTTCAAGTTCCAGAGCCCGCTGCTCAGTCGCTTCTGGGGCCGCCCGATGTACCTCGGGGCGACAGTCCTGCTCCCGCAGGGCTACGCGGACCATCCTCAGGTCCGCTATCCGGTCGTCTACCTCCAAAACCATTTTAGCCTGGCCCCCGCCTTCGGCTTTAATCCGGCGCCGCCAACCGACGCACCGCCGAGTTGGGGCCGCCAGCGGGCAGAGGCCGCGGCCAAAGGGCAGCCCCGACCGGAGCCGCCCCCGGGAACACCCGCAACCGGCGCCTACGCCAACGTTGAAACCGGTTCCGAATTTTTCGCCGCGTGGACTGCGCCCGATTTCCCGCGGATGATCATCGTCACGTTTCAGCACCCGACCCCCTACTTCGACGACTCCTACGGGGTGAACTCGCCGAACTGCGGGCCTTACGGTGATGCGATCATGACGGAACTCATTCCGGAGTTCGAGCGGCGTTACCGGACCATCCGGGCCGAGTACGCCCGGGTCCTGACCGGCAGTTCGACCGGCGGCTGGGGATCACTCGCCCTGCAGCTCTACCATCCGGAGTTTTTTGGCGGAGCGTGGGCCTTCTCGCCGGACCCGGTGGATTTCCGCCTCTACTACGGCGGCGTGGACCTGTACCGCGACGAAAACGCCTTCCGCGAGAAAACGACGCCGGGGCTGGAGGGCGGCGCGCTCATGAACCGCCGTTCGAGCCAGCGCGCGGCGATTCTCGGCACGCAGGAAGGTCGCTTTGAATGGTGGAAGCACACGCCGTTCGGGGCCGACGGCTACCCGTTGCCCGTTTGGGATCTGCAGACCGGCAAGATTGATCGCGCCGTCGTCGAGGCGATGCGCGCCCACAATTTCGACCTCCGCGAATTTCTCGCGCGCACCTGGCCGCAACTCGGGCCGAAGCTGGTCGGGAAATTACACGTCTACGCCGCCGCGACGGACAGCTTCTACTCCAACTTTGCGGTGCGCCTGCTCGACGAATTCATGCAGGGCACCCGGAACCCGCACGAGCCGGGCTTTTTTCAATACGGGCCGCCGAGTTCCCGCCATGGTTGGCAACCTGTCACCCACGCCGAACTCCTGCAAGCGATGGCGCGGCACATGGAACAACGTGCGGATGCCGGCGACCGCCCACCCGCGTGGCGTTATTAGCTATCCCGGGGACTGACACCGGCAGGACGGTGGTCCTGCCGGCACACGGCAAATCCTATTGCAACGCCGCGGCTTGGCTCTCCGCGACTTTCCGCAGGGCGCCGACGGGCGTCGCACGGATCACCGCCGCCAACAACTCGCGGGCGGCGTCGCGCTGGCCCGCTTGCGTCAGGGTGGTCGCAGCGACGAGCGACGCATGCGCGGCCGCGGTCTTCAATTCCGCGGAGCCGCCGGTCAGTACTTGTTGCAGCGTCTGCGCGGCATCCCGCGTGGCGATCATCCCGAGCGAAGCCACCGCCTCATCGGCGACGCCACGTTTCGAATCGAGCGCCAGCACCTGCAAAGCGGGCACCGCCGCCACGTCGCGCCGGACGCCCAGTGAGTTCACGACCCCGGAGAGGTAGCGCCCGCTCAGCCCGGGCAGCGCGCGGCGCAACGCATCGCCGGCGGCGGCATCCTTGATGCCCTCCAACCCGCTACGGGCGTAGTCCGCGAGATATTCCTTATCCAGCAAGGCGGCGAGCGCGGGGACGGCCTCGGGGCCACCGTAGAATCCGAGCTCCTGGCAGGCCCGGGCTTTGGCGTGCAGGTCGGCGGAGGAGCCGAGCACGGTGAGAGCAGCGGTGCTCTTGGGGCTCGGCGGGAGGGTGGCGCAGCCCGCCAAGGCGAGAACCAAGACGGCCGGAATGAGTGTGCGAAATGCGATCATCGGAGGGGATGTCCTTTTGAGTAGGTTTAAGCGTGCCACGAAGCACGGCGCGCGCGGCTGCACATGCGGTTGGCCTCGGCGTCGTTCACAAACGACTCGGTGACGGGATCAAACTGGACCTTGCGCCCCAGGCGCCAGCCGATCGAGGCGGCGTGCGACACAATGTGACCGCGGCGCGTAACGTCGGCGTTGGCCGCCGGCTTCGCGCGCGATTTCACGCAATCGAGGAAGTCCCGCACATGCTTCGTCGGATCGGTGCCCGCCATCGGATTCGGCGCCCCGCCTTCGAGGAGTTTAGGGGAAGACACAGCGACCTTGCCGGTGTCCGCCGCCTCGACCCAGCCTTCGTCGCCTTCAAAGCGCACGGGACACGTGCCCGGCACCACCCAGTTGCCCTCACCTTTGAAACCCGAGAGCCGCATCGTGAGCTTCACGCCGTTGGCGTAGCGGCTGTGGATCGTCTGCCCCTCGGCCTCGAACTCCACCGGAGTGGTGCCGTCGGCCGATGCCGCCCACTGACAAAGGTCGACCGTGTGGGCGCCCCACTCGGGCAACGCCGCACCGCCGTGGAAATCGAAATAGCCCCGCCAGCGGCCGTTGATGTAATCCTTATTGAAAGGACGCCACGGCGCGGGCCCGAGCCAGCGATCCCAATCAACCACGTCGCGGGTCGGCTCGGGTTCGGCCGGCAGCCAGAGGTGGCTTTCCTGCAACGTGAGGATGCCCGCGTGCACCGTGTGGATCTTGCCGAGCTTCCCGCTGCGCGCGAGGCCCGCGGCGAATTTGAAGTTGTCGACGTTGCGGCGCTGCGTACCCGCTTGGAAGACGCGTCCGTAACGGTTGATCGTATCCGCCAATTCCTGACTTTCGCGGATCGTCATGCTGCACGGCTTCTCGCAATAGATATCCTTGCCCGCCTTGGCGGCGATCATGCTGGCGAGGGCGTGCCAGCGGTCGCCGGTGGCGATGAGGACGGCGTCGATGTCGGGTCGCCCGAGAACCTCGTACATGTCCCGCGTCTTGAGACAGTCTTGGTTATTGTACTGCCGGTTGACCATGACCCGGACGACTTCGCGGCGCGTCTCCTGCACGTCGGCGATCATCACGAACTGCACGTCCGGCTGGCCGAGGAACGCCTTCAGGTCCTCGCGACCGCGCGGGCCGATCCCGATGGCGCCGAGCACAATCCGGTTGCTCGGGGCGACGGTGCCGTCGCGACCCAACGCCGAGGCGGGGATGAACGTCGGCAGGCCCACGGCCACGGCCGCGGTTTTCAAAAAGTGTCGTCGGGTGAATTTCATAGGCTGGACGGGGGGAGCTACGGAGCCGGCCGGAGAAAAGACCGGCGGGGAATTTTCGAGGCGAGGCGGGGTTGGGGAAGTCAGCGAAACGGGGAGGTGCTTTTCAAGCGTCAACGCCAAGGCGGCGCGCTAACGGCCCGACAGTGTGCTTGGGTTCGTCGCGCCGGTCTGCGCAGCGCTTGGCCAAACTCCTGCGGAAATTGTGCATTGCCCGCCCGGCGCCGGCGACCGGTGGGCCACGCCGGAGCCGGACCGCAGCGCCCGAATCCCCGCTCCCGCGCCGGGCGTGCCTAGGGTTGGGCTTTACGCCGCAGCAGGAACTCACCGTCGCCGCGCGGCTCGGCCTGGATATCGAAACTCAGCTCCAGCAAACGCACGAAGGACGTCGTGTTGGCGGCGCCGAAAATGCCGCTGACCCGCAGGTGCGCCAGTGCCGGATCGTCGATCACGAGTTGAAGCCGGTTGTGCCGGTTCATCACCGCCACCGCTTCGAGCAGCGGGGTACCCGAAAACTCCAAACGCAGGCTGCGCCAGCCGAGCCGGGACTGCACCTCGGTGTCGCCGATGATCGCAACCCGCGCCCGATCGGCTGAAGGCGCCAGCGGCACCACCACGCCCTCGCCGACTCCGACCATCATCGGCTCGGCTTCGCCGCCGCCCGCCGCCGATTTGGCCGGCGCAGCCACGGCGACCTTGCCTTCCGTCACCAAGACCTCGACGTCCCGCGCCCCGAGATCGACCGAAAATTCCGTGCCGACGGCACTCACCGAGACCCCTCCGGCGACAACGACGAACGGCCGATGCGGAGCCTTCGCCACTTTGAAATAGGCCTGACCGCGGCTGAGTTGGATGCGGCGCTCGGTCGCACTGAACTCCACCTTGATGTCGGCACCGTCCCGCAACTCGGCGACCGAACCGTCCGCCAGGGCCACCAGCCGCGGCATGAGAACGGTGGCCGAAGCCACCTGCCGCAGGGGCCCCACCGCTTCCGGATGAAGCGAGCGCCACCCGAATCCGGTTCCGATGAGGAGCAGCGCCGCGGCCGCCGACCACGCCATTTGCCGGCGGCGCCGGCCGGATCGACGTTCCAGTTCACCCAGTACGGCATCCGCGACTCCCGCGGCGAGCGGTCGATCCAGAGTCCGCCAAACGCCATCCAAGCGCGCCAAGGCCGCGCGATGGCGGGGATCCCCGTTATACCAGACGGTGAATTCCTGTGCTTGCGTTGGCGTCAGCCCGGCATCCCGGCGGGCGATCCACGTCGCAGCGGCCGCCGCGACTTCCGGTGAAAGTGCGGGCTGCGTTTGGTGAAATTCGGGCGCGGGCATGGGTGGCTTCAACGGTGGATTCCCTTCCGTCTCAGGTATTCCTCGCAGCGTCGCACACCGCGGGCCGCCTGAACCTGCACGGTCTGCTCAGAGAGGCCCAATTGGGCGGCGATGGCTTTTTGCGAGACCCCGCGGAGTTTGCGAAGGATGACAATTTCACGGCAACGGGCGGGCAACGAATCGATCGCCGCGGCCAGCACCGCGATCTCTTCGCGCGTGCAGGCCGCTTCACCCGGTTCGATCCCCGCATCATCTATGACGGGCAACGCGGCCAAATCTGTTACGGCGGAAATTGGCGAAACCCGCTTTCGACGCACCTCGTCGATCACCACATGCCGGGCCACCTTGAACAACAGGGCCTTCGCGTAGCGGATGGGCTGCGAAGCCCGGGCCCGCCAAATGCGCAACAAGGATTCCTGGACGACGTCATCCAAATCGGACGACGTCGGAAGCCGGTTGCGCAGGTAGGCCCGCAGGGACGGCGCGTGGGCGTGGACCTCCTCAACGAACCAACGGGCTTCCTCGGCGGAAGGGACTTCGGATGGAGGGGGCGGACTCAAGCAGGGGAACCGCCAACCCGTGCGCCTCGCCTCCGGTCGACGCAAGGAAATTTCCGGCGCCGAGCCGCGGAAGCTTTTTCCACGAAAGCCGTAACAGATTTGTCCACCCGCTTCGTCTCTTGATGCATGACCCCCTACCCCTCGTCGCATCGGCGGCACTACGGCACGCGCATTGCCCTCACCTTGGTTTGGCTTACCTTGGGCGCGCTGGCGCACGCCGCCGAACCGGCCCGACGCACGTTCAACGTGCCGGCGGGCGAAGCCGAGAAGGCGATCAAGTTATTCTCCGAACAGGCCCGGCTCGAAGTCCTGTTCCCGACCGAAATTGTCTCCGGCGTGCGCACGCGCGCCGTGAACGGGGAATTGCCCGCACGCGAGGCCTTGTCCCGCATGCTCGCCGGCACCGGCCTGGTGGCGGTGCAGGACGATGCCACGGGTGCCCTGTCCGTCCGGGCGGGCGCCCCGGAGCCGGCCGCAAAAAACGCCGGAGCCGATCCGAGCCGGGCGGCTCGCCCGATCGGCCCCGCTGAGGTGGCCAAAGCCGGATCGCCTTCCGACGTCCTTGAGCTCTCGCCCTTCGTGGTCGCCGGTGGGGCCGAGCGCGGATACCAAGCCTTCAACACGCTTGCGGGGACCCGCATCAACTCCAAGTTGGAGGACCTCGGCAGCTCGATCACGGTCGTGACCATGCAGCAGATGCTCGACACCGCGGTGTCGGACCTGAACGACGTTTTCCTCTACGAAGCGAGCACCGAAGGCACGGGCAATTTCACCCAATTCAGCGCCAACCGCGCGGGCGGCGTCGGCGACAACGTGTCGGAAGATCCGGCCCGCGCGAACCGTATCCGCGGCGTCGGTTCAACCGGCACGACGGGCAGCGGCGTCAATGTCGCGTTCGGCAACCACGCCATGAACGCCAAAATCCCCGTCGATCTCTACAACATCGATGCAATCGAAATATCCCGCGGCCCCAATTCGAACCTCTTCGGCCTCGGCGCCAGCGCCGGCACGATCAACCTCGTGCCGTCGCAGGCAAATCTAAACCGCGCCACCTCGTCGGTCGCCCTGCGCTTCGACGACTGGGGCGGTCACCGTGAGAGCCTGAACCTGAACCGCCCGATCGTCCCCGGCAAACTCGCCGTGCGCATCGCCAGCGTGCACGAGTCGAAAGGCTTCACCCGAAAGCCCTCGTCGGAACGCATCGACCGCGTCTATGCCACGATCACGGCGCATCCGTTCAAGTCCACGTCGGTCAGCGCCTCGTTCGAAGACTACCGCAACTTCTACCGTCGGCCCAACTCCCTCATGCCGCGCGACACCGCGGCCGATTGGCGGGCCGCCGGCAGCCCCGCGTGGGATCCGACCACCCAGATGGTGACGCTCGCCAACGGCACCAAGGTCGGGCCGTTCCCCTTCGCGCAGGACGCCAATCTGCCCGCCGGCCTGATGGCGGGCACCAGCGTCTACACCCGACTCATCGCCAACATTGAAAACAACACCGTGCAGTCCCTCAGTGTGGGCCGTACCGCCAACCCGATCACCACCGGCACGCCGTCGCCCTACACGGTGAATAGTAATGTGCGCTATCTGGAGACCGGCACGGCGCTCATGCGCAACAAGGCGACACTCTACCCGCTTTTCTTCCAGCCGGCGGTCCGCGACAAGTCGATCTACGACTGGTCCGAGATCAACTACACCGCGCCCAATTACGGGCAGGACAAGGCGAGGACGTGGGCCGTCGATCTCGAACAGACGTTCCTCCGGACCCCGTCGCACCTCGTCGTCGGTCGGGCCGGCTGGTTCCGGCAGGAGTTCGAGCGCGACAACCATTACTTCATCCAGACCACGGACACCGTCATCTACGTCGATGTGAACGAAAAGCTCCTCGACGGCCGGCCCAATCCGAATTTCAAGCGGCCCTACGATGAAGCGCTGGGACCGATCGCGGTGCGGACGCCGGAGATTTCCGACACCCAGACCGCCGACCTGGCCTACCAGTTCACCCCCCGCAAGTTTCCCCGCTGGCTCTCCTGGATCGGCCCGCAGCGGTTTGCCAGCCACTGGGAAACGGTTCGCAACGACACCATCCGGTATCGTAACGCGCCCTACGTCGCCGACGATCATGCTTGGGTCAACCGGGCCAACCGGACCGCCGGCGCCACCCTCGCCCAGCGCTATTATCTCGGCGACAGCAACGGCCAGAACCTCGATTACGCGCCTTCCCCCATTGAGAGCGTGGCCGGCAATTACAACCTCTCCTGGTACAACAACCTCACCGGCCAGTGGGTCAACGAACCCGTGCGGCTCGACCTGCTGCCGTTCACCGGCTCGTCCGCGGGCCGCAACGAAATCCGCACGCTCAACGCGACCGCCCAGAGCTCGTTTTTCAACAACCGGCTGGTGACCACCGTCGGCTGGCGCAACGACCGGCGCCGCGAGCGCACTTCCGCCAGCAACGCCATCGATCCCACCACCGGCGTGGCCAGCTACGACGCGCTCAAAAATTGGGGCCCCTGGACCGACGATCAGGGCGACGTCGTGCGGGCCGCGCAGCGCGGCAAGACGAAGACGCTCGGCGCCGTGGTGAAGCCGCTCAGTTGGCTGAATCTGCACTATAACCAATCCGACAGTTTCTTCCCGCAGGAGGTGCTGCAGAACCTCGACCTCGTGAACAACATTCCGAACTCACGCGGCGAGGGCAAAGACTACGGTTTCAGCGTCACCACGCTCGAGGGCAAGCTCCACGTCCGCCTCAACCGTTTTCAGGTTGCGGAGTATGACTCGCGGGGCAGCGAGGTCGGGACGATCGGCAACCGCACCTTCAACTTTGAAGGCCGGGTGAAGAATAACGGCAACCGCGACGCTTACTCGTTCTACCCGTGGGCCGAAAACCTCGCCCGCAGCCGCTTCGCTGCGCAGGGCGTCGGCAGCCCGTCCCAAACCCAACTGCGCCCCGCGATCGCGAAGATCATGGGCGTGACGGATTCGTGGCTGAGTACGTTCTCGGATTCCGGGAACGGCAATCCGCAGACGGTCGGCACCACCGACGTAACCTCTCAGGGCTACGAACTCGAGGTGACCTACAACCCGACGCGCAACTGGCGAATCAAGTTTACCGGCGCTCAAGCCGAAGCCTTCGATCAGGCGATCTCCCCCGAGATCTACAATTATTGGCAGAGCCGGATGCCGGTTTGGACTGCGGCCCGGGGCGACCTGGTCCCGGGCTCCGGCGACGGCCGAGGTGAGTTCTGGTGGACCACGGCGGTGTCCGGTGTTTCCCCCGCGTCGGCGTATCAAAGCGACCTGATTTCACCGTACCTCGTCGGTGTGGCCAACGCCGGCAAGCCCCGCACGCAGGTGCGGAAATATCGCTGGGCCACGGTGACCAACTACGACTTCACCGAGGGCTTCCTGAAGAATTTCAATGTGGGCGGAGCCCTCCGTTGGGAAGACAAGGCGTCGATTGGATTCGGCGGCAAGCCGGCCGCCACGAGCGGCCCTTTCGCCGGTGCCGTGCTCGATCTCGACATCAACAAACCGTTTTGGAGCCGCGCGCGCTATTACATGGATCTGTCGGCCGGCTACAAATTCCGGCTCTTCAGCGACAAAATTCGCGCGAAGGCCCGCCTCAATGTGCGCAAC
>CAIJFT010000396.1 GCA_903820035.1 uncultured Opitutia bacterium
GTGGGAGGATACCCAGATCCTCGCCGAGGTCGTCGGCTTCGCCCAGGACCTCGCCTTACTGACCCCGCTCGGGGAAATCGTCGGCTCGTCGTCGTACACCGAGGTTATCCCCCTCGGCGAAGTCCACCGCGTGCCGGTCGGCCCCGGCCTGCTGGGGCGCGTGCTTGACGGTCTCGGCAACCCCCTCGACGGCAAAGGCCCCCTCGAGGTCGCCAGCTATTATCCGGTTTACGCGGACCCGCCGAACGCGATGACCCGTGAACTGATCACCAAGTCGATCAATCTCGGTGTGCGCGCCCTCGACGGCCTGCTCACCTGCGGCGAGGGCCAGCGCATGGGCATCTTCGCCGCCGCGGGCGGCGGCAAAAGTACCCTCCTCAGCCAGATTGTCCGCAACACCGAGGCCGACGTCATTGTCCTCGCCCTCATCGGTGAGCGCGGTCGCGAGGTGCGCGAGTTTCTCGAACGCGATCTCGGCCCGGAGGGCGTGAAGCGCGCGGTCACCGTCATCTCGACGTCCGACCGGCCTTCGATGGAACGCCTCAAGGCCGCCTATGTCGCGACCGCCGTGGCCGAGTATTTCCGCGACGAGGGCAAAAAGGTGCTGCTCCTGATGGACTCCGTCACGCGCTTCGCCCGCGCGCTGCGCGAGATCGGCCTCGCCGCCGGCGAGCCCCCGACCCGCCGCGGCTTCCCGCCCTCGGTCTTCGCCACCCTCCCGCGGCTCATGGAGCGCGCCGGCTGCTCCGCCAAGGGCTCCATCACCGCGCTCTACACGGTGCTCGTCGAAGGCGACGACATGACCGAGCCGATCGCCGATGAAACGCGCTCGATCCTCGACGGCCACATCGTCCTTTCCCGCAAGCTGGGCTCGGCCAACCACTATCCCGCCATCGACATCCTGGCCAGCGTCAGCCGGCTCATGACCGCAATCTCCGGCCCGGATCACCTCCGTAACGCCGGGCGCATCCGGCAACTGATGGCCAAATATCAGGAAGTAGAATTGCTCGTCCGGATTGGTGAATACAAATCCGGCAACGACCCGGTGGCCGACGAAGCCATCAAAAAACTCGACGCCATCAACGGCTTTCTCCGCCAGGGTCTAAAGGAAAAGACGTCCTTCGCGGAGACCCTGCAGGGCCTCCAGCAAATTGTGAAATGAGTAAGTACGTGCTGCAGGACATGGTGCGCGTACGCGAGCATCGCGAGGAACAGGCCACCCAGGCGGTCACGCGGGCGCTGCGTCTCCTGCGCGAGGCCCGGGAGGCCGTCGTCAAGAAGCAGCAGGAACTTAACGACTACATCGCGTGGCGGGTGCAGGAAGAGCGTCGCCTGCTGGACAGCCTGATGCGCCGCCTCCTCAAGCTCGGGGATATTTCCGACGTGCGCGAGACCATCGCCCTCCTGCGGGAGCGCGAATTCGAAATCATCGACCAACTGCGGCAGGCCGAGGCTGCCGTCATCAAGGCGGAGGCCCATTTGGACGAGTGCCGCCAAAAACAGGTCAAGGCCGTGCGCGAACTCGAAAAGCTGCTCGAGCATCGCCGGCTCTGGCTGCAGGAGCGCGCCCTCGAACAAGAAATGGCCGAGGACCTCGAGCTGGAAGATTTCACTTCGCCCCGCGCCGACCGGCTCGCGGCCTGATGCCCCATCCACTTATGAACGCCACCGATTCCCTCGCCCGCGGCACCCCCGCCACCGAAGGCCCCCTGCCCGCCAACCTCGCCGCCGCGCTGGCCGCCGGATTGGTTGTGCCGACCACTCGTAACGGCCTCCCCGTCACGCTCGAGGAACAGGCCGAACTCGTCGCCGCCTTCAAAAACGCCATGGCCGGCAATCCGCCCGACCACCCGACCCTCGCCGTCCTCCAGGAGAACCCGCGCGCGCTCGTGCCGGCCGGAACTTTCGATGAGCCGACCACCCGTCAGGCGGAAGACCTTCCTTCCTCCGGCAGTTTCACCGCCCGCCTGCCCGACGCCACCGCCAGCGCGGCTTCAGCTCAGGTTCCCGCCGGCGACGGAAGCGCGGCCGCCGCATCCAACCAGCCCCGGCCAGCCTCCGAGTTTCGCTTCGAGTCCGGGCCCGGCGCCCCGCTGACTGTCCCAGCTTACCCGATACTGCAGGGTCCCGCCGCCTCACCGCTGACCCCGGCCAGTTTCTCCGACCGGCCGGCCGGGACCGCCTTGCCCGTAGGCGTCCTCCCTTCCCCCGTGGGATCCACTCCGGTGGCCGCGACGGAAGAGAAGCCGACGTTCGCCACCGCGACGCCCGTCGCACCGTCGGCCACGGAGTTCACGCGTTTTGCCGGCCCCACGCCGTTCGAGGCCCAGTCGGTCGCCCCTGACTCGGAGCGAAACGAATCATCCCGCGACGAGACGGCGCCGGCCGACTCGGAGACGCTCGGTGCCGCCGTCCTCCAGTCGATGCTGGCGCAGGGTATGGCCGCCGCCGCGCCGAACCGTGCTCCCGCCGCCGTGTCGGAATCGACGACGATTTCGCCCGCCGCCCGGCTCGAAAAACTCGAACAGATTGTCGCCGAGACCGTTTCCCGGGTGCTGGTTTCCGACCCGCTCCACGACGGGAACCGCGAAGTGCGCGTGGAATTCGCCCGGGACGTCCTGCCCGACACCGCGGTCCGGCTGTGGCGTGAAGCCGGCCGCCTTCATGTCGAATTCATCTCGACCACCGCCGTCGCCGATACCGGCCTGCGCGAAGGCTTGCCGCGGCTCGCTGCGGCCATCCAAAGGCAGGACCTGCTCGTCGAGGCCCCCGTCGTCTCCCTGCGGCTGGATAGCCAGGCCGGCCAGCCGGGCGATGGTCGCTCGCGGCAACAATATTACCCGACGCTGGACGAAAACGGAGAGATGGCATGACGCAGGTCCAAGCCCAAAATAAAACGCGCCCCGCGAGCCCGTTGCCCGCGGCCGACGCCACCCGTTTCAACACACTGGTCGCCGGCGGCCGCACCTTCCCGTTCGCGTGGGCTGGTCAGCCGGCCGTGCTGCGTTTCACGGAAGCCGCAACCGCCTGCCACGTGGCCGGCCACCTGAGCGTCCAACTCGGCGAACATCGCCTGACTCTGGGCTACTCCCGCCTGCCCGATCCCGCCCAACTCGGCGTCGAATTCGCCGGCGTGGAAATTGCCGCCCTACCGGACGAACTCCGGCTCGGCCTCGTCGAAACGTGTCTGGAAGATGCGCTGACCGCGCTGCAACAGCACGGCGCCAACCTGGAAATCACCGGTTGGACCCCCAAGGGCCCGTTGCCCGCGGCCCAGTTCGGCTGGGAATTATCCCGCGGCGATCAGCCGTTCCTCGCCGGCACCGTCCACGGCGAGGCCCAGGCCCTCGACCACCTGGTCTCGCTCGCCAGCCGCTCCCACCCGAAGCCCCAGCGGTCGGCCGACGCTGTGCCGATGCCGCTCACCGTTACGGTCGCCCGCCTCACCTTGGCGGTCGACGCCCTCCGCTCGCTGCATGCCGGCGACATTCTCCTGCCCGCCCTTTCCGCTGCCGAATGGAAAGCCGGCACCTGCGAAGTCTGGTGCGGCCCAAAGCGCCTCGGCACCGGCGTGCGGCAAAAACAGTCCGTTACCATTCAAGCCATGAAACCAGCTCCTGAAGCTCCTTCCTCACCTGCTCCGACCGGCCCCCTGAACGTCGACGCCCTGCCCGTGCAGCTCGCCTTCGACGTGGGCCAACTCGAGTTGTCGGTGGGCCAACTGCGCACCGTCGCCGCCGGCTACACCTTTGAATTGCCCGCGACCGCCGACCGCGCCGTCACCATCCGCGCCAACGGCCGCGAGATCGGCCACGGCGAGCTCGTCGACCTCGGCGACAAACTCGGCGTCCGTATCGTCTCCTGGAGCTTGGCATGAACTTTTCCCTGCCGGATCCGCTGACGCTGATCGTCCTGACGGCGGTGCTGTCCTTGGCCCCGTTCTTCGCCGTGATGATGACGTCGTACGTCAAGTTGGTGGTCGTCCTGAGCCTGGTGCGCAACGCGCTCGGCATTCAGCAGATTCCGCCGAATCTGGTGATCAACGGGCTCGCGATCATCATCTCCGTCTACATCATGGCCCCCGTCGCCACCTCGACGTTCGCGATCGTGGAGAAGGAGGACCTGAGCAAGCTCGACTCGGCCACCATCCAGCGGCTGTTGACGAAATCGCAGGAACCCATCCTCGGCTTTCTCAAGCGCCACACCAACGACCGCGAAAAACGCTTCTTCCTGGATACGACCCGCCGGCTCTGGTCGAAGGAAGAGGCCGCCACGGTCAACAAGGACAGCTTCCTCATCCTCGTCCCGGCCTTCACCGTGAGCGAGCTGACGTCTGCTTTCCAAATCGGCTTCCTCCTCTACCTGCCTTTCATCGCGATCGATCTCATCGTCTCCAACATCCTGCTCGCGATGGGCATGATGATGGTGTCACCGATGACGATCTCCCTGCCGTTCAAGTTGCTGCTCTTTGTCCTCATCGACGGCTGGACGCGCCTGATCCACGGCATCGTCCTCACCTACGCCGTTCCCGGCGGCTGAACCGACCACCATGAGTGAAGCCTTCCTGCTCGATGTCACCGCCAAGGCCCTGACCCTGGTGCTGGTGCTCTCGCTGCCGCCGATCATCGCGGCCACCTTGATGGGCCTGCTCGTAAGTCTGCTCCAAGCCCTCACCCAGGTGCAGGAACAGACCCTGAGCTTCGCCGTCAAACTCATCGTCGTCACCGCCGTGTTGTTGCTGACCATGTCGTGGGTCGGCGCAGAACTCCTGCGCTTCGCGACCTACATCTTCGACATTTTCCCGACGCTGACCCAGCGCCACTCGAGCTAAACCGGCGTTTTCGGGGCGGGCCCCGGCGATCATGGCGGCCAACTTTCCGTTTCAAGATTCCCTGGTGCTGCTCACCTTCACGCTGCCGCGGATCACGGCCGCGCTGGTGATGTCGCCGTTCTTTTCGCAGCAGTTCATCCAGGGCATGGCGCGTCAGGTCGTGATCATCAGCCTCACGCTGATCGCGGTGCCGATCGTCGCCTTCTCCGCCGGCGGCCCGATCGATATCACCGCCCGCTCCGGCCTTTTCTTCGGGGTGATCATCGCCAAGGAGATCGCGATCGGCACGCTGCTGGGCTACGCCAGCGGCCTCGTTTTTTGGATCGCGGAGGGCACCGGATTCTTCATCGACAACCAACGCGGCAGCTCCCAGTCCGAGGTGCAGGACCCCGTCTCCGGCAACAGCACGTCGCCCTTCGGCCTCCTCTTCGCGATGCTGGTCGCGGTGCTATTCTTCGCCGGCGGCGGCTTCCATGCCTTTTTGGTGATGCTGTACGAGAGCTACCAACTCTGGCCGGTCTTCCAGTACTTCCCGTCGTTTAATCCCGGCCTGCCGGCCGCGGCCTTGGGCGTCGTCGACGGCATCATGAGTTACATCGTGCTCTTCGCCTCCCCGCTGATCATCGCCATGTTCCTCGCCGAATTCGGGCTCGGCCTGATGAACCGCTTCGCCTCGCAGCTGAACGTGTTCTCGCTCGCCATGGCCGTGAAGAGCGCCGTCGCCTCCGTACTCATCATCCTCTACCTTAGCGTCCTCACCGGCCTGCTGAAGGAACAGTTCGTCAACCGCGAGAAAATGCAGGCGTTCTTCCAAGCCCTGTTCCGCTAGGGCCCATGTCGGAAAAAAACGAGCCACCCACAGCGAAGAAGCTGCGCGACGCCCGCCAGAAGGGCCAGGTCGCGAAGAGTCAGGACGTCACCACCACCGCCCTGATGGGCAGCCTGTTCGCGACCATCGGGCTGCTCTGGGAGTGGCTCCTGCAGCAGACGAAGGAACTCATTCTGCTGCCGACGCATTTCTACACGCTGCCCTTCGACAAGGCGGTGCAGGAAGTCGCCTACGGCGTGATGATCAAAGCGCTGCTCATCTCACTGCCGTTGATTCTGGTCGGCTTCATCGCCGGCCTGTCCGCCGCCTACCTGCAGGTCGGCCCCCTGCTGTCGTTCGACGCGATCATGCCGGAGTTGAAAAAAATCAACCCGTTCGAGAAGGCCAAACAGATCTTCTCGATGAAAAGCGTCATCGAGTTCCTGAAATCGTGCCTGAAGGTCACGATCATCGGCGTCATCGTGTTCCAGATCGTCCGCAACTCGGTCGACGCCCTGACCCGCATCCCATACGGCGGCAAAAGCGCCCTGCTCGGTAGCGTCGGCGTCGTCATGCAGAACCTCGCCATCAAGGTCTGCCTCGCCTACGCCTGCATCGCCGCCTTCGATTATTTCTTCCAGCAGTACCAGCACATCAAGGGGCTCAAGATGTCGAAGGACGAAGTCAAACGGGAGTACAAGGAGTCCGAGGGCGACCCGCAGATCAAGGGCAAGCGCAAGCAACTCCACCAGGAGATGCTCAACGACAACAAGGTGCAGAACACCCGTAAGGCCACCGTCGTCGTCACCAACCCGACCCACCTCGCCATCGCCATTTACTACGAGGAAAAGGACAACCAACTGCCGCGCATTTTGGCGAAGGGCGAGGACCACATCGCGCAACGGATGATCGCCGTCGCCAAGGAGGAGGGCATCCCCGTGATGCAAAACATCCCGCTCGCCCGCGCCCTCTACACCGACGTGCCCGTCGATCACTACATCCCCTCCGATCTGATCGAGCCGATGGCCGAGGTCCTCCGCTGGGTGAAGGAAATCCGGCCCGCCCAAGACCACTGAAAACCATGGGACACCGCGACGCTTTCACCCGCTGGCTGCAAGCCGAACGCCCTGACCTGCCGGTCGTCTGTTATCAGCCGATGGCACTCTACGGCGGGCCACAGATCGGCTGGGAAATCAGGATCGGCCGCACGACGTTCGTCTACCGCGTCCCGCCGGACCACCCCGATATTTTCTACGTGGTCTTTATCCGCCGCGCGCCTGGACCGCGCACCCTCCACAGCCCCTTCGCCGATCTCGTCCGCCTGCTGCGGCTGATCAAGGGAAGCCCGGCCGGCATCCGCTGGATCCGCGGCACCGTCGAGCCCACGTCCGACCGGCCCGCCGACGCCCTGCCCGCCGACCGGATTCTCGCGTTTTATCAACGCTACCTGACCACCGTCTCCGATGGCGTGGAAAACGGCGTCCAATGGTACGGCGGCGACCTCACCACGTTTTCCTGGGCCCGGGAAAAACAGAAGGTCCGCACCCTCGCCGCCCCCCGCCCCCCCGCCGCTCCGTGAGCCCGCGCCTTAAATCGCATTTTGCATCACCCAAACAGGTGAGTTTTTCCCGCTTTTTCGCAGCTAAAATTGACCGGCATCCCTGCGTTTTCAGTCTCCGTCACCATGGATAGCATTTCCAGCGTTTCGTTCGCGACGACCCAAAAGGCCGCCAACCTGGACGGCGCCCTCGCGCTTTCGATTCTACTGGAGGAAAACCGTAGCCTCACGCTCGGCACCGCCCAGTCGACCGTCAAGGGCCTGGTCGACGCGATCCGCGCTGCCCCGGGCAACTACGCCACGCTGCTCACTTCCGTGGCCGCCGCCTTCGATCAGGCCGCCACGTCCAGCGGTCGCCTCACCAAGCCCGCCTGGACCTCCGCCCCGGGCGGGGTGAAAAACGCCGTGGCCGGCACCGTCAATTCCGGGTTCAGCTCGCTTGTCGCGGACGTGCGGAGTGACGCCACCGCCGCCCTGACCACCGCCAACGCGGCCAAGGCCGGCACCGCCACCAACAGTCAGGAATCGACCCTCGCCACCGCCGTCGTGTCGGCTACCCAGCTGCTGCTCACCGCCCTCACCCAGCTGGATAACAACGACGACGCGGGGGCCCGGGCCAACCTCGCCACCGCGCGCACCAACGCCACCCAGGCGCTGAGCGACGCCCGAGCCCTTCTCGCCACCCTCCAACGCGGCAATAATCCCGACCAAGCCCGCATCGCGGCGACCCAAGCGGTCATCGCCGCCGCCCAGTCCACCCTCGCCGCCCTCACCCGGGCCGAGACCACCGCCGTCACGCCCCTCGCCCTCGCCGCCGGAGAAAGTCCGTCCACCACCAAGCTGAGCGCGGACTCGGATCCGGTCACTTACCTTTCTACCTGGGGCTCCAGCGGCGCCGTCTCCCTCACCGACGCCACCGGCCAAGGCATCGTCATCGGCCCCGACGGCCGCGTCGACTCCGTGCCGCCCGGCGGCGACGGCTGGCAGTTTCAAAAGGACTCCACCTTCGTGTTGTCCGATGGTACCAAGGTTTCCTATACGCCGGGCAATCCCGCCAGCCTGCTGGCGACCCGCGGCGAACAGATGCTGACCATCGGCGGACTGGCGGCCGGCCAGACCCCCACCCAGAGCCTCGACAACAAGGGCGGACTCGCCGCCGACGCCGCGCGCAACGACGGCTATATTTTCATGATGGGCGCCGACGCCGGCGCCTGGACCCTCTCCGGCGCCACGCTCGGCGATACCCCGGGGAGCCGCGAAGTCGTGGCGTCCACCCCCCTGACCAACGAATACGCCGGAGCCGATATCACCGATGTCGTCGTCACCGCACAGCTCACGGAGGCTCTGGCGACCCTCGGGATCGACCTGAGCCAATTCGACGGCGGCAACGGCAAGATGAGCTCCAAGGAATGGCCGGCCCTGCTCGCCGTGCTGGAGAGCGCCCTCCTCGCCGCCCAAGACGCCTTCGACGCGTCGATCGCCAACACCAAAACCGCCGTCACCGCACTCCTGAACCTCAACCAGTTTCTGGAGCAGGCTATTCTCGCGGTTGGTAAGAACGCCGACAACCAGAGTGTGACCGGGGCCGCCGAGCGGGATCAGCTCGTGCGGATTCAACGCGACCTCAACGCCGGCATGAAGGCCCTCAAGGCACCGACCGAGCCCACGCCGACCACCGGCAACGTCGTCGGCGATGCGCAGTCGGCGCTCACTCAAATCGACTCATTCGGCACCGAAGCCACCGCTCCGGCCAACGACACTACCCCGGCGGCGCCCTCCGGGGGACCAACCTCCGAACAATCCCTGCGCCTCGCCGGTCGGATCCTCTCCGGTTTCGCCGGCGGCGCCGCGGCGCCAAAGTTCCTCCCCCCCTCCAACCCAACGCCCGCCAACCCGGCCGCGCCAGAAACCGCCCCCGGGCCGGGCGAGGGCACTGCGCCCGCCGTCTCCGCGGAACGAGCTCCGGCAGCCGCCACCGCCAACGCGCCGGCGACACCCGCCGCACCTTCCGCGGCCGGAACCGCCCCCGCCGCGTCGGACGTCGCACCCGCGGCAACCGCTTCGGCCGCGGCCGAAGCGGTTGCGACGGCCCCGCTGACCAGCGGCGCCGAGTCGAACCCGGGGAAACCGTTGCCGGCCGACGCAGCCACCCCGGCTGCACCCGCCAATCCCGGCCCCGCGCCCGCCACAGTCATCGACCCGGCCGCCAAAGTCGCCGCCGGCTGGGCGAATGTGGTCCAAGCCGGCTGGGACGATATCCAGAAA
>CAIJFT010000397.1 GCA_903820035.1 uncultured Opitutia bacterium
CGGATTTGTTCCGGCCGTCCTTAATACCAAAATCTACGACGAGGTGATCCGCGTGAAGGAAGCCGACTCGGGTCCGGTTTCGAAGCAGGTGAACCAACTCGACGGTATTCCGGTGGGGATCTCGTCCGGCGCAACGATCTGGGCCGCCCTGCAAGTTGCCAAGCGCCCGGAAAATAAAGGTAAGCAGATCGTCGTGATCGTACCCTCGAGCAGCGAGCGCTACCTCTCGTCGTGGCTTTTCGCCGACATCGGGATCGAGAGCGATTCCGTCGAGGACCTGATGACGCCCGCTGCTTCCTGAAGCGTAGGCATTTTGAATGCTCCGCCCGGTTGATCCGGGCGGAGCTTTTTTGGGCCGCTAAAAGTCTGTTCCTTCGCCGGCGTGATCCGGTGAAAACGGCGCGGTGGTTTAAGGATGCCGCCATCCGCCCGTGTTGACTTGGGAAGGGACCGCGTTTTGGGGGCCGCCTTGATCGGGCGCCCGGCGGGTGCAACCCCTGGTTTAGATCAGCGCGCAACCGGGAGTGCGCGGCGAGGTCTACGGCCGCTCTTGGTCTTGATACCAGCGATAAAAGGCGACGCCGAACGCGCCCAGCGACACCGCCAACCCGACGAGTTTCATCATCACACCGGCCAATAGTTGGTCATCGGCCGCATCAAAATTCGGGATCAGGCGAGGCGCGAACTCGTAGGTGGGGTAAAGGATGTCCTGGGAGAACGTGATGTAGGCAAAGACGGGAGTCATGGTGATGACGACTCCGAGCACGTAGAGCATCTGGATCGCGTAGGAAGGGCGTGGTAAGACTTGGGAGGAACTGAGTAAGGGCCACCAATAAAGCAGGGCGGCGCCGAAGAAGGTCAGGTGTTCTAAGACGTGGACGAACTTGTTGCGGAGGGCCAAGTCGTACAGTGACGGGGCGTGCCAGACGCCGATCACAAGGCTGTAGACTACGGCGCAAACGATCGGATGGGTGGCAAGGCGCAGGATCGGTTTGAGTCCCCGCTGGCGCAGCACCGGATCGATCATCCAATCGGGAATACCCAGCAGAAAAAGAATAGCGGCAGGATACACCAATAACTGGTGCTGGAACATATGGGCACAAAACAGAAAGCGTTCGCCGATCTGGTCAAGGGGTGAGCCCACCGCGAGGTAGAAGATGACCAGTGCCAGATAGAACCGCAGGGCGTGGCGCCGGGGAAAGCCCGAGGCGGGGGCGAGGCGACCTCGCGCCGGGATGGCGAGCACGGCCCAGAGCCAGCCCACGGCAACGAGTCCGCCGATGAGCCAAGGTTCGTTGTGCCAGTGTCGCCAATCGATCATGCGGGCATTGTCTACCCGTTGCGTGCTTTCGGAAAACAAAAACGGCGGCCGAATGGCCGCCGTGAGGAGTTTTCGACTGGGTTATCCGATCAGGTCGGGAGGGGTAGGCTGGCTTCGGCGCTGAAAAGCGTTAGCAGCGCCCACATCGTGCCGGATGCTAGGATCAGACCGATAAAAAACAGAATCGTGCAAAACAGCTTATCCCAACGCAGGTGCATGAAGTAAAAAATAACGAACATGAACTTGACGGTCGAAAGGATCACCAGGGTGGTCACGACGAGCCATTTGGCGAAGGGAAGGTATACGCAGACGATCTCAATGCCGGTAATCACCGCGAGGAGCATCGCGATCTGCACATAGATCTGGAACTTGCTGGATTCGTGGCCGTGGTCGTGGCCGGAAACCGCATGGGAAGGAGCGCTCATGGAAGGAGGGAGAAGGTCGGGCGTGAAAGTGCGAGTGAGGAGGGCGGGGAACGCGCAGCGGGAAGGTTCGGGGGCTGGCCCCTTTCACGTTCCCGCTGGCTCGAAACTCAGAGGTATTCCAAAAGGTAGACCGCGGTGAAAATGACGATCCAGACGATGTCGACGAAGTGCCAGTAGAGGCCCATGGACTCGACGTCGATCGCGTTGACCTCGCTGAATTGTACGGTCCCGCGCGGCCGGGCGAAGTAGAAGGCGAGGAGGCCGTAGGCGATCAGCATCAGGGCGATGAAAACGAATTCAGCGCCGAAGAAGTGGCCGAGAGCGGCGCCAAACGTGGCTTCCGTGCCGATGGCGTGCACCAACCCGAGCGTAACCTTCAGGCTCAGGAGTAGAGCGCCGAGCAAGGTGACCACGTGCAACAGTTGCTGCGAGAACCAGGACTTGTCGCTGGCGACCTTGAAGGAGCGAACGTACATCAGGGCCAGCCACAGGACGCCGATCGCGACGTGGCAGCCGTGCGTTCCGGTCAGGGTGTAGAACGTCGTGCCGAGCAAACTGTTCGAGATCGTCATGTGCTTCTCGTGGACGAAGTGGTTGAACTCGTACACTTGGCAGCCGAGGAAGATCATGCCGAAGAAGATGGTCGTGAGCAGCGACCAGCGGCAGCTCTTCACGTTGCCCTTTTGAATCGCGGTGACGGCGAGGGCCATCATCAGCGAGGACATAAGGAGGATAAACGTGGAGAACGAAGTGAGCTCCGGGCTGAAGACCACCTTCGGGTCCAAGCCACCCGCCGGCGGATGCAGGCGATAGATAAGGTGCGTCGAAATCAGAGCTGCAAAGAACATGCAGTCCGACGCGAGGAAGGTCCACATGAGGAGCTTCTTGTTCGGAATGCCGGTCGAGGTGCTCGGATCGTGATGGTGATCGATGGAAGTGGAGGCCGCGTGGCTGCTCATAGGAGGCGGAAGTCGGTGGTTGGAACGAAGGGTGGGGTAGGACCGGCTCAGTGCTTGGAGCCGTGGTCTTCCCCGATGATATTGCCGTCCTTGTCGAGATGGATGTGGTAGCCCTCGTTGCCTTCGAGCGACCAGAAATAGATCCCGATGAAGGCGACGGTCGCGCCGACGAGGCAGACTCCGAGCTTGAGATGGATGCCGGGGGCGGGGTTAGCCGGCAGGGCCGTGATGCCGATGGCTGCGATCAGCGTGCCGAACGCGGCGACAAACGGCCAAATGGAGCCGTAGGGCATGTGGATGCCGCCATGGGCCTCTTCGGCCTTGGCGTGCGCTTCGTTTTCCTTGGCGATCTCCTCGCGGTGGTGCTTCTCGTGCCACCACGCGTCACGGGCGTGCACCGTCGGGATCACGCGGAAATTATATTCGGGCGGCGGACTTTCGATCGACCATTCCAGCGTGCGGCCATCCCAGTAATCCTTCTTCACCTTCTCGCCCTTGAGGTAGGTGTAAACGAGTACGGCAAAGTAGATCACGATGCCGACGCCGAGGACGTAGGAGCCCATGGTGGCGATGAAGTTGGCGGTGTTCCAGCCGAGGTTCGGGTCGTAGGTGAACGTGCGGCGGGGCATGCCGTTCAGGCCGAGGAAGTGCATCGGGAAGAACGTCGTGTTGAAGCCGACGAAGATGACCCAGAATGAAACCTTGCCCCAGAACTCACTGACCTTGCGGCCGAACATGAGGGGGAACCAAAACTGGATGCCGGCCAAAAGGGCGAAAATCGAACCGCCGATCAGCACATAGTGAAAGTGGGCGATGACGAAGTAGGAGTCGTTCTGCTGCGCGTCCGCGGGGGCGGCCGAGTGCATAACACCGGAGAAGCCGCCGATCATGAACATCCAGACAAAGCCCAGGGCGAACATCATCGGGGTTCGCATCGTGATGTGACCACCCCAGAGGGTGCCGATCCAATTGAAGATCTTCACTCCCGTGGGAACTGCGATGCACATGGTGGCGAGAGCGAAGGCTGCGGTCGCGACCGTGCCCATGCCAGTGGTGAACATGTGATGGCTCCACACCGCGAAGCCTAGGAATCCGATCGAAGCACCGGAGAAAACCACGATCGGGTAGCCGAAGAGCGGCTTGCGCGAAAAGGTCGGCAGAATTTCGGAGATGATCCCCATGGCCGGCAGAATCAAAATGTACACTTCGGGGTGGCCGAAGACCCAGAACAAGTGCTGCCAGAGGATCGGCATGCCGCCGCCGGATACCTCGAAGAAGGAAGTGCCGAAGTTGCGGTCCATCATGACCTCGACCAGTGCAATCGTGATGAAGGGGAAGGAGAGGACGATCAGGAACGAGGTGAACAGGGCCATCCAGGTGAACACCGGCAGGCGCATCATGGTGAGGCCCGGGGCGCGCATGTTAATGATCGTCACGATGAAGTTCAGGGACGCCGCGATCGAAGCGACGCCGAGCAATTGCAGCCCCATGACCCAATAGTCGATCGAGTGGCCCGGGCTGAAGTTCTTGGAAGTGAGCGGGGCGTAGCCGTACCAGCCGCCGTCAGGGGCGTTGTGCCCGTGGATGCCGAATCGCTCCAGAATCGGACCCAGCCAGCCGATGTTCAGGATGATTGCGCCGGCAACGAAGGTCCAAACCGAGAACGCGTTGAGGCGGGGGAAGGCCACGTCGCGCGCACCGATCTGCAGCGGCATCATGAAATTAAAGAAAGCGGCGGACAGCGGCATCACGGCGAGGAAGATCATCGTCGTGCCGTGCATCGTGAACAGCGTGTTGTACTGCTGAGCGGTCAGCAAGTCGTTGTTCGGCACCATCAATTGGGTGCGGATGAGAAGCGCCTCAAAGCCGCCGATGATGAAGAAAATCAGGGCGAAGAAGCCGTAGAGGAAGCCGATCTTCTTGTGGTCGACGGTCGTCAGCCAGCCCATCAGGCCGGTCTTGGTCGTCGGGTGCGTGAGAAATTTGGGCTGAGACGGGGCGTGCTCCTCCTGCGTGAGGTGGGCGGATTTGGCCAGTTCCATGAGTCGGGTGATTTGGTTTAAGATGTCGGGGGATTTCAGGAGCACGGGCATCACGCCCGCCGGATCGATGCAGGCGTGACGCCCGCGCTCCCAAGGGAGTGGTTCCGTTTGGCTTACTTCAGGCTCTCGAGGTAAGCCACCAAGGCGACCTGTTCCTCGTCGTTCAGGGAGATTTTGTTCTCGAGGTAAGCCTTGGCCATTTTGTTGCCGGGCTTGACCGAGCCAGGATCGCGGATCCAACGGCGCAATTGCTGGCTGTTGTTTTCGAGGAGGCCGGCGGCGATCGTGGTGCGGGATCCAACGTGGGTCAGATCCGGGGCTGAAACGCCCGCGCCGTCGTGCCCGCGGATACTGTGGCAGGCAATGCAGGTCTTCGCCGAAAAGAGCTGGCGGCCCTTTGCGATGAGGGCGGTGTTCTCGTCCTTTTCCGGCAGCTGCTTTGTGCGCCACGATTCCAGCGGGTTGACCTCGAATTTATCGGTGATACCCGCCTCGTTTTGCGCGAACTTCCGGAGGGCGGTGAATTGTGGCGTGGTGGTCGTGGCGACCGCGGTGGCGGCGACGTTTCGCGCGAGCTGTCCCTGCTGCTCCACCCACTCGGCGAATTCTTTCTTATCCAATGCGACAACGCGAAAGCGCATCACGGCGTGCGAATCGCCGCAGAATTCGGCGCACTGGCCCCAGAAGTAGCCGGGCTTGTCCGCCCGGACGAAGATGAAGTTCGCCCGGTTCGGGATCATGTCCACCTTGCCCGCCAGCTTCGGTACCCAGAAGGAGTGGATCACATCGACCGTGCGGAGGTTGATGCGGATGGGGCGGCCGGCCGGTATCACTAGTTCGTTGGCGGCGATAACCGGGGCCTTTGCACCGGAGGCATTCACCGCAGCGATCTCGGAGGGGTACTCGAAGCGGAACCACCACTGGTAGGCCGTGGCCGTCACCTCATAGGCATCCTTCTTTTCGGCCTCGGGTACATCGTAGGTCGACCAGATGGCTTTCAGCGTCGGCACGGCGATGATGACAAGCGAGAGGACCGAGGCGCCGATGAGGCCGAGCTCGATGAGGGGGTTGCCGTGGCCTTGCGGTGGCGGCTCGGCGTGTTCGTCGGCTTCGTTACGCGCGCGGAACTTGATCATGGCGTAAGCCAGTACCGCGGCGACTATCACGAAAACGACGAGCGACACCCAGCAGGTGACGTAGAAGACCTCCAGTTGCTGGCGAGCGACACTGCCGTCGACCACCATGGTCGACTGGTGGCCGTCCATACGCCAAAAATTGAAGTCACACCCGGATAAAAGGGTGATGCTGGCCAGGGCAAAAAATGCGCGGCCCCACCGCGCGAGAGGAGGGAGGGAGTTGAACATGTGGGCTGTCGGGAACAAACTGTTAGAGCGAGAACGCCAAAAGCTGGCGAGCGTTGGTAAACGTTTTTGCATTTCAAGCCATAATCAGAGCTTTTAATGGGGATGAGCTGCACCACGACGGTTGGCTGCATGGTTATTACCTGTGCTGTCGATGGCGGCTTGAGCGCCTTATCATAAGGTGGCGTTCGTAGTGCGAAATGAGAGATCAATAAATGCGCAGGTGCGCCATTCCGCCTCCTTCTGGTTTGCATCCGGCTTTTTCATTCTCAACGTGGGCGCGCCATGAATTCCCGAATCCTTTCCCTTCGTTCTGTTTCTTCGCTCGCGACCGCCGTTTCGCTCGGCGCGATCTCCGCATTTGCCGCGCCGCGGGTCATCGAGATCACCGCCAACGATCAGATGAAGTTCAGCGTCGCCACCATCGAGGCTACGGCCGGCGAGGAAATCAAGGTCGTCCTCAAGAATGACGGCACGCTCCCGAAGGAAGCCATGGGGCACAATTTCGTGCTGCTCAAGGCGGGCGTCGACATGACGGCGTTCGCCACGGCGGCTATGACCGCGAAGGATACCGACTACGTCCCGGCGGCAAAGAAGGGCGATGTGCTGGCTTCCATCCCTGTCCTCGGGCCGAAGAAAAGCGGCGAAGTGACCTTCAAGGCCCCCGCCGCGGGCGATTACAGCTTCCTCTGTTCCTTCCCCGGGCACTACATGCTGATGAAGGGCACGCTGAAGGTTAAGTAAACCTCACCGCGCGTTTTCGCTTTCAGCCGGGCCGAGCCGCCCGGCTTTTTTGTGCCCGGATGCGGTCTGCCCGCAAGGGGACCGGCGCTGCGCTTAAGCGCGCGGCTGGGCCGGCCACCACTGGTAAAGGAAGAAATAGACCAGTACGCCGGTCACGCTGACATAGTACCAAATCGGAAACGTCCAGCGTGCCCACTGCCGGTGCCGTTCGATGTTGCCTTGGAGGGCGAACGCAAACGTCCGTGGTACGAGGTAGGCGATCGACACCGCCAAAATGATATGCGTCACGAGCATCACATAATACACGAGGGCAATGGCCCCGCCGCCCCCGAAGGGCGTGTGGACCCCGCGGACCAGGATTTTGTGGGTGACGTAGCCAACCAGAAAAACGGCCGAGACCACGCCGGCGCTTAGCATGCAGGCGCGGTGCGCGCGGACATGGGCTGCTTTAGCCGTCGCATCTGCGGTGCTCCGGGCGCGGGTAACAAAGAAAAAGCCCCCGGTGATCAACAGCGTGGCGACGGCGTTGAGGGCCGCATTGATGGCGGGAATAGTTTGGACGGTCATGGCACAAGGAGGCGGTCCGCGACGAGGGCGCAAAGCAGGATGGGCAGGTAGGCGATCGAAGCAAAGAACAGCTTTCGCGCCATCGGATCTCGGGCGTCGCGACGGAGGAAGGCCACGGCGCGCCAAAGGAACCACGCGCCGCAGAGCACTGCGGCGACACCATATGCTTTGCTGGCGAGTCCCAGAACGACCGGCAGGATGCTAACCACTACGAGCGCCATACAATTGACCAACGACCACCAGGCGACCCAGTGGCCGCTCTCATCGCGGACCGGCAGCATCGGAAAGTGCACGGCGGAGTATTCCTTCCGGTAGGTCCACGCCACCGCCATAAAATGCGGCACCTGCCAGAAAAACAAGACCCCGAAAAGAATCCAGCCGAGGGCGGAAACGCCGCCCTCCGCGGCGCTCCAGCCGATCAATGGAGGGAAAGCCCCCGCGATCGCGCCGATTTCGGTGCTCCACCGCGAGGTCTTCTTCGCCGGCGTATACCAACCAAGGTACGAGATGATGGTCAGTAGCGTGAAAAATGCCGCGAGTTTGTCGACTTTCGCAAACAGGATGAAAAGCGAAACGATGCACATGACCCAGCCGATCACGAAGGCGGTTCCAGTCGGGACCTTTCCGGTCGGGATCGGCCGGTTCGCCGTGCGTTTCATCTGCGCATCGGTGTCGTGCTCCATCCACTGGTTCAACGCCGCGACGCCGCCCGCGGCGAGCGAGGTGCCGATGAGTAGCAGGGTGAGCTTGCCGGGATTGGAGGGCGGCCGGGCGGAAAAATAGCCGACCATCGCCGTGAGAACGGACAGCAGGCTGAGTCGCGGTTTGGTGAGCTCGAGGTAGTCGCGAAACGTGGCTCCGCCGGTGGGTTGGTTTGTCATGCGCGCGTTTCTTTTCCGACCGCTAGGGCGTCGCGGTGCGCGACCCAGGTCAGCCAGAAGGTGGTGGCTAGGGTCAGCGCTCCCACTACGACGTGGCTCGTCGTGGTTTCAGGGTGGCGCATCGTCCAGATAATTTGGGCTCCGAGTAGGATTTGCAAAACCACGAGGCTCACCAGAGCGGAAGCCCCGGCGCGCAGCGCAAGCGTTGCCGCCGGATCACGGCGGATGAGAAAGGCAAAAGCAGTCAGCGCCACTGCGAGTACCACGGCCATGGCGCGGTGGGCGAAGTGAATGGCCACGGGGAAACTCCACTGCGCGGGCAACCACTGGGCTCCAGGGGTCGAGTACGGAAACGTCGGAATCGCGAGGCCCGCCGCGTTATGTCTCATGGTGACTGCGATCACGAGTTGAACAAAGATCAGGGCCGTGCAAACGAGGCCGATCCGCCGCACCCGCGGCTGCAGCGGCATGGCCCGTTCGACCCAGCCGCGGGTCGAGGCCGTCGCAATCGCGATCAAGACACAAACGTAGGCTTGGGCCAGGATACCGTGCGGAATCCGCAGCATCTGACCGAGCGACATCTGGAAGCCGGGCACGTGCAGCGCGTCGAGTGTGACGCGTTGGCCGCCGATGACACCCTGCAACAGGACGATGCCCAGCGCCCAAAGCCCCAGCTCACGCAGCCATCCCCGCTCCTCGCGCACCCACAGCCACACCGCGAGCGAGATCGTGATCAGCCCCATCATCATCCCGGAGAGCCGGTGCGAATGCTCGGCAAACATCGAGACGTCGCGCAACCAACCCTCGGGGTTGATCGAGCCGTTGGACAACGGCCAGTCGCGGAACGCCATGCCGGCTCCGATGCTGGTGGTAAACGCGCCGAGCGTCACCAAGACGAAGACCCACATCCCGCCGAGGGTGGCGAAAACCGCCAGGGCGGGCTTGTGCGCGGAGGTGCGCCGGGAGTGGGAGGATAGGGCCATGAGCTGGGAAAAGGAGGAACAGAAGTGATCCCTTCGGCCGCGGCAAACCCTTTGACAAATTTATCCGCCGGCGAATCCCTTGCCCTATGTCCACTCACGAGATTCAACCGCAAAAGGGCGGGGCGGGCCGGTGCCGGCGGGCCTCGGTCGCGGTGTGCGGCTTGCTCGTCGGTTGCGGCCGGCTCGTCCCGGTTGGGTGCTCCAAGCCGCCGCCGACCACCGCGGCGTTGGCCAAGCCCAAGGATGAACGCTACGCGCTCACCGGCGAGGTCGTGCGGGTCGAGGCCGCGCGCAAGGTCCTGATCGTCCAGCATGATGAGATCAAGGGATACATGCCGGCGATGACCATGGAGTTTGATGTGGCGGCAGGCGATCTCGCGCTGGCGCGCCCGGGTCAAAAAATCCGGGCGGAGATGGTCGTGGTGCCGGGCGGCGACTTTCGGCTCGAGAAGGTATGGCTGGCGGACAAGGCCTCCGCCGATGCGGTGGTCGCGGGCGCGCTGCAGTTGCGGCAGGACACCCACACGCGGGGGAAGGGAGATCGGAAGAGCACACGTCTGAACTCCAGTCACCGGCTATGATCTCGTATGCCG
>CAIJFT010000398.1 GCA_903820035.1 uncultured Opitutia bacterium
AAAGACGCCGCGGTCTTGGCCACGCTGCAACGCGGCAGCTACACCGTCGAGGCCAAGGGCGTCGGCGGCACGACCGGCGTGGCGATCCTCGAGGTGTACGAAGTGCCCTGAGCGGTACGCGCGCGTCGCCCTGCGCGTGAGCGCAGGGCGGGTTGGTTCGATCCATTCCCGGGTGGGGAGGGGTGGGCGTTTTACCCGCCCGGTGGCCCACCGTGCTGTCGGCTTTGCGTTTCCCGCGAAATCCGCTTTCGGTGGAGTCCTCCCCAACCATGAAATCCCGTTTCCTGCCCGCTCTGGGCCTTGCGATCGCCGGCTCGCTCCTGCTCTCCGCCGCTTCGGCGCAGACTCCCGCCGGCCCGCGCATCAACGCTCCCGCGGCGAGTCCCGCGGCCACGCTGAAGCAGCGCGTCGGCTTCACCGATATCGAGGTCAACTACTCACGTCCGAGCATGCGCGACCGCAAAATCTTTGGCGCCTTCCTGCCGTTCGGCGAGGTCTGGCGTACGGGCGCGAACACGGCGACCAAGATCACGTTCAGCACCGACGTAAAGGTTGCGGGGAAGGCCCTGCCCGCCGGTTCCTACGCGCTCTATTCCATTCCCGAACTCTCGGAGTGGACCCTCATCTTCAACAAGGTCACGGGCGAGTGGGGCGCCTACAGTTACAACGCGGAAAACGACGCGCTCCGGGTCACGACCAAGTCCGTTGGGCTGACGCAGCCGGTCGAGACGTTCACCATCGATTTCAACGATATCCGCACCGAGTCCGCCACGCTCAACCTCGTCTGGGAGAAAACGCGCGTCCCGGTGAAGATCGAGGTCGATGTGGTTAAAAATGTCCTCGCCCAGATCGACGCCGCCATGGCCGCCGGCCAGCCATTGTCCGTGTCGGCGTATTACACGGCCGCGATGTTCTACTTCGACCAGGGCCTCGACCTGAAGAAGGCGCGGGGCTGGATTGAGGAGGCGACGAAGGGTGAAAAGCCCGCGTTTTACATGCTGCACGCCAAGGCCAGGATTCTCGCGAAGTCCGGCGACAAAGCCGGCGCGATCGCCGCGGCTAAACAATCGATCGCCGCCGCCGAGGGCGCGCCCCGCGCCGAGTACGTGCGGCTCAACGAGGCCCTCATCGAGAACCTGAAATAGCCGGCGCGTGCCGGCGGGCGCCGGTTGACGCGCAACGCCGCGGCCCGGCGCGCGTCTGGCGTTGCATCCCCGGCTTCGGGTTGCCGCTTTCTGATTACCTCGCCCCAACTTGCCTTAAATCTGCAGAAGCGCACAGCGCGCACAGGGAGGAACGGATGACTCCACTTCCTCCGTTTGCTCCGGTACAAGGTTTGAGGGATTGACCCGTCCGCCGAACCCAGCGCCATTCTACCTCCGCCCCCTTTTGCTCCAACCCAGTCCACTATGAACCGATCCAAATTCATCACCGTCCTCGTCGTCGCCCTCCTGGGTGTGACCTCCGTGTTTGCCCAAGAGCAGAAAAAGAAGAAGGCCCGCGTCAGCCTGCCGGCCACCGTCTCCGCCGACGTCGACGGCAACCAGGTGAAGATCGCCTACAGCCGGCCCGGCGCCAAGGACCCGAAGTCCGGCGAGGTGCGCAAGATCTGGGGCGGCCTTGTGCCGTTCGGCAAGGTCTGGCGCACGGGTGCCAACGAGGCGACGCTCCTCACCACGACGCAGGCGATCACGCTCGGCGGCTACACGCTCGCGGCGGGCACATATTCGCTTTTCACCCAGCCGGAGGCCGACGGTTCGGCCAAACTGATTATCAACAAAAAGACGGGCCAGTGGGGCATCCCGTACAAGGACGCCGAGGAAAAGGCCAACGAGCTCGCCCGTCTCGACCTCACCAAGAGCACGACCGCCGCCGCCGTGGACCCTTTCATGATGGCCGTTGAGAAGACCGGCGCCGGTGCCGGCGTAATCAAGCTCGCGTGGGAGAACACCCAGTACTCGATCGCGTTCGCCAATCAGAAGTGAGTCGCATGCGGGCCGGACGCCATGCCTCTGTTCGATTCCAACCGGGCCGCGCTCCGGCGCGCGGTCTCGGGGCGGCGCCGCTGAACCGCCGCCCTTGCCTACGCCGATGAACGACGAACCGGAGGAGTCCCCCGGCGTCCCCGGCTTCCGCACCTGGCGGGGCGTGTATGTCTTCGTCGTCGGCGTGTTCTTGCTGTCGGTCGCCCTGCTCGCGCTCTTCGCGCGGTTCTTGCGATGAACGCGGTCGACTGGTGGGTGTTGCTCGGGACGATGCTCGGTATTGCGGCGTACGGTACCTGGCGCACGCGGCACACCGACACCCTCAACACCTACCTGAAGGGCAACCACGCGACCAAGTGGGGCACGATCGGCCTGTCGGTCATGGCGACCCAGGCGAGCACCATCACCTACCTCTCGCTGCCGGGGCAGGCCTACGAGAGTGGAATCGCCTTCATCCAAAATTACTTCGGCCTGCCGCTTGCGCTGATCGTCGTGTGCGCGGTCTTCCTGCCGATTTACCGCAAGCTCGGCGTCTACACCGCGTACGAGTATCTCGGGCAACGCTTCGACGCCAAGACGCGGCTGCTCGGGGCCTCACTCTTTCTGCTCCAGCGCGGCATCCAGAGCGGCATTACGATCTACGCGCCGGCGATCATCCTCTCGACGGTCCTCGGCTGGCCGCTGGAACTCACGATTGTGTTCACCGGCCTGCTGGTGATCGTTTACACCGTGACCGGCGGTAGCGCGGCGGTGAACCTGACCCAGAAGTGGCAAATGGCGGTGATCTTCGGCGGCATGATGACGGCCTTCGTCGTCGTCTTGATCCATCTGCCGCCCGATGCGACGCACATCGCGGGCGCGCTCGGCAAGTTGCAGGCGGTGGATTTCACGCCCGACTTCGAGCGACGGTACACGTTTTGGAGCGGACTACTCGGCGGTTTTTTCCTCTCGCTGTCTTATTTCGGCACCGACCAGTCGCAGGTCCAGCGCTACATTGGCGGGGCGGCGCTGCGCGAGGGCCGGCTCGGCCTGATGTTCAACGCCGTGTTCAAGATTCCGATGCAGTTCTCGATCGTGATGCTCGGTGCGATGCTCTACGTTTTTTACCTCTTCCAGCCGGGGACGCCGGTGTTTTTCAACCAGACCGAATGGCAGCGGCATCGTGCGGGTCCGCAGGCGGCGGCCTTCCAGGCCATCGAGGAGAAATACGCCGCGGCGCACGCCGACCAGCAGGTGAAGATCAAGGCTTGGGTCGCGGCGCGAAACGGGGCGGATGCCGCCGCGGAGGCAGCGACCCGGCGGGAAATGACCGCGGCCCAGGCGACGGCGGTGGCGATCCGGCAGGAAGCGAAGGCCCAGCTGAAGGCCGTCGACCCGCGGGCGAAGACCAAGGACTCGGATTATGTTTTCATCACGTTTATCCTGACGCAGCTGCCGCACGGGGTGATCGGTCTCTTGATTGCGGTGATGTTCGCCTCGGCCTTGTCGTCCAAGGCCGGCGAACTTAACGCGCTCGGCACCACCAGCACGATCGACGTCTGGCGCCACTTCCGCCCACTCGCCGCGCACGACGAGGCGCGGAACGTCCGCAACGCGAAGTGGTTTACCGCGGCCTGGGGATTCTTTGCGATCGGCTTTGCCCTGATGGTGAGCGCGGCGGAGAATCTGATCGAGTTCCTCAACATCGTGGCCTCGATTTTTTACCCCGCGCTGCTCGGCGTCTTTATGGTCGCCTTCTTTATCAAGAAGGTCGGCGGCTCGGCGGTGTTCTGGGGCGCAGTCGCGACCCAGGCGGCGGTCTTGGCGATCTACCTCGTGGGGCGGTTTAATCCGGCGTATGAAATCGGCTATCTGTGGCTCAATCCGATCGGCTGCGTGATGTGTGTACTCTTTAGCCTGGGCTTGCAGACCGTGTGGCCGGCGCGGAAGGAACCGGTGGCGGGATGAGCGGAGCCCCGGTCATCTGTTTCGGTCAGCAACCCTGCGGTTTTTTCCCGCGTCGGTTTCTGTTCGCTAAATTCCAAACGGCGCGCCGCCTCCAGGCGGAGATTGGCGGCGAGATCGTGTTCTTTTTTCACGATAGCGACCACGATCCGCGCGAAACGCAGACGACCCTGCGCCACCGCAAGACCGATGAGGCGGCGACGCTGAATTTCGGCTTTGAAAACAAGGTGCAGCGCAAATGGTCGCCGCTGCACCTGAAACGCATCGCCGCGGGCTGGCAGGCCAACACGGCGCGTCAACTCGGCGCGTACGTCGCCGCGGAGCGGGTCGAGGCGTTCAAGCAGGTGACGGCCCCGAACGCGGCGGACTTCTGCCTCGAGCTCTACCGGCGGATGGGTCTCATCGACGGCATGCGCATCGTGCGCTCGAGCGATCCCGCCGTGCGCCGGGCGGGCTGCGCGGTGACGGATTTCTTCGTGGATCTGCCGCACGCGGGTGAGGTCGTCCGCGCGCGCTGGCTCGACGGGCAGTTGAAGCTGCACGAGGGCGGGGACAGCTATGTGACGTTGCCGCCGGCCACCTACACGAAAGAACAGGTCACCCCGACGCGTGATACGCGGCTGCGGTGGATGCAGTCGGTGGTGCAGTGCACCCACTACATCGCCGGCGCGGGCGAACAAGCGTACTTGCGGAAGGAAGACGCGCCTGAGATTACCTTCGTCAATCGTGACCCCATCGACCGCTCCGATGAAGCCTACCACTGAGGCTGGAACCATACTCGCGTTTGGCGCACACCCCGACGACATCGAGTTCGGCTGCGGCGCGGTCATCGCCGCCGAGACCGCGGCCGGGCGGAAGGTGCACTGGGTCGTTGGCTCGAAAGGCGAGGCCGCGAGCAACGGCACGCCGGCCATCCGCACGCGCGAGGCGCGCCGGGCGGCGAAGCTATTGGGTGCGACCATCGAATTCGTCGACCTCGGTGGTGACGCGCATTTCGCCGCCACGCCGGCGCGGACAATTTTGCTCGCGGGCCTCATCCGCAAGGTGCGGCCTGCGGTGGTACTCGCCCCGAGTGTGGTCGAGAACCAGCACCCGGATCACGTGTGCCTCGGCCGGATGGTGCGCGATGCGGCGCGACTGGCGCGCTTCGGCGGCTTAAAGGAACTGCGGCGCGTAAAGCCGCATGCGATCGGCCAGCTGTTGTTTTACGCGGTGACGCCCGAGGCGGAGCCGGTCGACGGCGCGCGGGTGCTCGTGGACGTTTCGAATCCTGCGGTGGTCGCGGCGTGGACGGCCGCGATGGAGGCGCACGCTTCCCAATTGCGGACCCGCAACTACGTCGAACTGCAACTCGTGCGGGCCCGTTTGAACGGTCTCCGCGCCGGGCTGGAGCACGCGATGCCCCTGTTTCCGGCGGAGGCGTTGGTGGTCGATTCCCTGGCCGCCCTTGGTCGCGGGGCGCGGCGTTACTGACGATGACCCCCGAGCGGGCCCTCAAGATCGGCATCACGTGTTATCCCTCGGTGGGGGGGAGCGGGATTTTGGCGTCGGCCCTCGGCGAAGAGTTGGCCCGTCGCGGTCACGAGGTACACTTCATCAGCTACGGCCGGCCGTTCCGGCTGCCGGCGTCGGCCCCGCGGCTGCATTTTCACCCCGTCGTCATCAACGATTACGAGCTCTTCAAGTATCCCGACTACACGCTGCCGTTGTCGGTCAAGATGGCGGAGGTGACACGTGATTGCGGGCTCGATTTGCTGCATGTGCATTACGCGGTGCCGCACGCGACGGCGGCGATTCTCGCCCGGGCGATGTTGCCCGCGGGGCGCCGGCCGCGGGTCGTGACGACGCTGCATGGCACCGACACGACATTGCTGGGCCGGGATCCTGGCTATGGTCCGGCGATCCGGCACGCGCTGATGGAATCGGATGCGGTGACGGCCGTGTCGGCGTGGTTGCGCGACGAAACCCAGCGGCTCTTGGCGGTGGATCGTCCGATTGATGTCATCCATAATTTCTTCGAGCCGAAGGTGGCGCGCCGGACGCGGGCCGAGGTGCGCGCTGAATTGGGGCTGACGGACGAGGCGATGATGCTGCACCTGTCGAACCTGCGGCCGGTGAAACGGGTCGATCTCCTGCTCGAAGCGGTGGCGCGCGTGCGGCCGAGGGATGCGTTCAAGCTGGTGATCCTGGCCGGAGGCGACTTCACGCCGTTTGCGGCGCAGGTGGAACGGCTCGGACTCGGCGACCGCGTGGTCGTGCGCCAGAATGTGTTTGAGATTGAAGACTACCTGCAGGCGGCCGACCTCGGGCTGTTTGCGTCGGAGTCGGAGAGTTTTTGCCTCAGCGTGCTCGAGGCGATGTCCTTCGGGTGCCCCAGTGTGTCGACGGCGGTCGGTGGTGTGCCCGAGGTGGTGGTGGCCGGCGAAAGCGGCGTGCTGGTGCGCGGCGGCGACGCGGATGCGCTGGCGCAGGGCGTCGAGTCGCTGCTCCGCGATCCGGTGAAGCGGGCGGCCTTCGGGCGCGCGGCGCAGGTGCGGGCGCGGGAGAAATTCTCGGCGGCCGTGATCGTGCCCGAATACGAGGCGCTCTATCGTCGGGTGTGCGGTTGAAGGTTAGCCCGGCGTGTGAGCGCAGGGCGACACCGCGGGTTGCGCCAGACTTCAGGTTACGGCAACGGCCGGAACTGGTCGCGATACGCCTTGCCGCGCTCCATGCGGGCGGTGACCTCGACGTAATCGCGGTTTGAAAGCGCGATCTGGAATTGGTGGAGCTCTTCCTCGAAGGCCCGCAGCGCGCGGAGTACTTCGTCGCGGTTTTGCTCGAGGATGGTCCGCCAGAGCGCGGGGTCGCTGCCGGCGATGCGCGTGGTGTCGCGGAGACCGCCGCCGGCGTGGTTACGCCAGGCGGGGTTCTTCTGGGCGAGGAAAGCGCACAGACTCGATGCGATCATCTGCGGGAGGTGGCTGATGTGCGCAACGATCTCGTCGTGTTCGTCTGCGCCGACGGTGACGACCTCGGAGCCGAGCGTGCGCCAGAACGCGACCGTGGTTTCCACCGCAGCGGCGTTGCTCTCCGCGAGCGGGGTGACAAAGCAGGTCCGGTGTTCGAACAGCCGGGCGGTGCCGTGCTCCCATCCGGTCTTTTCGGAACCAGCCATCGGGTGGGCGCCGATAAAGTGGGCCTTTGCGCCGACCGCGGCCTGGCCGAGCCGGGCGATTTCGCCCTTCACGCTGCCGACATCGGTCACGACGGCGCCGGGGGGCAGGGCGGCGGCGATTTGCGCCGCCAGGGCCACGATCTTGTCCACGGGCGAGGCGATGACGACGAGGCTGGCCTCGCGCACGGCCTCTTCCGGGGTGTCGGCGACGGCGTCGCACCACGGCTGAGTGCGGAGCTGTTGGCGGACTTCGGGCCGGCGGGCCCAGATGACGATCCGATGCGCGGCGCCTTTTTCGCGCGCGGCGCGGGCGACCGATCCGCCGAGCAGGCCGGGGGCGAGAATCGTGAGTTGGGTCAGCGCGGTCACAGGCGCAGCGACGCAAAAACGCGCGCGGGTGTCGAGCGGGATGCTTGGCGGAAGCCGGGCCGGACCGCGTTCAGCGCTGAGGTTTGCGGAAGCTCCGCGGCTTCCGGTGGGACCGCAACCTTCCCGGCAGCTGGCCCCGAACCGCTCACCCCGTGCATTCTGTGCCATCCGTGGTCAAGCTGTGGCAACGGCGGTGGGCCTGGGGCGAATTTTTGCCGTGGAGCGTCCTGCGCCGAGCTGGGAGCGAAAGACCAAGTGACCCCCGTCGCCTTTTCGCTCCACTCGCCTGGCTCAACGGCCTGCGCCGCCTCAGCGGCCCAGCCGCAGAATGCGTTCGAATTCGGGCTTCGTCACGGGCTGCACCGAGAGCCGGGAGAGGCGCAGCAGCGTCATCTGGGCGAGCGCGGTATCCGCTTTCACGGCCTCCAGCGTGACCGGCTTGGCCAGAGCGGGGCCGGCCTGCAATTCGACGGCGACCCAGCCGGGTGCTTCGGCGGTCGAATCGGGGAACGCGGTGCGCACGACCTCGGCGGTCCCGACGACGGCCTTGGTGGTCATGCTCTCGTAGAATAAAACGCGGTCGCCGGTCCGCATCGCGTTGAGGTGGATTCGGGCGGAATAGTTGCGCACTCCGGTCCAGGCGGTCCGGCCGTCGCGCACGAAGTCGGTCCACCCGTAGGTGGCGGGTTCAGATTTCACGAGCCAGTATTGCGTTGTCATGAGTGCGGCGGTTTGGTGCGCTGCACCGAAATGGAACCAACGGAGGCTGAAAAGCGAAAAGCCCGTCAAGTACAGCGATTGCTCTACGTGATGATGGTTCTGATGATCGGCATCCCCCTGATTATTTTTGTGCTGCGGACATTCCGATGAGTGCCGGAAAACCCCTTTTCATGGATAAAACCCTTTTGCCCATCCGCCTCCTCTTTGTCGCGCTGTGCGCGGCCGCGAGCTGGCTCGTCTGCTATACGATCACAGACTGGGATCATTATCAGGGAATCGCTTTAGCCATGGGTCTAGGGATCGGCATCCTGGTGGTTTTGGTGGATGTGCAGCTGAAGGGCTTCTCGCTCCGGGGGCTTTCCGCGGTAACGGTGGGTATCGCGTTCGGCACCTTGATCGCCTACCTCATCGGCGGTTCGCCGCTGCTGCAGGAAGGCGATCCGAAGATTATCTATCTCGTGCGGCTCGCGATGTTTCTCATCTGTACCTACCTTGCGACTGTCATCG
>CAIJFT010000399.1 GCA_903820035.1 uncultured Opitutia bacterium
AAACACCGCGCCTGATGCGTCGAGTTTTTTGACCAGTAGGGTCGAGGCGAAATCTGCATGCTTGTCCACGAGACCGCTGAGCAGACCGCCTGGCCGCAACCGCGCGTAGCATTCTTTGCCGGAAGCGAAGATCTCGCGATGGGTTTCTGCGGCGTGGAGGGTTTCCATGGGGTGTTATGTGAGTGTCACGGCCGCGCCCTTCTTCTCCCACCAACCCTGCAGCCAGGCTGCTCAGGACCGCAAGGCCGAGGGAAAGCAGGGCAATCCAGCCTGCGTCGATTCGGCCATCCATCAACGTATCCACATCGGATGGTGTTTTTGTTACCCACAGCGGTTTCTCCAGTCGATTCAAGCGCACCTCACCCCATGTCTAAAGCCAGGGGGATGCGGTGCGTCTTACTCATCTTAGCGCGATCTCGAGATTGTGCAAAAAATCCCGGTCATTGGGTCGCAAACGAATCGCCCATCGGTAGTGGCGGATCGCATCAGGGCGGCGACCCAGCGTCAGGAGCGCGTTGGCGTAGTTGAAATGGGTGTCGGCATCATCGGCGCGAAGCGCGAGCGCCGCCTCAAAGTACGGCAGCGCTTCGGATAACCGGCCTTCCTGGGCCAGGACATTGCCGATATTGCCCAGGACATCGGGGTCTTGGGGACGCAATTCGCGGGCGCGCTGAAATTGCCGCAGCGCCTCGGCCCGCCGGCCGCTCGCCAAGAGCACCACTCCGTAGTTGCAGTACGCCTCGGGCAGATCTGGAGAGAGCCGCAGGGCTACTTCGTACTCCGCCGCCGCCTCGTCCAGACGCCCCAGCTTGGCCAGCGCCAGACCGTAGTTATAGCGGGTGTTGGCTGAGTTCGGTTCCAAGCGCAGCGACAGAGTATAGTGTCCCATCGCCTCCTCGAGGCGCCCGGCCGCCACCGACGCAATCGCCAGATTGCAGTGGGCGCGGGAGTTGGCCGGAACCTTCTGAACGGTATCACGCCACAACCTCAGGGCGGTTACGTAGTCCTGGTTTCGCTGCCAGGTGAGAACGCCCAAGGCCGTCGCTGCCACGAGGCACACCAGAAGCACCCCACGCCCCAGCAATTTGTACCCCGCCAAAACCAGCACGACCATCACAGGAGCGAGGGAAAGGTACATGCGGTGTTCCACAATCATCTGGGTGGTGCCGGGCATCAGCGAGGTCGGGGCCAGCGGCCCAAAGAATCCTGCCGCCAGGAAGCCAAGCGCTGGCGACCGCCAAAGGGCCACCCCTGCGACCCCGAGCAGCGTTCCTACCAGCAGGAGGTAGGGAACGATCGCGATCAGACTGCTTTCCCAAAACGTGCCATAGTCGAAGGTCAGAGCATAGGGCCAGACCGAGAGCAGCAGATACTGCGTGATCGCCCGAAACTGGGTGAGGCCATACTCCCACCAGCCGGTCTGCACCCCCAACCCAACCGTCCCTCCGCGATTCCAGCCCGTCGAGTAAACGAGCGCCAACAGCACGACCCACGTCGCGGCCAGGCAACCGTAGTATCGCGAACGCGTCCGCCACGCGGCCTGAAAACTCCCAGCCACCAGTCCGCGATCCAGCAGCAAGACTAGGATCGGGGCCGAAACCATCACCTCCTTGCACGCCATCCCGGCCACGCAGGAAACGACCGACAGCCCCAGCCACAGGCGGGGCGCGCCCGCGGTCTGCGTCCGCACGAAACAGTAAAGGGTCAGGAAATAGCAGAGCCCCATCAGCGATTCGACGCGCTGCACCACGTAGGTTACCGACTCGGTCTGGAGCGGATGCAGCGTCCACAGGAGCGCCACGCTCAGGGCCAGCGCGGGGGCGGCGGCACCAAAACGCCCGCGGAGCGCCGACAATGCCAGGGTCCGACGGATCAGGCCGAACAGGGCCAGCCCGGCGGCCACGTGGATCAGCAGATTTAAGACGTGATAGCCGACGACCGCCTCGCCCCCAAGCGCGTAATTGACGGCAAACGACACGTTCACCAGCGGGCGGCCACTGGTGGTGACACCGGGCGGAGGCACGAAGGCCGCCCAGGACAAACGCCGAATCGTCTCATTGCCGACAATAGCCGCGAGGTCGTCGTAAACAAACTCCCCCGTGATGCTCGTGGCGTAGGACCATCCCGCCGCGATCGCGAGGAGCGCGACGGCCAACCACCGGCGCAAGTTGGAGCGGGCTGAGGCCGGGACCATGGGCCAAGCGATCTCAGATGACGCGCCGCCCGGCGAGAGGCAAAGTACCGGTGGGCGCAGCACCCCGCTGACGCGT
>CAIJFT010000400.1 GCA_903820035.1 uncultured Opitutia bacterium
ACCCGTCTCTGGGCCGCCCTGCAAAACGCCAGCGGCGGCACGTGGGGCGGCTGCGTCTACGACGCCGACCGCGTCACGCACCTGCTCGAACTCGGCCGCAAAGCGGAACTGGCCGGCAGTTCAACCCTCAATTCCTGACCAGCGCGCAAATCGAATAGCTGCAGCGTTCAGCGCGGCCAAATTCGACGCCCCAGCTGGAAGAATGGGCAATATGTACACATGACCCCGTGGGTCGTCCCTGAAAATCCAGTCACCTATCAGTTGCTTTGTAGTTTTTGCCCAGTCACCTTTCATATGAGATTAATATCTCAATCGGATAATCCCATCCGATACCCCGACTAACTAAATATGAAACCTACATTTCTAAATGGCGCACTAGCTGGTTTAGTACTAATCAGCGTATCTTTCACAAGAGCTGACATTAATGATGATTTTGCAACAATTAGAAAAATTGAAAATGATGCTGCAGTAGCTTTACTTAAGAACGATGTAAGTTTTATAGAAAAAACTTTAGCTCCAGAGTGGACGTATGATGATGAAGGCGGGACCTCCACGAGAGAACATTTATTAGACCAAATTAAGTCAGGTAGCCAAAAGTTCCAACTCAACGAATTAAGTGGTTTGAAAGTGAATGTTTTCGGAGATTCAGCATCAGCTAAATATATAACAAACCAGATAAGCACTTGGGATGGTCGTGATACGAGCGGTAAATACAGCAACTTAGATATGCTCGTTCGCAGAAACGGTTCTTGGGTAATTGTTAGTTCACAATCTTCGAAATTGACCACTGCAGACGCCCAAGCATTAAAAATACAATTGTTATCGCAGTTAGAATCGGCTTATTCTATTATACAGAATAAAAATGTCACTGCTCTTGCTGCTATTTTCACAGAAGACGCAACTTGGATACTGCCAGATGCAAGCACATATAAAGGCCGCAAGGAAATCACGGGCGGGGCAATAGCACTTTACGATACCTATGAATCCCTTAAACCAGGACCCATTATTATTGATAAAATAGTCGTTATAAGCGATAGCGAAGCTTTAACTTTAGTGCGTGGATTCTCAACCATGGTTATTAAAGGGAAAACAGAGAGTCACATTAATCCATTTGCAGATTACTGGAAGAAAGGAACTGATGGCGTTTGGCGTATTGCCTATGAAATTAACGCAGATGGTATTACAAAGTAATATTTAATTTCTAATTCTAATCCCACAAAGCACTACCTAATCCGTGGTGCTTTTTTTGTTTTCACGAGGGGCGTCTCCAAGGGGTCATGTACCTTTTGCCCAATTCACCGCCAAGCGCCGCCGCCCACGGGCTGAGATTACTCCCCGATTTTCAGTGTTCGCAGCCGTGGCGTACCCCCACGGCTTCACTGACATCGGCGCAGGCCCCAAAAATCCGGATCGAGTACGCCAACGCCAGCGAACACGTCATCAACCGCGGTAACTACCGGCGCGATTTATTCGCAGGCGAAGATGTTGAGGGGGGGGGTATGTGTACCTTTTGGATAAGCCCTACCCTTGAGGACCTCGCCCGTGTGCTAAGAAGAAAACTTCTTGAAGAACTCCACCGCTCCGTGGCCAAGCTGCCCGCAAGCAAGCAAGCAAGGCACCGGGCGGTTCCGGAATTTTGCGAGGCAAGAACGGTGGAAATCGATCCACCAAAAAACGAGCGCACGGCCTGCAAAGAAATGGACATAGCCCCGCACCTTAGGGCAAGGTTAGAGCGGCTTCCCGCCTCCCGAGGCCCCAGCCCAAACCACTTCGAACACCTATATCCCGACCAACATGTTGCTCCGACCCATCCTCCGGCCCTTTCGCCTCGTCGCGACCTTCGCCGTTCTCACTGGAATTTGCGCCGGCCGTCTGGCCGCCGCCGACGCGAAAGCGACCGAAATGTCGCCCTTTAAGGTCGACGCCGAATTCGGGGTCGACGGACTCCGGATCCAAAACTCCACCTCCGTCCTCAACCAATACCTCCTCCAGCAGCACGGCGTGGCCCAACTGCAGGACATGGCCGGCCTCGCGCCCAACCTGGGCACGAGCAACAGCGACACCCGCGGCTTCGGCGACGTCATCTCCCTGCGCGGCGTCGCCAACTCGATCTTCTTCTCCGCTCCCGCGGTCGGACTCGTGATCGACGACGTGCCGAGCGGGACGGTGTCGTCCTATCCCAGCTCCCTCCTCAACATCGAGACTTTCACGGTCAAAGCCGGTTCCCAGAGCACCGACTACGGCCGCAACGCTCCCGGCGGCGTGATCGACATCAAAACCCGCACCCCCGGCGCCACCCATCAGGGCAACGTCCTGCTCGATTACGGTTCTTCCAAATACTCCGCCCTCCAGGCCTCGTTCGACGGGCCGCTCACCGACAAAATCGGCTACAGCGCCAGCGTCGGCCTCACCGAACGCGAGGGCTACATCGAAAACACCTTTCGCAAACGCACGGCCGATGATCGCCGCTCCGTCGCCGGTCGCGGCACGCTTTATTGGAAGGCCGCGGACCAACTCCAGGTCCGCTTCGGTCTTACGATGGAAAAGGCCAGCGACGATGCGACGCGCCTGACCTCGCTGTTTAGCCGCAATCCCTTCGAGGTCGCCTCCGACCTCAACGGCGAAACCAAGGTCGAACGCCTCCAGCTGTCTCTCCAAGCCAAAAAAACCTTCACCTGGGGATCGCTCACCGCGACGACCTCCCGGCAAAAATGGAATCTCGATCCGTCGGTCACCGACCTTGATCTGTCGCCGTTGCCGCTCGCGTTTTCCAACGTGAAGCAGAACGAGAAATTCTGGACGCAGGAGTTCCGCTTCGAATCCACCCCCGGCGCCACTCACACCCAATGGCGCGCCGGCACCTTCTATTCCGATTCGACCGTCGACGGCGACGCGACCCGCGTGTTCATCGTGCCGCCCAGCGCCTTCGTGCCGCCGAATTTCGTGCAGACCGAGCGCTCCGTCTTTTCCGTGGGCCAGATGAATTTGGCCGGCTATGCCAACCTCGATCAGCCCGTCGGCGACAAGACCGTCGTCAAGGTCGGCGCCCGCGTCGAACGCAACACGTCCGACCTCGACCGCACCAAGGCGAGCTCGAACAGCTTTGGCTTCCCCGCCCCTCAGGATCCGCGCCTCCGCGGTTCGCAGGGCCACGATTACATGTCGGCGTCGGGTGCCATCGTGCACTCCGTTTCACCCTCGCTCAATCTCCAGGCGAAAACCTCCATCGCGCACAAGCCCGAGGGTTACAGCGGCTTCACGGCCAATCCCCTCCTCGCCCGCTTTGGCGGCGAACAAATCTGGGCCACCGAAGCCGGTGTGACCTTTGGGCGGACCAAAAGCCGCTTCGGCGGCAGCGTCCTCGCCTTCTGGAATGCGATCGACAACTACCAGTTCGAGCGGACCGTACCGAACTCCACCGATTTCGTCGTCGTCAACGCCGCCAAGGTCACCGCTCGCGGCTTCGAGGCGAAATTCATGTGGAGCCCCGTCGAGAAGGTCTGGTGGGATTTCCAGGCCGGTTACACGGATGCCGTCTTCGACGACCACCGCGACGCCTCCGGCGCCCGCGTCAATGGCAAGCGCGTCCCGTTTATTCCTGCCGCGACGCTGCGCACCGGTGTGACGGTGGATTTCGGTCAGGGCTGGTCGGTCAACGCCAGCTATGCCGCGATCGGCAAGTCCTTCTACGACGAACGCAACACCACGATGTTCGCCCAGCCGGCCTACGGCATTGTGAATGCTCAATTGCGCTACCGTTTCGACCGTTACACGGTCTCCGTCTACGGCCAAAATCTCTTCGACAAGAATTACTACCAGTTCATCAACCCTGAGATTTATGCCGGCAGCCCCGGAGCTCCGCGCCGCGTCGGGGTCCAATTCTCGTTCGTGTATTGAGTCAGAGACCCCTCCACGTTGACACGCGGTGGTCAGACGGGCGCCGAGGCGCCAGCTGACCACCCCACGTCGAGTGTAACGCGGGGCCTCACCACTCCATCTTCTCGCGCGGCTCCTTGAGCGGGAGTTCGTCGAGCTTGCCCGCGGCCGACACGACTTCGTACGCCGTGCGGAAATGCAGCTTCGCGAAATTGCCGAGCGCGGGCGCGCCGAATTTCTCGATGATGCGCGCGCCCTGCTCCTTCACGAGCGGTCCCGCGCCCTTCTGTAATTTCTCCCCGAGTTGCTTTGAAAGCAGGTGCATCTGCCGCACAAATTCCGCGCGGGCGACGACCGACGCCGCTGCCACCACCGGGTCTTCTTCCGCCTTCGTGCGCATCCGGAGGTCGAAGTCCTTCACGCCTTTCTTCGCGAGCTCACGCTGCGTCAGCGGCTGCTCGGTGAACTGGTCGAGCAGGCCCCACGGCACGCGTTTCTCGGCGAGCGCCTGATCCAGCGCTGTAGCGTGCTGCCAGGCGAGGAGGCGGTTCAGGTTCGCGCCGGGGCGCGCCATCAGCTCGTTGTACTTCGGCATGCCGCAGAAACAGGTGCGCACCACGACGCCCTTGGTATCGCGGATGATACCGTCGAGTTTCATGATCTGCGGCTCGGCGATCTTCTTGGAATCCTTCACGCCCGCCTTGATCCACGCCTCGATCGCCGGCCGGTCGGCGATCACCGTCGCCGCCACCACCGGGCCGAAAAAGTCACCCTTGCCGCTTTCGTCGAGCCCGGCGTGCGACTCGAACCAATCCGGATGCAGCACCTCGTCGTACCCGAGTTTCGCCGCGCCCGTGACCTCAGGTTCGATGACATCGCGGACAAAATCCTCCGTGCCCTTGCCGGCCACCACGACCTTGCCGCTGGTGTAGGCGCTCACGTTGACCTTGATGTGGTCCGCCTTGAACGCGAACCGCGTGTACGCGACCTCGAACGGCGTCCACCCGCGCGCCTCGAGGATCGCGCGCAGCTTATCCATCTGCGCGTCGTCGAGCTTTACGGTGTAGGAGGCGAGCTTCTTGGGCGGCTCGGGCTCATCGTTGAACTTTTTCGGCATCGGAGCTGAGGGCCGCAAAAAAGCGCGCAAAGCGCAAAAGAGAAAATTCACGACCGGCGCCGGGTATTTCCTTGCGCCGTCCGCGCGTCTTTGCGGCCAATCCTCCGGATGCCGCCCACCTCCGCCGCCACGTTGTCCGCCGCGGCCCCCCGCTTCCAGTCCGCCCTGCTCGCCTGGTACCGCACCCATGCCCGCTCGCTGCCGTGGCGCGAGGCGCCGTCGCTCTACAAGACCGTCGTGAGCGAATTCATGCTGCAGCAGACGCAGGTGAAAACGGCGCTGCCCTACTTCGCCCGCTGGCTGGACGCGTTGCCCAATTTCGCCGCGGTCGCCGCCGCCCCCGAGGCCAGGATTCTGAAACTGTGGGAGGGCCTCGGCTACTACACGCGCGCCCGCAACCTGCACCGCTTGTCGACCGCGGTCGCCGCGTTGCCCGCTCCGCCGCGCACGCCGGAGGCCTGGCGCGAATTGCCCGGCGTGGGGCCCTACACGGCCGCGGCGATCACGAGCATCTCGTTCGGCGCGCCGGCGGCCTGTGTCGACGGCAACGTCGTGCGGATCCTCGCCCGCCTCACGGCCGATGGCACCACCCACCGCGACTCGGCGTCGGCCGCGAAGGTCTTCACGCCGCTCGCCGAATCCCTGCTGAACCGCACCCACCCCGGCGACCACAACCAAGCGATGATGGAACTCGGGGCCACCGTGTGTTTCCGGCAAAAGCCGCTGTGCCTCACGTGTCCGGTCCGGACCTTCTGCGCCGCCGCCAAGACCGGCGAACCGGAGGCGTTTCCCAACCTCGCCCCGAAGCAGATGGAGCAACGCGCGGTCACCCGCCTGTGGTGCGAACGCGACGGGGCGCTGCTGCTCCACCGCGCGGCGGCGACCGCCCGCCGTTTTGCGAACGTGCACGAATTGCCGACCCCCGAGCAAATCGGTCTGAGCGAGGCGGCCGCCGCCAAGCAGCCGCTGCTCGCCAAGAAGCGGCGCGGCATCACGCGTTTTCAGATCACCGAGTCGATCCACCGCGCGGCGGCCGCCACGGCCAAGCACGCCGGCGGAGCGGAGCTCGTGTGGGTGCCACTCGCGCAGCTCGACGACGTGACCCTTTCCGGTCCGCACCGCCGCTGGGTGCGCGAAATCCTCGCGGGGCGCGCCGGCCAGGAGTGATCGCAAAGCCGCCGCGTGGGAGCGTAGCGACAACGTGGACCTCACGTAAGATCCACGCTCTCGCCTGAGGCTCAAGCGCAGCCACAAAATCTCCTGGTCCGGGCGTAACGCCGAGACCGGTCAAGCCCCGCACCCGCAGGGTTCACACTCCCGCCCTTCGGGTAATTCGCGCGCTTGGCGCGGGCGTTGCGGTGCGTCGTCGTGCCCCCGCCACGATCAACCCATGAAATCCATGAACCCAAAATACGCCCAAGCGTCCGCCCCCCACCGCAACGCCAACCCGCCGTCCGGCAATTCGGCGCCGGTGAAAACCCTCCGAATCGGCCGGATCAAGGCCGCCGTCTGGGAGAACAGCGCCGACGAGCGCACGTTCTACAACGTGACCTTCGCCCGGACCTACATGGGCGAGGACAAGAAATTCCGCGATGCCGACAGCTTCGGCCGCGACGACCTGCTCCTGCTCAGCAAGCTCGCCGACCAAGCCCACACCCTCGTCTGCGAACTCGCCGGCGGCGGGCAGCGGGCGGAGGAGTAGGCGAAAGGACGCGGGTGGTCGCGCTTCGAGGGCGACCCGGCCCCCGGCACGGAAATCCGCCCGAAACGCCCGCCCACCGGACGGGCCTACATGGTAAAAGCAACCGTCGTCGGATCCCTGCGCTCCCGGGCCCTCGCGCGCAGGGCTGCCGGCGCAGTCTCTGCCCGCTCACTTCCGCACGTGCAAACGGAAGAACTCCACGATCGCGGTGCGGGCCGCGGGCGGGAACGCGTGCCCACCCTTATGCACCCACACCACGGTCGGCGCTCCGACCTTGGAGTCATGCCATTCACCGCCGTATTTCCAAGGCGTGCCGGGACCGGCCTGGTTGAGCTTCAGCACCGCCGCCATCATCGCCTTTTGCCACGCATACTTCACCAGCGGATCGGCCTCGCCCGCGACGTGCAGCATCGGTTTGGGCGTCAGGCTGCCCATGACCTTGGCCCCCGCGGCCCCCGAAGGTGCCGCCGCCGCAAACACCTCGCCGCGTTGCGCCCAGAGCAAATAGGTGAACCCGCCGCCGTTGGAGTGGCCGGTGACGTAGATCCGCTGCTCGTCGACGCGCCCCTCGCTCCGCAACGCCGCCAGCACGGTGTCGAAAAACTTCAGATCGCGGTCGCCCTGGTCGCCGGCCGACGCCTGCCAGCCGCTCCGCTTGCCCTCGGGATCCGTCAGCAGACCGGGCGTCTTGAGTCCCTGCAGGTAAACGACGACCGCCTCCGGCCAGAGCGTGTGATACGCAAAGGACCGCGCCGCGTTCTGCATCGAGCCGCCGTGACCGTGAAACGCAAAAATGACGGGCGACGGCGCCGCCTTCGCCCCGGCCGGCAAATAGACGAGCCCCTCCCGCACCACCCCGTCGACCCGCCATTCACGGCGTTCCGGCACCGACGGCGCACCCACCGCCGCCGTCCCCGCCCCGAGGATCGCCAAGCCGAGCAAGGCCGCAAAGAAGTGACGACGCGGGCTTCGGACGGAGCGGGAGGTTTTCATTGGAGCGACAACGGAAGGGCTACCCGCGTCGGCGCGCGCCGACAACGCGGTTCTCACC
>CAIJFT010000401.1 GCA_903820035.1 uncultured Opitutia bacterium
GCGAGGACGAGGCCCCACATGCCGACTCTCGCGGCCCGCGCCATGGCGATTTCCGGATCGGCCTTATCTTTGGTATCCGACGTCCGCCCTTCGGCGGCTGCGAGCATGTCGTCCACGCTGATCGGGCGCGTGTCGCTGGTGGTTTTGTTGAGGTTGGTGACCTTGGTGCCTTTGAAAGCGAGTTTCTTTTTCGGTGGGTAAACCGCGTTCATCAGGGCGGGATTGCTACCGAGCTCCACCCATTGTTCGGTGATCGCATCGTAGATCAGCGTTGCGGGCGAAACTTGTCCGACCTCGGCCAGATCGGTCAACTGTTGGGCGGTGAACGGCCCGCGGGCCTCGGTTTCGTTCGCGTTGCGGATGTATATTTCCTGCGTGCCCATGGGTGCGCAGGGTGGGTGGGCCCCATCCGACCGGCAAGTGCGATTTGCAGACCTACATTCTGGTCAACGTCCGCAGGCCAAGGAGGGTCAGGCCGGTTTCGAGAATGAGCAACGTGCGGGCGCAGAGCATCATCCGTCGTGCGCGAATCGCGGGATCGTCAACGAGCACTTTGTCGGCGCTGTTGAAAGAACTGTAATCTCCGGCGAGCTCAAAAAGATAAAGTCCGAGGTGGTGCGGCCGCAGCGTTTCAGAAGCGAGGCGGATGGCGTCGGGAAACTTTGTCAGGCGCCGCGCGAGCGTGATTTCCTCCGGTGTTTCCGGCGGGGTTGCGCCGGACTCAATCGAGGGGTCGCCCGGAACCGCGCCGGCGCGGCGGAAGATCGAGTGAATCCGCGCAACCGCGTAGAGCAGGTAGGGCGCGGTGTTTCCGTCCAACGCGAGCATCTTGTCCCAGGAAAAAACGTAATTGCTGCTCCGGTTTTGGGAAAGGTCCGCGTACTGCACCGCGCCGACGCCCACGATGCGGGCGATGTCGCGCCGTTCGCTCTCGGTTAAGTCGGGGTTCTTTTCGGTGACGAGCGCAAACGCGCGTTCGACTGCCTCGTCGAGCAGGGCCTTCAACTTGATGACATCGCCGCTGCGCGTCTTTAGGGCCTTGCCGTCCTCGCCGGTGACCGCGCCAAAGGTGACATGATGCAGCTCGGGTTGGCGCCGGGCGGTGGCGGTGAACCATTTTCCAACGGTGAGGAACAATTGCTCGAAGTGGTCGGCTTGGCGGAAGTCGGTGACGACCACGATTCCGTCCGCCTTAAAGTGGTCGGTGCGGTAAAGCGCGGTTGCCAAGTCGGTCGAGGCATAGTTGCTCGCGCCGTCGGCCTTGCGAACTAGGAACGGCTGGGTCTTGAAGCGGGGGTGTTCGGGATGGAAGACCACGAGGGCTCCGTCGCTCACCTCCGCCAGCTTGGTTTCCGCCAGTTCGCGGTAAACGCGGTCGACTTGGTCGCGGTAAAAACTCTCGCCGAGGCAATGGTCGAACGCGATGCCGAGCCGGTCGTAGATCTCCTGGAACGCAGCGAGGCTGACATCGGAGAATTTCTGCCAGAGGGCGACGCTCTCCGGGTCGCCGTTCTGCAGCTTGACCAGTTCACGCCGCGCCTCCTCGAGTTCGGGCGAGCCGTCCGGGGTGGCGTCATTACCGCGCTTGTACAGGCGTTCGAGCTCCTCGATGGCGTCGGTTGCGAGAGCCTGCGGATCTACCCAGCGTTTATAGGCGAAGATCAACTTGCCGAATTGCGTACCCCAGTCGCCAAGATGGTTGTCCCGGATGACCCGCGCGCCTGTGAAGGCGAGCAGTCGACAAATCGCTTCGCCGATGACGGCCGAACGCAGATGGCCGACGTGCATCTGCTTGGCGGTGTTGGGCGACGAATAGTCGACGACCCAGGTTTGTTCGGCGCGGGCCGCGGCCGCTCCTGCGCGCAGGAGCGCGGCGGAATCAAAGGTGCGCAACCACGCCAGAAGGGCGGCGGGTTTTAGGGCGAAATTGATGAAGCCGGGGCCGGCGATTGAGACCACGTAATTCTCTCCCAGGGCCGGATCGATGGCCCCGACGATCTGCTCCGCCAAGGCACGCGGGTTGAGTTTGCGCGCTTTGGCGTGGCCGAGCACCCCGTTCGCCTGAAAGTCGCCGTGGCGGGCCTCGGCCGTCCTGACCTCAGGGCTGAAGGCTGAGGCATCGGCAATACTCGCCACGGTGGCGGCGCGCTTGAGCGCGGCGTCGAGATCCGCAGCGAGGTTGAACGGGACGTGCATCGCCAGATGCAACCGGAGGGCACGGTCGGCGCGCAAGCGCGGAGTTGCCGCCGAAAACCGGTGGCGCGGTCCGGTGTAGCGCCGGTAGCGAGGGTGCGACTTTCGCGATAGCCGTTGGGAACCGGATAGTTACTTACTGGCTTTGCCGCGCCCCCGAATACCCCCGGTCCGACTGGGTTTTGACTCGACTTTCACGAGTAGAGACGTTGCCTTGCACACTTTTAGCCCAGCGGACGTCAAGCGTCCGGCGGTTTACACACATCTCATGACAAGCAAACGAAATATCCCGACCCGGCGTTTCATCAAGCCGACGTTCAACTTCCTGATCGAAAAGAAGCGTGACGGCGGCGAATTCACCCAAGAGGAGATTCGTTATATTATCGACAGTACGCTGGATGGCGAAATGCCCCAGCACCAGTTGGCCGCCTTGGCCATGGCGATTTACTTCTCCGGAATGTCCGCGCAGGAGACGGCCGATCTGACTGAGGAGATGATGCTTTCCGGTGAAGTGATCGACCTTTCGCACATCGCCAAACCGAAGATCGACAAGTACTCGACCGGTGGCGTGGGTGACAAAACGTCGCTCGTGCTCGTGCCCCTGGCGATGGCCTCCGGCGTAGTTGTACCGATGATGTGCGGCGTCGAGCACGATTACATCATCAACACCTTGGAAAAGCTGTCCGCGATCCCGGGCTTCAAAAGTCATGTTTCGAACGAGCACTTTTCCTCCCAGCTCGCCCGCATCGGCGGCGCGATCGTGGCCCAGAGCGAAGACCTCGCTCCTGCCGACGCCAAGTTCTACGAGTTGCGCAAGGAGACGGGAACCATTCCGAGCCTTCCGCTCATCACGGGCAGCGTCCTCTCTAGAAAATTAGCCGAGGGTTCTGAGGGCCTCGTGATCGACGTCAAGTGGGGCAACGGCTCTTTTATCAAGGACCTTGAGCAGGCTAAGCAGCTTGCCCGCTCCATGACGCGGGTCGGTCGTTCGATGAAGCGGCGCTGTGTCGCGCTCGTGACGGACATGAACCAGCCGCTCGGTGACACCGTTGGGACCTCGCTCGAGGTTAAGGAAGCCATTCAGCTCCTCAAGGGCGAAGGCCCCGAGGATATGAAGGAGCTCGTCCTCAAGCTCGGCATGGAGATCGTGCGTCTGGCTGGTGTGGCGGGCTCAACGTTGTCCGCCAAGCAGACCGTGCAGCGCCATCTGACCGACGGTTCGGCCCTCGAAAAGTTCAAGGACCTCGTAAAAGCCCAAGGTGGCGATGCGACGTTTATTGATCATCCGGAAAAATTCCCGGCGGCGCGGCACATCCGCAAGCTGCCTGCCCCGAAGCGCGGCTATGTGCACACCATCAACGCGGCGATGATCGCGCGCGGTGTGCATCTTCTCGGCGCCGGCAAAGAGAACCCGCATGACAAGATCGATCACTCGGTCGGCGTGTCGGAGATCAAGAAGGTTGGCACCCAGGTAAAGCAGGGTGAGCCGCTCATGATGATCCACTATAACGACGAGGCGAAGCTCGAGCAGGCGCTTGAGTACTTCAAGAACGCCTACCGGCTCGCGCCGAAGCGTCCGACCCCGCCGCCGTTGGTGGTTGAGCGCGTCGCCTAATCGGGTCGCGCGCCTTTATTTGGCCGAAGGCCGACCTTTCACGGGTCGGCCTTCTTGTTGACCGGAGCGACGGTCAACGCTCACCTCCCCGACGATGTCTGAGGAAATTATCCCGCTCGAGCCACCCGAGAAACCGCGCCCTGCGCCAATCGACCGCTCGGCGTGGCCTCGACCTTGGGCGCAGTTGAAGTACTTCACTTTTCAGCCGGCGATTTTTCCTCGGCTCCTCGGGCAGGTCTCGCCGGATGCGCGACCGGGCGACTTCGTCAACGTCTACGATAAGAACGGCAATCTGGCCGGTGGCGGTCTCTTTAACCCGCGGGCTAAGATTCCCCTGCGGGTGGTCTGTCATTCGGTGGAGCCCGTAAGTGAAAGCTACTTTGAATCCGCCATCCGCCACGCGGTCGCATTGCGCCGCACGCTATTCAAGCTCGATGAGGTGACGGATGCCTACCGGTTGATCAATTCAGACGGGGACGGACTGAGTGGCCTCACCATCGACCGCTACGGCGAGACGCTCCTTTGCGAGATCTACAGTCTGGGCATCGCGCAGCGTCTACCCCAATGGTTGCCGTTATTGCATGAGCTAGCCGGCACCCGGTTCGCGCGCGTCCATGTCGACCACGATCTCGGCAGCCTCGAGGGCATCAAGCCTTCGACCTTCAACGAGACCAACGCCGCCGCTCCGCGCGCCGTGAAGATTCGCGAGCATGGCGTGCGCTACGAGGTGGATTTTGCGGAGGGGCACAAGACGGGCTTTTTCTGCGACCAACGGGACAATCGACGGGCGATCACGCGGTTCACTAAGGACGCCCGCGTACTCGACCTTTGCTGCTACACCGGCGGCTTTTCGCTCAATGCCAAGGTCGCCGGCGGCGCCGCGGAGGTCACAAGTGTTGACCTCGACGAGGCCGCCATTGCTCAGGCGAAACGCAACGCCAACCTGAATCAGGCGCGGCTCAAATTTGTCCATGCCGATGCGTTTGCGTACGCGCGGCAGATGCAGACGAACGGGGAGAAGTGGGACGTCGTGATCTTGGATCCGCCCAAGTTTATTTTTACCCGCGACGAGCACGGCAACTGGGAGGGGCGCCAAAAGTACGAAGACCTCAACCTGCTCTCGATCTCGCTGGTCAAGCCTGGCGGGATATTTGTGACCTGCTCGTGCTCCGGTTTGCTGAGCTTGGAGGATTTTGAGGCGCACGTGATCAAGGCGGCGCACCGGCAGAACCGTCGCCTTCAATTTTTCGATCGAACCGGACCGGGCACCGATCACCCCGTTTACTCGAATTGCCTGGAAAGCCGCTATCTTAAGGTGCTTTGGGCCCGCGTGGTTTGAACGCCCTTCGTTCACCGCACCTTGACCAAGTTCTTCATTGATGTGCGCGAAGGCTTATTCCAAATCTCACTCTGACCATGCCGGCCAAGACTCCTTATCGCGCGCGTATCGGATTCTGTGTGCTGGCCGCGCTGCTGACGCTGGTCACGGCGGCGGAGCCCGCCCATCCATTGATGGGGGCGACGCGCGACCAAGTGTTGCAGAAGCTGGGCGGGCCCAAGAGCCAACTTGAGTCGGGTAGCCGCACCGTACTCCTTTACCAGAATGAGCGGATAGTGCTGCGCGATAATCTGGTCGTGGACGTTGAGTCGATTGCCTCGGGTTCCTCGCGCCCGCTCCCCGTGCCGCTTCCGGTGCCGGTTGCCGAGGCGATTGCTCCGGTGGTCGTTGGATCACCGGCTCTTCCCTCTGAGCCCGTTTCTGCGGCGACGCTGCCGACCGTTCCGGTCGCCCCGGTGGGCACCGCGGCGAATTTAGGGGCCGCCAGCGAGCCTAAAGTTGAGATTAAGTTGGTCCGACCGCCCTCCGCCAACTATGCGCGGCCGCCAAATTCCCAAGCTGAGACAACCCCGTCCCTGAATCCGGTGGCGGCCGCGCCTGCTCCGGCTCCCGTGCCTGTGGTTGCGGCCGCGGAACCTGTTCCGCCGGTTCCGATCCTCAAATCTGCGGGGGAGAGCTCGGTCCAAGTGGTGTCTGCTCCGATTCCGGAGCCCGCTCGTAAAAGGGCCGATGAGGTTGCCGCGGAACAGGCTAACGCCGAAAAGATGGCGGCGGAAAAGACGGTCAAAGAGATGAAGGCCAAGGCGATTGAGGCGGCGCGCCGGCGGCTCAAGGATGCCAACGCGCAGGGACCGGATGAATCCCCAGTTTCCTTGAACCTCATGCTCGGGTTCGCCGCCCTGGCTGTCGGTGGCGTCGGTTTTGTGGTGTGGCGCTGGCGCCAGCGCCAATTTGAATTGTCCGCGACTTCGGTGCAAAATACCCCAGTGACCCCGGGCGCCGGTGCCGCTTCTTTGAGCGCGGGCTCGACCTTTTCCGAGGACTATATCCGACGCCTCGATGCGGGGCGTTTCGAGGTCTTGGTTTTGGCCTACTTTAATAAAACTGGCGTCGTTGCCTCCCGGGCAAGAGCCAGACCGGGCGCGGTGACCCAAATCCGCATTTCATGGAAAGGTGAGCCCAAGCCCTTTGCCGGGGTCTTTTGCTTGCCGGATCCGGCGGGCCCAATCGAGGGCAAGGCGTTGTCGCTTTTGGTGGCTGAGCTCGAGGCCGATCAGATCCGCCGCGGGCAGGTTGTATCCACCGGGCACTTTTCCGCCGCGGCCAAACAGTACGCCGCCGAGAAACACCTTACACTCCTCGCAGGTGATTCCCTTTTGGAGAAACTGAACGCGTTGCCGGAGTCGGCGCGCAAGGATATCCACCAGTCCGTAGTGGCCGGCGAAAACGCGTTGCCGACCTGACCCGCGTGAATGGCCTGCGCGGGGCGCTCCTCTGGGGCACAAAAAAGCCCGCGGTATTTTGGACCGCGGGCTTCCTCGAGCGGGCTCTTGGTCGAGCTTAGACGCGACCGAGATAGGTGCCGTCCACCGTGCTGACCCGGATGACTTCGCCTACCTTGATGAAAAGGGGCACTTGCACCACCAGGCCGGTCTCAAGTTTCGCCGGCTTCTGCACGTTGCTGGCCGTGTCACCCTTCACGCCGTCAGCGGACTCGATGATCTTGAGTGCAACGGTCGAGGGCAGGTCGACCGACAGGGCACGCTCGTCGACAAACAGGACTTCAACCTTGCCGCCTGGCGCGAGGTAGTTCTTCACCTCGCCGAGTTGGATCGCGGTCAGCTCGATTTGCTCAAAGCTCTCGGGGTCGATGAACGCGAAAGCGTCGCGATCCGCATAGCTGAACTCGAGCGTCCTGCGGTCGGTCGGAAGGACTTCGATCGTGTCGGTCGAAGCGAAGCGTTGGTCCAGCGCCTTGCCGTAGCGCAGATTGCGCATCTTGATTTGTACGAATGCGCGGAGGTTACCGGGCGTACGATGTTGGGTTTCCATGACGAGATGGGGCTCGCCGTTGAACTTGATGACTTGGCCTTTACGGATATCGTTAGCTGCGGGCATGGCGGAGGGTCGTTTCGGTCTGGCTTTTTGGCGTGTAGAAGGGGCCGACTGTGGCGAAGCGTCTCCGCGAGTGTCAAGCTGGCCGCGCTGACCGGGCCGGGCGCCACATCCGCGCTTGCGCTCCTCCGATACGGCTTCCGAAACTCTCCAACACTCCATGAAACAACGCACCCTTGCGCGGGAAGTATCGATCCAGGGCAGCGCGCTCCACACGGGCGAAGCCGTCACGCTCACGATGAAGCCTGCCGCCGCCGGCACCGGCATCGTGTTCAAGCGCATGGACCTCAGTGGCGCCCCGGAAATCAAGCCCCGGGTTGATCTGGTGACCGACTTGGTTCGGGCCACCACGATTCAATCCGGTCACGCCAAGATTCATACCGTCGAGCACGTCCTGAGCGCGTTGCACGGCTGTGGCATCGACAACGTCATGATCGAAATGACTGCGTCCGAGCCTCCCATCATGGACGGTTCGGCGCGGCCTTTCGTAAACCTGATTCTGCAGGCCGAGCCGGTCGAACAGGATGCAGATCGTGAGTACTTCGAGCTCGATACCCCAATTTCCGTCACGCGCGGCAACTCGTCGATCATCGCCTTGCCGTCGGACCAGTTCAAAATCTCTTGCACGTCGGCGGATGACCGCGGCATTCACACGCAGCACCTTTCGATCGCGCTCGATCCCGACACCTACATGGCGCAGATCGCGGCGGCCCGCACGTTCACGATCTACGAGGACATTGAGGAGTTGCTGAAGTTGGGCAAAATCAAGGGCGGTTCGCTGGACTGCGCGGTGGTGATCCGCGGCGACAAGATCATCTCCAAGGAACCGCTGCGTTTCCCCGACGAATTTGTCCGGCACAAGATCCTAGATATCGTCGGGGACGTGATGCTGCTCGGACTGCCGCTCAAGGCGCATATTGTGGCCACGCGGCCGGGCCATGCGATCAACGCGGAGCTGACGAAGGCGCTTTATGCCAAGCTTGAGGAGCGGCGGAAGGGTCCGAAAAAGAAGCCGCGGCCGACGATGGTGCTGCCCACCGAGACCTCGCTCGATATCCGGCGTATTCTTGAAACGATCCCGCACCGCTATCCGTTCGTGATGATCGACCGCATCGTCGAGTTCATCGGCAACGACGAACTCGTCGCCATCAAGAACGTCACGATCAATGAGCCTTACTTCAACGGGCACTTTCCCGGCAATCCGGTGATGCCCGGGGTCCTGCAGCTTGAGGCCATGGCGCAAGCGGCCGGAATCGTCATGCTCCGGCGCACTGGCAACAGCGGGAAGACGGCGTTTTTCATGAGCGCGGACAAGGTTAAGTTCCGCAAGCCCGTGCGGCCCGGAGACCAGATTACCATCAACGCCAAGATCACCAAGGTCCGCGGCGAAAAACTGGCGGCAGCCGAATGCAACTGCACCGTGGGCGGTCAGGTTGTATCATCGGCGGAACTCATGTTTGCCGTGGTCGAGGAGGGCGAAGCTTAACGCGCATGGCTGCCGTCGTACATTCCTCAGCGGTGGTTGAGCCGGGGGCGCAATTGGGCGTCGATGTCGAGGTGGGCGCCTTTTGTTTTATCGCGCGCGGCGTCACCCTGGGCGACGGCAGCAAGCTGCACCACCATGCGTCGGTCGAGGGTAACACCGTCGTCGGCGCGCAGTGTGAGATTTTTCCTTACGCGTGCATCGGCGGCAAGACGCAGGACCTGAAGTTCAAGGGCGGCAACCCGGGTTTGCGGATCGGTGACCGGAATGTGTTCCGCGAGTACGTTACGATCCACGCCGCAACGAACGACGGGGACTTCACGCGGGTGGGTTCCGACAATACCCTGCTGGCAAGCTGCCACATTGCGCACGACTGCGGGTTGGGAAATCACATTGTGATGAGCAACGGCGCTGTGCTCGCCGGTCATGTGACCGTCGAGGATCGCGTGGTCGTCGGTGGTTACGGCGGGGTGCACCAATTTTGCCGGCTCGGGGCCTACTCCATGTTGTCTGCGACCGCCAAACTGGTCCACGATTTGCCTCCGTTTTTCATCGCGGACGGCACCCCGGCGGAAATTCGTGCCATCAACCGGGTTGGCCTTGAGCGTAACGGCTTCACGGTCGAGCAACTCGATCGCGTGAAACAGGTGCACCGGATTCTCTACCGCGACGGGCTCAACCGGTCGCAGGCCCTGGAGAAGTTGGCGGCGCACCCGCTGGCGGTCAGCGAGGAATTTCAGCGCATTCTCCGGTTTGCGCAGGCCAGCGAGCGTGGGATTGCGCCCGGCGGTCGTTGAAGCGACAGAAACTCCGGCCCCCGGTTGAAGCCAACGGCGGAGGGCCCGATGCGCCGGCGGTCCCCGCCGGGGGATCCGGAGGCCTACTTTTTCTTGTAAACCGTCGCGGGGTCGAAGATGCGCGGGGCGGCAAATTCCAGCTTGAGGGTGCCACCGTCGGCGGCGTCCGCTCCGGGGGCAAGGCGGCGATAAAAACACGACTTGTAACCGTTGTGGCAGGACGCGCCGCCGACGTTTTCCACTTTCAGCAGAATGACGTCCTGGTCGCAGTCCACCAGCAGGGCTTTTACAAGCTGCGCGTTGCCGGACTCTTCGCCCTTGATCCAAAGCTTGTTGCGCGAGCGGCTCCAGTAAGTGGCCTTGCCCGACTGAATGGTGTGGGCGAGGGCCTCGGCGTTCATGAACGCGAACATCAGGACCTCATTGGTGAGGTGGTCGCTCGTGATGCAGGGAATCAGGCCGTCGGGACCGAACTTGGGCTGTAGGGTAGCCCCCAACTCGATCTCGGCGGTGGTGGTGCGCGCAGGGAAGACGTGATTGCTCATGGCCCCGTTGGTCTTTGCGGCGGCGTTCTGCCGAGGCAATCCCGCATTGCGTCACGGTGCCCCCGCGAGGGCGCGCAAATAATCGAAACTGTAGAGGCCGGTGCGGTGACCATCACTGAAATCAAAGCGGAGAGCGTAATTCCCGACGCGCTCCCAGCCGGTGACGGTGACGCCCGGAAACTGCTTCGGTCCGTCGCCGCCGTATTGGTTCCCGAGGATGTCGCGCTCTCCCATGTTCGACGCGCTCGGGGATGCGGCGCGCAGTTTCGCCCCGAGAAAATACGACTCAACGCCGTCGTCCCAAACGACGGCGACTTCCTGACCGATGAGTTGGACGTTGAGCGGGACTTTCATGGCAAGACGTTGTCACTACGGGGCGCCGGGTTTGAATGCAGCGCAAATTTTTAACGCGGGTGCCGCGTGGCGGCTGGCGGTATCCAAGTGGGGTCGGTTGATTCGGTCGTGCGCGTGCCGCGTTTATTGCGTTTTCAGGGGAGCCTAAAAGATTCTCTGATGCTGGAATTATTTGGGGGCGACCTACGCGTAGTTAATGGTTCATAAATAGAATGGAGACAATTGTTTAGGTGAGATTATGAAAGGATCCGCCCTTTTGGATTCTCGCCGAGAATCATGGGTTTCCGCCGTCGATTTTTGGGCTCGCCGGGGCCCTTCCAAGCGATGCCGATTTATCTAAGGATCACCTCCAAACGTCGGGTGCGCCGAATGCTGTAGATTATTGGAAAGGAATAATAAGAGGAATCCGGACCGCCTAGGGATTTTCCTTAGCGAGATGCCGCCGCGGCTCCAATTACGGACCCGGGTGAAAGTCGCTACTCTGGTCGGCATGAACCCGTCCCACACGCCCCCACAGCCGCCGGTGACTCCCCATCGTCGTGATGACGATATCGTAGAGCGGATTAGGAAGTCGGAAATATTTCGTGATTATCAGGATGCGTTTCAGACGGCGACCGGCTTACCGCTTGTCTTGCGGTCGGTCGGCTGTTTCGACGCGCCGATGGCGGGAGCAAGAAATGCGAACCTGTTCTGTCAGTTAATGGCGGCGCGGAGCGCGGCCTGCGCAGGCTGCCTGCGGATGCAGCAGAAGGCCGAGGAGGCCGCGGGTTCATCCCCTTTGACGGTCGAGTGCTTTGCGGGCTTGAGCGACTCCCTGGTGCCGATCCGGATCGGCAATAACGTGGTGGCTTATCTGCAAACCGGACAGGTGCTCCTGAGTGCGCCGCGTCAATCCCGCTTTCGGGCGGCCATGAAGCAGCTTCTGGAATGGGATCCCGCTGTGGACACCACGAAGTTTCACGCCGCCTACTTCAAGTCGCGCGTGTTGACCAAGACGCACTACGCCGCGGCGGTGCGCCTGCTGGCGAGCTTCGCCGGTCACCTGTCGCTAGTGAGTAACGAGCTCGTCATCAAGGAATCCTCCGCCGAGCCGCCGGCCGTGGCGCGAGCGCGGGCGTATGTGGCCGAGCATTTGGGTGAGGCGCTGAGTCTGGAGCTGGTTGCGCGGGCGGCACACATGAGCCCTTTCTATTTCTGCAAGGTTTTTAAGACTGCGACCGGCTTTACGTTGACCGACTACATTGCGCGCGCGCGGGTCGAGAAGGTGAAACAACTCCTGCTCAATGCGCATACGCGCGTGAGCGAGGCGGCGTATGATGCGGGTTTTCAATCCTTGTCGCAATTCAACCGGGTTTTCCGGCGCGTGGCGGGCCAGGCCCCGTCCGACTATCGCGAACATCTGCACGGACCGAGCGCCGTCGCGCCGGTCTCGGTGCATGCGCTGCCTTTTGCCGCCTGATTCCGTTTCACCAAAATACGCATAGCCACGGACAAATCCTGCGGAGCCTCGGCGACTGCCTGATGTGTAGGCTCTGCCCCTTCACCGCCGCATGA
>CAIJFT010000402.1 GCA_903820035.1 uncultured Opitutia bacterium
CCGGCCTCGACCGCGGCGCGCGATGCGTTTGCGGCGCGCAACCTGACGCCCCTCGGAGGCTTTGCCAGCAACGGGGCCAATAATGACCAGCGCTTCACGAGCGACGCCGTCTACGCGAATTGGTCGGCGACGTTTGACCGGAACCGCGGCCGCGTGGCCTTCGGCGGCCGCTTCGACGATGTGTCGGCGCGCACCAGTACGAAGAATCCCGGCATCAACCCGATTGCCTTCGACGGCGTTGTCACCAGCACCATCGAGGGCGCGCGCCAGCGGACCACTCCGCAGGGCGGCATTTCTTACCGCGTCACGGACCCGGTGTCCGTCTACATGCTCTACTCTCAGTCGGTGAACCCGCGCATCACCTTCCAGCCCGGTCGTACCGCGGCCCGCGAGACGCAGCTCTTGAATCGTTACCAGCAGGATGGCCTGGGGGCGCCGAACCTCGACGCCTTGCCGTGGGGTCAGCTGCTCGAGCCCGAGTTCGGCCGCAGTTTCGAATACGGCGTGAAGACCGATCTGTTCGAGAACAAGGCGATGATCAACGTGGCCTACTACGTGATCGACAAGAAGAACGTCTCCCGCGGCAAGGGTGCCGCCGACCCCGACAGCGCGGCCGGTTTCCTTGATCTCAGCGGCGCCGAGCGGGCGCGCGGTTTCGACGTCGACTTCTATGTGCGGCCGATCCGCGAGCTGCAGATCGGTGGCGGCGGCTTGTTCAACAAGACCGAGATCGTGGCGGTTAATGCCACGACCGTGGCAACTCCGCTCGCGACGACCTTTGCGGCCAACACCGGCGCGAATGCGCCGTTTTCGCTGCTCGGTCGCCGCACGCCGAACGCGGCCAAGTATTCCGGCAACTCCTATGCCCGTTATGAGTTCTCGCGCGGCCCGTTGAAGGACCTGAGCTTCGGGCTGGCCTACATCTACATGGCGCCGCGTCGCGAGGGGGACAATCTGCGCTGGTCGGAGAGCTGGAGCCGGATGGACTTCAACGCGAGTTACCGCGCCAAGGTCTTGAATCGGCCCACGTCCTTTAGCCTGGTCGTACGCAACCTCACGGACCGCGAGTACCGGGTCGACCGCGACACGTTCGCGCAGCCGCGCCAGATGGTCGGCACCGTGGGCTTGGAGTTCTGAGCCGCGAGGCCGAAGCAGGGTGCAGTCCGGGATGAGCGGAGAGAGCTCAGCCGGACTCCTGCGCTTTAAAGTTGGTTGCTGAGGGTTGAGACCAAAACCCAAGGGAGGCTTCGCGTTTGAAGGGCCGCGTAGCCGTAGTCTCCCTCTGGGCTTGGTCCCTCAACCCTGATCAATCCGCTTTCAACTGCATGATCTCGGCTCAGGGCGGTCCTTTCCGTGCTTCCCGAGCTTCCTGTTCCAATGGCTCCTCCGTGGCGGAACAGGTGGAAAACCTGGGCCACGCCCGCATCGGGGCTGCGCGTCGTCGCGTGAACCAATTCCCGTGGCCACCCCGGAAATTCATTCGGCAACCGCCCGCCACTTTCTCATGCTGCGGGCATGTCTGCCCTGCCCCGCCTGTTGGCTTCGCTTCTCCTGCTTGCGCTTAATCTTAATCTTCGCGCCGCGCCGGCCGTGACTTCGCTCGACGTGGCTTCACCCGACGGCCGGTTGCGCTACGTCTTCACCCTCGCGGCCGGCGGCGTGCCGACTTACGAAATCCACGGCCCGCGCGGCCCGCTGGTGTTGTCGTCGCAGCTCGGCCTCATCAACAACCGGCATGGCGGCGGCACGACGGATTGGATCGCCGGCCTGAAGGTCACCGGCACCTTGCGCGGTGGCGCCCACCAGACGTGGAAGCCGGTCTGGGGCGAGCGCGCCGAGATTCCCGACAACTACAACGAGCTCAAGATCGACCTGCAGCATGCGTCCGGCGACCGCGGCACGTTGCAGCTGCAGGTGCGCGCGTACGACGAGGGCCTCGCGTTCCGTTACGTCTTCGTCGAGAGCCTGCGCGCGCAGGTGCTCGAGTTCGCCGCCGAGCGTACCGAGTTTAATTTACCGGCGGGAGCGCAGGCTTTGTGGACGCCCAGCGCGCAGCGGTTCTACGAGAAACTGCCGGTGAAAAACTGGAAGAGCGACGCCGAGGTGCCGCTGACCATCGAACTGCCGGGCCAGGGCTGGCTCTGCCTCGCCGAGGCGGCGCAGACCAATTTTCCGCGCATGCGGCTCAAGGTCACCGGGGAAAACCGGCTCGTCACCGAACTCTACGGGGAGGCGGTGGAAACTTCGCCCTGGGCGATGCCCTGGCGCGTGGTGCTCGTGGCCGACCAACCGGGCCAGCTGCTCGAGCACAATTATCTCATCCTGAATCTCAATCCGCCGAACGCGCTCGCGGATACGAAGTGGATCCATCCCGGCAAGGTGATGCGCGAGGTGACGCTTTCGACCGACGGCGCGAAGCGGCTCGTGGATTTCGCCGCGGAGCAGGGCATCGACTACGTCCACTTTGACGCCGGCTGGTACGGCCACGAGTATGAGATCGCGTCGGATGCGACGCAGGTGAAGGTCGATCCGCGGCGCAACGCGAAGGGCGATCTCGATCTGCCCGAGGCGATCCGTTACGCGAAATCCAAGGGCCGGCGCGTGATCCTCTACGTGAACCACCGCGCGCTGGAGCGGCAGCTCGACGTGCTCTTTCCGCTCTACCGCAGCTGGGGCGTCGACGGCGTGAAGTTCGGCTTCGTCCACACCGGCTCGCACCGTTGGGTGGTCTGGGTGCACGAGGCGGTAAAGAAGGCCGCGGAGCATCACCTCGTCGTCGATATCCACGACAACTACCGCCCGACCGGTTTCAGCCGCACCTACCCGAACCTCCTGCAGCAGGAGGGCATCGCCGGCGACGAGGAGATGCCCGCCGCGACGCAGAGCACGCTGTATCCGTTCACGCGTTTCATCGCCGGCGCGGCGGACCACACCTACTGCTTCCTCGACAAGCGGCTGAAGAAGACCAAGGCCCACCAGCTCGCGCTTGCCGCGATCAACTTTGGGCCGCTGCAGTATTTGAACTGGTACGATCGCCCCGAGTCGCACGTGGACCGCGCCGAGACCGAGTTCTGGAAGGACATGCCGACCGTGTGGGACGACACCCGCGTGGTCAGCGGCACGCCGGGCGAGTTTGTCGTCGTCGCGCGCCGTAAGGGCTCGGATTGGTGGATCGGCGCGGTGACAAACACCGAAGCCCGCCCCATGCAGGTGCCGCTTGATTTCCTCGCGACCGACGCCGCGCTCACCGCCGACATCTACGAGGACACGGCTGACAAGGGCATCGCGAAACGGAGCGAGCCGGTCACGCGTACGACGACCTTGAAACTTGCGCTGCGCGCAAGCGGCGGCGCCGCGATCCATGTGCGGGCCAAGTGAGTCAGCGCGTGGTCGGACCGCAAGGGACCACGTTGTCGCTGCGCTCCACCGCGGCGACGGGCTCCGCGGGTGAGATCCCGCCGCTGTAACGTCTCACCGCTCCATCCGTCTCGCTGCAATGTCCGGGCCTTCGGAGCCGTTTTTGTTCCAACCCCTCATGCAAACCTCGTCTGTACCCCGCGTTGCTTTCGCCGCGCTCCTCATCGGCGCGTCCGCTCTTGTGCTCCCGCTGCCGGCTCAAGTCGCCCCGGCGCCCAAGGCCGCCGAAGAAGCCGTCGTCCTCTCGCCGTTCACGGTCAGCACGGAGCGCGACACCGGCTTCGTCGCCGCGAGTTCGCTCGCCGGCGGCCGGCTCACGACGGATCTGGCCGACACGCCGGTGGCGTATTCCGTGCTCACGCGCGACTTCATCGACGCGCTCGGTATCGCCAATGCGTTCGATGCCGCCGACTGGAGTCCCAACGCCGTGAAGAGTATCGCGGCCAACGGCGGCGGCTACGGTGACGACGTTTCGAACGCTCCCGGCGGTTACAGTGTGCGCGGCGCCGGCGGCGGCCGCGGCCTGCGCAACTTCTTCATCTATTTCTCGCCGAACGACAGCTACGTCGTCGAGCGCTTCGACTTCGGCCGCGGGCCCAACGCCGTCCTCTTCGGCAACGGCTCGCTCGGCGGCGTCGCGACCAGCATGACGAAGCAGGCGCGGTTCGACACGAGCTTCACCGAGATCGCTCAGACGCTCGGCTCGTGGCACAACGCGCGGACCACCCTCGACGTCAACCGGAGCGTGGGCAAGGGCGTCGCCGTGCGGGCGGCCGCCGTCTACACCGATTCCGACGGCTGGCGCGACAAGCAGTTTGAAAAGGTCCGCGCCGCGTTCCTTACCGCGAGCTTCAAGCTCGCGCGTTACACCACCCTCCGCGTTGAGGGCGAGTACGGCGAAAGCAAACGCAACCAGACCTTCAGCAACCTCACCGACCAGCTGAGCGGCTGGGATGGCAAGACGGTCTTCAGCGGGCGCGCCGACACGCTGCCGGCCAACGCCAACGCCCTCGGCGTCACGCGGCGCGGCACGGGCTACCAGGTGTTCAGTCCGTTTTCCGGCGTGAATGCCGTGATGAGTTATCAGAACGATCCGATCACGCTGGCCGGCGGCGCCAATAACCAGGTGCCGCTCGCCGGCTTCGTGCAGGGCGCACTGCCGTCGTACTCCAGCTCCGGCGCCAATCTGCTCTATTCGCTTAATCTCCCGGGCACGCGCTTCGACCACGCGATCGCCGGCTCGGCCTTCCGCCTGCCGTCGAAGAGCTTCAGCCTCGCCTCCGACGCGCCGGTCATCGCCGAGCGGTTCAAGGACCTGCAGCTCACCGCCGACCACCGCTTCGGCAACCTGTTCATCCAGGTTGCGGCCGACATGAACCGGGCGAACCAGCGCATCAACAACATCGACGTCCGCAATTCGAACGTGATGTACGTCGACATCAACAAGCTGCTCCCCGACGGCTCCAGCAACACGCACTTCCTCCAGACCTACGCCGACGGTATTCTCCGCCGGAACCTCAACTACCGTAATTCGCAGGCCGTGCGTTTCGCCGTCGGCTACCTGAAGGACGCCGGCAAATGGGGGAATTACAGCGCCAACGTCATGGGCGGCGTCTCGGAAAACGAATACCTCAACCAAGCCGAGAACCTCACCATCGCGCAGAACACCGACCGCCGCCGCTGGGGCGCCACCGGCGTCAGCCTCGGCGAAACCGACCGCATCCGCGTGCGCCGCTATTGGAACGAGGACTCCCGCGCCTACTACGAGCCGTCCAGCATCCGCTTCTTCGATCCGGTCAACCGCATCGACAAGACCATCAATCCGTTTTGGGCGCTCGAGAACGACCGCAACGACTCGCAGCAGTACACCAAGACGCGCTTCAAGTACGCCATTGCCGCCGTCAACGCGAAGTACTTTCAGAACCGCCTCGTGCTGCTCGGCGCGGTGCGCGGGGACGATTTCTTCAACTACAACCGCCAACAGGCCGTCGGCGGCGACTACGATCCGGTGAACTGGAACGGCAAGACCGTCCTCTGGAAACCCGATGGTCCGGCGGACTGGGGAACGCTCAGCTACACGCCGAAGGATGCCAACGGCAACGCCATCGGCCCGAAGACGTCCGCCGACAACCGGCCCCGCGACGGCAACGGCAACCGCTCGCCGCAGTACGCCAACGACCGTTTCAAGGACGACTACAACGCGCCCGCGGTGAAGAAAAAGGAAGTCACCACCAGCATCGGCGCGGTGTTCCACCTGACAAAGTGGCTCAGCCCCTACGCGAACTACGCCGAGACCTTCAACCCGCCGTCGGCCATCCAGCGCATCGATTCGAGTTTCCTGCCGCCGACCGTGGCGAAGGGCGTCGACGTCGGCCTCCGCGGCGCGCTCCTCGGCGGTCGTCTCAACGTCACGGTGCTCCATTACGTGAACCGGGAGCAGAACGCCACCGCCGGCTCGACCGGCATCGGCGATATCAACAACATCGCCGCGGCCAATCCGCTCGGCGACACGTCGACCGCCGGCCGCAACCTCCGCGGTTTCGCCAACGTCCCCGTCGTGCTCAACGACCTCCGCGACCGCGAGGCCAAGGGTTACGAGCTCGAGGCCGTGGCCAATCTCACGAAGCAGTGGCGCCTGTCGTTCAACGTCGGTCTGCCGAAGGTTTACGAGACGAATGCGTTTCGCGACTTCATCAAGTTCTACGACGCCAACAAGGGTCCCCTGAAACAGATCGTGCAGGACGCCGGCGGACTCGTGGATGCCGCCGATGTGGCGACCGTCGACAATGCGATCGCGGTCAACAACCGCTCGCCCGACGTGAACACCGCGGTGAATTCCTACAACAACCTCCGCATCGCGCGGCAGAACGTCGTGAACCAGCGCCGCATCGTCCAGGACCAGCCGGCGGTGAACCTGTACACCGACTACACGCTCGGTTTCTCGAAGCTGAAGGGCCTGCGCCTCGGCGGTGGCGTTCAGTACCGCGGCAAGCAGATCATCGGTTACCGCGGCTCCGACACCGTCG
>CAIJFT010000403.1 GCA_903820035.1 uncultured Opitutia bacterium
GGCGGTGCGCGGGATAGCCGGTGGGGTCAAATGACCGAATCATCCGCCAATCCCTTTCCAGCAATAGGGTCGCCGCGTTGGAGCGCCAGGCCAACGTGGTCCTCAGACGTGACCACGCTGTCGCCTCCGGCTTAAACGCGGCGACAGCAATCTCGAAACGGCTACTCATCGAGGCGGGGCGCCCGGCGCCCGTTGCAAGTTTCGCCCTGACCCTTTCGGACTATCCCCTTTCGGACTATCCCCTAGACGCCGCTTCGGCCAAAATGGGTAACGGAAAAATTTCAGTCTTTTCGTCTGCTCCCTTTCTTCCTGACTTCCCCCGTAGGCTGGCGGTGGTATCAGTGACCCTATCCGACGGAAACCCCCGACCGATGTCCCCTCCTGAAGAACCCCAATGGTTTGCCGAGCACGTGCAACCGCACGAACCGGCGGTCCGAGCCTACTTGGCGTCGCGCTTCCCGTCGCTGCAGGATAGGGACGACGTCGTGCAGGAGTCTTTCTCGCGCATGTTGCGGGCGCAGACCAAAGGCGGCGGGATCAGGCACGCGCGGGCGTTTTTCTTTTCTACCGCGCACAATGTTGCCGTGGATCTGTTCCGCCGCCGGGCCAGGAACGAGCACGTCGAAATGACCGAATTGCACGAACTGCCGGCGCTGGAGGAGGCACGCGGGGCCGGCGATCTCCTGGATGAACAACAACGGCACGAGACGTTGGCGGAAGCCCTCGCCAGTCTCCCGGAGCGCTGCCGTGAAGTGGTGCAACTGCGGTTCCAGGAAAACCTCAGCTACAAGGAGATTGCCGAGCGCCTTGGCGTCACGACCGATACCGTCAAGGTGCAACTGGGTCGCGGCGTTCGGCGCTGTGCCAAATTCTTCGCCTCGCGCGAGCTGTTGCAGAGTGGAAAAACTATGAAAAAGGCTGCGTCATGAACGCCCAGGGAAGCGATCTGTTCGACGACCACGATCCCGTCGAGGAGGCGGCGGTGGCCTGGCTCATCGAACGGGACGAAGGCTTTGCCCCCGGACGCGCGAAGGAATTCGAGCGCTGGCGGACGGCGAGCCCGCGATATGCTGCCGTCGTCGAGCGATTGGAGGAGACCTGGAGCATCCTTGAGGAACTGCCGCCGGTGGCCGTCGGCGCCACTCGTCAGAATCATCAATCCACCGCCGAGGCGATGTGGTCACGAGCGGCGGTCGTCTGGTCGCTTGCGGCGGCGGCACTCATCCTCGGCTTTTTCTGGTGGCGAAACGATCTCCGAAATCCGAATGAAGGCTACGCGACCGCGGCAGGCATGTTGAGGAAGATCGAGTTGCCGGATGGCTCCACCGTAACACTGAATGCCAACAGCGATGCGAAAGTGCAGTATTCTTCCGGTGCGCGCCGCGTGCTGCTGGATGCGGGCGAAGCGCATTTCGAGGTGGCGCACGATGAGGCGCGCCCGTTTCTGGTGACCGCCGGCGGGGTCACGGTTCGGGCCGTGGGCACCGCGTTTAACGTCCGCCTGGCCGCCGCGTCGATCGAAGTGGTGGTGACCTCCGGCAAGGTGCGGCTGTCCACCCCGGAGCAGTCGGCCGGGGAAAAACCGGAGACGCCGGCCGCAGCGCCGCTCTTGGTAAAAGGCGACCGCGCGGTCGTGCCGCGCAGCGCGGCCGAAGTCGTTCCGATCATCACGCGTTTGGAGCCCGCGCAATTACAGGAGGCGATCGCCTGGCAGGAGGAGATGTTGATCTTTTCCGAGACGCCCCTGCGCGAAGTCGTTGCGCAATTCAACCGCCACAACCGCACCCAACTGCAGCTGGGCGACGCCGACCTGGGCGGCCGGCGAGTAGGTGGCACGTTTGCCGCCGGAAACGTCGAGGCGTTTGTCAGTCTGCTGGAGCGCGGCGGCGATCTGAAGGCCGAGCGCCGCGGTGACCGCGAGATCGTGCTGCGCAAGGCGCAATAGGCCGGAAACTCTGCAGCGCGCCTGCGCCGCCCCACCGATGGATGAGGATCGCCCACGGAACTCACGGATTCGGCGGCGTTCCGTTTTTTTCCTGTGTTCCGTGGGCCCGATGATCGTGGGATGGATTCAATTCTTGGGAGCGTTCCGATTCGTGAAGATGTTTGTTACCCATTCTTTCGAATACGGCGTCTCAGGAGTGAAGCACCTCCTGCGCATGGCTCAAAAATTTTACCCCGCCTCTCCGGTTATTGCCGCGGCCTTTTGCTGTGCGATCGGCGTGGCGGCGACATCCGGGGCCACGGCAGCCAGGAAGATTTATGAGGTGCCGGGTGGTGATGCCGCCGCAACGCTGACGCAGTTTGCGCGCCACTCCGGCTGCCAGATTGTCTACTTGGTTGAAAATGTCCGAGACGAGAAGACGCAGCCGGTGCGCGGCGAGTATGCGGCGCTCGATGCCCTCCGCGTGATGCTCTCCGGCACGGCTCTGTTCGCCGTCCAGGACGAGTCCACCGGCGCCTTGGTCGTCAGTCGAAAGCGTCCCGTACCTGCGCGGAAGGAGCACGAAGAATCGGAACGATTACGCGGCCCGCCGGCGGGCTCGCACGCTCCGCCGCCCGAAACGCCTAAAACCGATCAACCTAAACACAACGAATCTCTTCCTGTGAAATCACGTAATCTTCTCACTTTTCTTACCGCCTGGCTCTACGCTTCGACCGTTGCCGTAGGTGCTCAAACCACCGGCGCCATCGAGGGCCGCGTGTCCAACCCCGCCAATGGCGAATACGTCAAACTCGCCCGCATCACCGTCGAAGGCACCACGCTTGAAACCTTCACCGATTCCGCAGGACAGTATCGCCTCACCTACGTTCCAGCCGGCGTGGCGCGGGTGAAAGCGTCCCACACCGCGGGCGCCGCGCCAACCCAGTCGGTCATCGTCACCGCGGGCCAGACAGTGCAGCAGGACTTCAGCCTCGCGGGGCTCGAGGCGAAGCCGGCGGATGCCGGCATCATCAAGCTCGATCGCTTCATCGTGGCCACGTCGAAGGAAATGGAAGGCGCCGCCATCGCGATTAACGAGCAACGCTTCGCGCCGAATCTCAAGAACGTCGCCTCAACTGACGAGTATGGCGGCATCGCCGACGGCAACGTGGCAGAGTTTTTGAAAAATTTTGCCGGTGTCACGATCGGCTACAGCGGCGGCAACGCCCGCGAGATCTCGATCGACGGCGTCCCGGCCGCCAACGTGCCCGTCTCCATCGGCGGTTTCAATCTCGCGAGCGCCGGGCAGACCGTCACGAGCCGCACCGTCGCGCTCGACATGGTCTCGATGAATAACATGTCGCGCATCGAGGTCTCGTATTCGCCGACCCCGGAGTCGCAGGGCTCGGCCCTCGCGGGTTCGGTCAACATGGTGCCGCGCAGCTCGCTCGAGCGCTCGCGCCCGGTCTACAGCGGCAGCGTGTTCCTCATGCTGCGCGACGACGCGCGGGACTTCAATAAGACGCCGGGTCCGCGGCAGGACCGGACGCGAAAGGTGCATCCCGGCTTCGAGTTTTCCGCCGTCGTGCCCGTGAGCAAACGCTTCGGCTTCACGGTCTCCGGCAGCAGTTCGACGAACTATGCCTCCCTCGACCGCATGCAGAACTTCTGGCGCGGCAACGGCCTGCCGACCAACGGCGCCGCGTTCCCCAATACGACTTTCGACAAGCCCTACCTTTCGAGTTACCAAGTGTGCGACGGCGCGAAATACACCACCCGCAACTCGGCCGGCGTGACGGTGGACTACCAGCTCGCGCGCAACGACCAGCTCGCGTTCGGTTTCACGATGTCTACGTTCGACGCGCAATGGATGAATCGCGTGCTCACGTTTAACGTGAACCGCGTGCTGCCCAGTGAGTTCACGACGACGTCGACCCACGGCGCCGCCGCCGCAGGTTCGCTGACGCTCGCCAACGACGGCAACAACCGCACCAACCGGACCTACATGCCGACGCTGGTGTGGCGCCACGACGGGCCGACGTGGAAGGCCGAGGCTGGCGCAGCGCATTCGCAAGCGATCAACCACAATCGCGGTGTCGATTCGGGTGCGTTTCGCAATTCCACTGCGCAGCGGACCGGTGTGACGGTCTCGTTCGACGACATTTCTTATCTCCGTCCCCAAAGGATCACGGTCACGGACGGCACCACGGGCGCGCCGGTCGACCCATACAAGCTCAACAACTACGTGATGAGTTCGGTTAACGACACGCAGAACGATTCCGACGACATTCAGCGGAACGCCTACGCCAACCTGCGCCGCGACTTTTACACGAGCGTGCCCTTCTCGCTGAAAGCGGGCGTCGACCTGCGCCAGGGCATTCGCGATCTCCGGGAAGACCGGACGCTGCCGTATACCTTTATCGGGAGGGACGGACGCGCGAGCACGGTGCCCGCCGGCAGCGACGATGTCGCGACGCCGTTTCTCGACGCGAGCTACGCGCACCAGACCGCGCCATTTGGGTTTCCAGAGATCGAATGGATTAGCAACGAGCAGCTCTGGAACTATTTTCGGGCTAACCCCACCTCCTTCGCCCTCGACCAGAACGCCCAGTATCGATCGCTCATCAACGTCAGCAAGCGCGCGGAGGAGGTTGTTTCCTCCGTCTATCTGCGCGGCGATGTGCAGCTGTACGACCGCCGGCTGAAACTAGTCGGCGGCGTGCGCGCCGAACAGACCAACGTCAAGGCGTGGGGACCGCTCACCGACCCCGCGCGCAATTTCCAGCGCGACGCTCGAGGTGCGCCAATACTAGGCGCCGATGGCCGGCCGGTCAACATCCTGCCGGCCACCGACGCGCTAGGCGTCTCCAAGCTGACATTCATCAGCCGCGGGAACCTGGCCGAGAAGGAGTACCTCCGGCTCTTCCCCAGTCTCAACGCGAGCTTCAACGTTCGGGAAAATCTCATCGCGCGCGCTGCTTTTTATCAATCGGTCGGCCGGCCCGACTTTGATCAATACGCGGGTGGCATCAGTTTGCCGGATGTCGGCGCGGCACCCGCGCCCAATAATCGGATCGTGGTCAACAATGTGGGCATCAAGGCGTGGAGCGCCAAGACCATCAACGTGCGGCTCGATTATTATTTCGAAAAGGTGGGCCAAGTCTCGGTCACCGCGTTCCGGCGCGATTTCCAGGATTTCTTCGGCGGCACCGCGTTCGCCGCCACGCCGGAATTTCTCGCGCTCTACAGCCTGGATCCCTCCGTCTATGGCGGTTACGATGTTACCACCCAGCGCAACGTCGAAGGCACCGTCCGCATGTCCGGCGTCTCCGCCAACTATCGGCAAGCGCTGACGTTTTTACCGGCCTGGGCGCGCGGTGTGCAGGTGTCTGCCAACGGCAGCGCTCAGCGCGCAACCGGATCGAACCTCGGCAGTTTTACCGGCGCGTTCTATAGTCCGCGCACCGGCAACGCGGGCATCAGCATCACACGCCCGTCGTACAACTTCCGCCTGAATTGGAACTATCGGGGACGGCAACGCCGCGGCGCGGTCGCCAGCGGCACGGGCATCGAACCCGGCACCTACAACTGGGGCGCGCGGCAGACGTATATGGACCTGCTCGGCGAATATAATTTCCTGAAGCGTTTCGCGGCCTTCGCCAACCTTCGCAACCTCTCCGACACGGCCGATGATTTCGAAGTCGCGGGGCCCAGCACGCCGGCCCACGCGCAATTCCGCCAGCGCGAACGCTACGGCTCCCTGTGGACCTTCGGCGTGAAGGGCACTTTTTAGAGTCTCATGAAACTTGTTCAAGCGATCCACGCCGTAGGGCGAGTCTCTGACCCGCTCTCGATTTTCCAAGCGCCGCAGGGCGGGTTAAGGAGCGCTCTTGCGCCACATTCCCCTGACATGGGCGGGACGCCCATGCCAGCGGTGCGGGTCCTGCCGGTGGTTTTGGAATGTGGGGTAGGTGCACGGTCAAAGACCAGCCCTGCTTTCCCGGGCGTCGCGCTCGTTACCCTGTTCATTCTCGCCGGCGCCGCCCGGGCCTCATCGGCCCCATCGCAAAATCCAACGGCGTTCTCGTCCTCGCCGACGACCTCGGCTGGACCGCCGTCGCCAGCTTCAGTACCGATCTCCACGAAACACGCGCAGACGCAGGCGGCGGTTTCGGGGGTAATTAGCCAATCAAAATCCTGTTTCCTGCCTTTAACCTAACGAGAAATCGAATGCAACGTTATCCACTGATGATGCTTACGGTCCTGCTGCTGCCGCCGCTGGCCGCACTCCACGCCGACGTGTCGAAGTTGGTTTCAAAGCCCAACATCGTCTTTATTTTGGCCGACGATCTGGGTTACGGCGATCTCGGCTGCTATGGGGCGACCAAGGTCAAGACGCCGAACATCGACCGGCTCGCGCATGAAGGCATGCGTTTTACCGCCGCTCACTCACCCGCGTCCGTCTGCACCCCGAGCCGATACAACCTGATGACGGGCCGCTATTGCTGGCGGACGTGGGCCGGTCACGGCACAGTCTGGGCCAACGACCCGCTGCTCATTGATGAAGGACGCCTGACGGTGGCTTCGCTGCTCCACCACGCGGGCTACTTCACCGGATGCGTCGGCAAATGGCATCTCGGCTTCGGACGGCCCGGGACGGCGGGATGGGACGATCTGCTCGGCCCGGATTTCAACGCCGAACTGCGACCCGGGCCCTTGGACGTCGGATTCGATTATTTCCATGGGATGCCGGCGGTGGGGCAGCATCCAAACATTTTCATCGAGGGACGCCGTGTGGTCGGCCTCGATCCAGGCGACCCCATCCGCTTCATCAATGATCCCCGCCCGGAATACCAAGTGGAGTATTCCAAACGCCCCCGCACCTCCCCGACCAATCTCCAGATGTCTAGCGGGACGAGCGCGGAATATCGTTTTGAAGATGCTGCGTTCGAGCTTACCCAACGGGCGGTCGCCTATATTGAACAGCACCGCGAAACGCCATTCTTCCTCTACCTCGCTCACCGCAATATACATTCCCCCTTGCGACCCAATGCGCGCTTCAAAGGGACAAGCGAGATCGGCGTTTACGGTGACTTCATCCATGAGCTTGACTGGTCCGTGGGCGAAGTGCTCGCCGCGCTGGACCGGTTCCAGCTTGCGGATAACACGCTGGTTTTCTTCAGCAGCGACAATGGCGGAGTGCTGCCCGGGAATCAGGCGAGCGATCATCCAGAGATCCGAGGTCATCGGATCAACGGTCCGCTGAGGGGACAGAAGACTGAGATCTACGAAGGCGGCCACCGCGTGCCATTGTTGGTGCGGTGGCCGGGGCATGTGCAGGCCGCGAGTGAGAGCCATCAGCTAGTAGCGCTCACCGACCTCCTGGCAACGCTCGCTGAATTGACAAACGAGAAGGTGCGCGGCGATGCCGGCGAGGATAGTTTCAGTTTTCTCTCCACGTTGCTGGGCACGAAGTCCAGCCAGCCCGTTCGTCAGACTCTGGTGACTGATAGTATGATGGGGCTCTTCGCGATTCAGGAAGGTCCTTGGAAACTCATTTTGGGACAAGGTAACGGTGGTCACCTGAGGAAAGATGCACCCCCCGCGAATGACTTGCCGGGCCAACTCTACAATCTCGCTGATGACCCAGGCGAAATCAGGAACCTTTACAGCCAAAAGCCCGATATTGTTGCCCGGCTCACGACCCTGCTCGGGAAGATCAGGCAAGACGGGCGCAGCAAGAGCTAAATGACCACCCTCTCTCCCCAGCCGGGCAACAAATCCCACCGATTAGCGGAATCCGAAACGTTGACACCGCCTCGGCGCAGACACGCGCGTGAGCGAGTAGTTATCGCCCGCTCGCTCACGCTCGCAGCCACACAACCGATCCCATGAGTCTTCGAACCGTGTTCGCACCGGCGTGCCTCGCCTGCATCCTTGGCGGCGGAGGACCGTCGGCCGCCGGCGCCGGCGCCGACTGGCCCGAGTATCTCGGCGGCCCGGAGCGCAGCCACTACTCCGCGCTCACGCAGATTGACACGGGCAACGTGAGCCGGCTGCGCGTCGCCTGGGAGTTTCACACCGGCGACAGCGGCGAGATGCAGTGTAACCCGATCGCGGTTAACGGCCTACTTTACGGCCTCACTGCCGCGAACGGAGTGTTCGCGCTCGATGCGGCGACCGGCCGCGAGTTGTGGCGCGCCTATCCGCCGGGCCAGAAAGCGAACCGCGTCATCCGCGGTCTCGTGTACTGGTCCGCCGGTGACGACCACCGGATTCTGTTCAGCGCGGAATCGTGGTTGTGCGCAATCGACGCACGCACCGGCAAGCCGATCACGACGTTCGGCGTGGACGGCCGGACCAGCTTGAAGGCGGGCCTCGGCGAGCAGGCGCAGCATAAGTATGTGATCTCCACTACGCCGGGAACAGTGTTCGATGACCTCATTGTGATGCCCATGCGCCTGTCGGAAAGCGCCGACGCCGCCCCGGGCTTCATCCAGGCATTCAACGTCCGCACCGGAAAACTCGCGTGGACGTTTCGCACGATCCCCGCGCCGGGGGAACCGGGCTACGAAACGTGGTCGAAAGATTCCCATCGAAACATCACTGTGGGCGCGGCCAACAATTGGGCGGGCATGGCAGTCGATCGCCAACGGGGATTGCTGTTTGTGCCGACCGGATCCGCCGCACCGGATTTCTGGGGCGGCGATCGCAAGGGCGCCAATCTTTTCGCAAACTGCCTCCTCGCGCTCGATGTCCGCACCGGCAAGCTGCGCTGGCACTACCAGTTCGTGCACCATGATATCTGGGATCGCGATTTGCCGGCTCCGCCGAATCTGGTCACGGTCACTCGCGATGGTCGCGCGATTGACGCCGTCGCACAGGTCACGAAATCCGGCTACGTGCTCGTGTTCAACCGCGACACCGGCGAGCCGCTGTTCCCGATCGAGGAAACCCGCGTCCCGAAATCCGACCTCGCGGGAGAGGAATCGGCTCCAACCCAGCCGGTGCCGACCCGGCCGGCAGCGTTCTCGCGGCAGACGCTCACGGAGGACGATCTTAGTCCGTATGCGGAAAATCGTGACGAGTTGCGCGCGAAGTTTCGTGCCGCACGCAAGGGTGCGTTTCAGCCTTTCGGCGAATACGACACGATTCTGTTCCCGGGATTCGACGGTGGCGCGGAATGGGGCGGCGCGGCGGTCGATCCCGACGGCATCCTGTACGTCAACGCCAACGAAATGGCCTGGGTCGCCCACCTGAAAGAAACGCCCAGGCAGGAGGATCTGGCGGATCTCAGCCCAGGCAATCGCGTTTACTCCACCTACTGTGTGGGCTGCCATGGGCCGGAGCGAAAGGGCAACCCGGCGAGCGGCGTCCCGTCGATGGTCGATCTCGGCGCCCGGCGGCCGCGCGACGAAGTCTTCACGTTGATCACGACCGGCAAGGGGATGATGCCCGGCTTCCCCGCGCTGCCCCTGGCGGAGAAACAGGTGCTTGTGGATTTTATATTCGGGGCCGAGAAAACCGAAGGTGACACCAACGCCCCTTCGATGATCGCGAAGTCGGCGCTCTCCCGTTCGCCTTTTCGCCTCGATGGGTACGTGAAGTTCGTGGACAGCAAGGGCTATCCCGCGATCAGCCCGCCGTGGGGTTCGCTCACGGCGATCGATTTGAACACGGGCGAGCATCGCTGGCGAATCACGCTCGGCGAGTTCAAGGAGCTGAAAGAAAAAGGCATTCCGGCCACCGGCACGGAAAACTACGGCGGGCCGGTCATCACGGCCGGCGGCGTGCTCTTCATCGCGGCGACGAAGGACGGCATGTTTCGCGCGTTCGACCGCAAGACGGGAAAGCTCCTATTCGAAACCGAACTCCCCGCCGCCGGCTTCGCGACACCCTGCACGTATGAGGCGGGCGGAAAACAATTCGTGGTCGTCGCCGCGGGAGGATCAAAACTCGGCACGAAGAAGGGCGACAGTTATGTCGCGTTTGCGTTGCCGTAGCCCGCGCTTTGGTCCGAAGATTTCGCCGGAGGAGGGTTCTCTGCAAATGGAGTCCGCGGCGGCCCCGCCGCGGACTCGTACTAATCGCGGCGAGGGCGCCGCATCCCCATGAAATTCCAGGTACCGCAGCCGATCCTTCTGCATGGGAAAGTTTGGACGCGAGCCAGCCGAAAGGGTCAGGGCGAAACCTGCAACCACGCGCGGCACGCCGGCCTCCGGCGCCAGTGCGATTGCGTCGCCGCCCGCGGTTCCGCCTCAATCCAATCAACGCCTCGGCTACCCCAGATTTCCCCTCCCATTTTTGCGTCGCGCCCAGCCGGAAAAATCGAGGGAGACATCGGATTCCGGCATAAAACGAAGCCATCCGGGGCGTCGTGGCTGGCGGTCGCGAAATCAGCAACGGTGGCGCGATTGCAACAGGGGTCGCCGGCGACCGGGCGGCGGGCGGGATTGCCGGGGATTAAAGTGACCGAATAGTCCCCCTGACGGAGGCAGGCCGACCAGCGCCGGTTGCACGTTTCACCCCGCCCCTTTCGGATTATCCCCGATCATCCTCACCGCCGTCCAAGGAATTCCTCCACCGTCAGGCTAATGTCCTTGGCGATCTGCCGTAGGAGCGGGGGCGCGATGTCGCGGCCTTTGTGCAATGGGACCGTCGTGCCCCGTCCGTCGGCATGGCGGTATTGCATGTGGGAACCGCGCTGCCGCACGGCCGCAAAGCCCATCCCTTCCAGCAAGCGGCAAACTTCGCCGGGCTTGAGGACAGGAATCGAGCCCATGCGTCAACCCACCGCGACGCTCTGCGTGCCGACAAACTCGGCGTCGAGCTTCGGCTCGCCGTCCTCCAGCAACATCGCCACCACCTCGCGCAAGTTGACGTTCAGTTCATCGAGCGAGGCCGCTTGCGAGTGGGCCCCCGGAAAGCCCGGCACGTAGCCCACGAGCAGTCCGGTTACGGGATCGCGTTCCACGACGGCGGTGAAATTCCTCATGCCCGCAGCCTGCCGTGAAACCACCTCGCGTCAAGGCAGCCAGCCGAAAGGGTCATCCGACCCTTTCGGATTATCCGCGTTTGAGCCGAAGACGAAAATGTGGTTACGACGGAGGACCACGTTTTCGCTGCGCTCCAATGCGGCTACGGTATCGCGGTAATCGCTGTAGTTGCTCCGCCCCTTGCCGCTCTTCCTGTTCCAACGTTTCCGTGCCGGCTTTGCCAGGGCGGCTCAGGCCTTGTAGCCCTTGCGCTGCAGCGCGGGAAGTAGGAGCGCGCGGAGGTTCTCGCGGAGGATGAGCTTTTTGTCGGCGACCGAGATGTCGGCGCCGAGCACGCGACCAATCTGCGAGGCGAAACTCCGGCCGTTGACGTCGCTGCCGTAGAGCACGCGTTGGGCGCCGAGTTCGCGTACCGCCATCTCCACTTCGCCGTAAACGGGGTCGCCGCCGCCGAGGTCGGCGCGGATGTCGGCGCGCTCGCGAATGGCGCGAATGCCGAGGGCCCAGTCGCCGCCGCCGGTGTGGCCGCAGACGAGCGGGACGCCGGGGTGGCGGGCGGAAAGTTCGGCGAGCTCCATCGGGGTCGATTCCTGCGGGAGGTTCCCCTTGCCGCGCTGCTTGATCCACGTGTGCTGCAAGATCAGGGCCTTCAGCTCCGCGGCGCGCTGCACGATGGGATCGAGTTCGGCGCGGTTGCAGCGCGTGCCGACCCAGAGCTTGATGCCGATCATCGGGCCGTCGGCGACACAGCGCTCAAGCTCGTCGCGGCTCGCCTGCGTGTGGACCGGGTTGAGGTAGACCAAACCGAAGGCGCGCGAGCTCCATTCCTTCAAGATGGCGAGGACGTCGTTGTTGCTTTGGCGGAACTGTTCCGGCGTCGGCTCATAATGCCACGGCGGACTCATGCAGATGCAGATGCGCTCGACGCCCACGCGGTCGGCAATCCGGATCAGGGCTTCCATCCGCTTCGCGGGGGTGGCCCCGGGCGTGCCGACATGCGCGTGGACGTCCCAGATGCCGAGTCCCCGCAGCTCAGGGTCCCAAGCGCTGGCATCCGGCGCGGCGGCGCGGGCGGCGAAGGGGAGGGTGGCGGCGAGGGCGCTCGCGTGGAAAAAATCGCGGCGGTTCATGAGCGGGTGGCGAGGAGTTGCCGGGCGTGGCCGGAGCGGACGGCCAGAAGTTGGGCCGGGGTGAGCGCCGACTCCTGCAGTTTCAGCAGCGCGGCTTCGAAATAAAAATACGGTGTGTGCGAGCCGAACGCGATTCGCAGCGCGGGCACCTTGGCGAGGAGGCCCTCGAGTCCGGCCACGCCTTCCAGGGTGGCGAGTTCGACGCCGACCCCGAGGTCGGCGAGTCGGGTGAGGAGCGGATTCGTCGGAGCGAGGAGGCGCGAGGTGGCGTTGAGCAGTTGCACGCGGGCCGTCGGCACCGTGGCCAACAAGCCCGGGAGCGGGGCGGCGGTGAGCGCGGGGGCGGTGAGCGCAGGGTTTTGGGAACGTTCGTCCTCGAGGGTCAGCGCGATCTGGACGAGCAGTCCGCGGCGGGAAGCGGCTTCGAGCAGGCGGGCGAGGCGCGCGTCGTCGAGGGTGTAGCCGTGATAACTGGGATACAGCCGCAGACCGGGCATCCGGTGGACCTCGTGGCAGCGGCGGACGTCGTCCGCCCAGTCGGGGAGCGTGGGGTTGACCGTGCCGAAAGGCACCAGCAGGCCGGTGCCGTCACTGCGGCAGGTTTCGGCGAGCCGGGCATTGGCGCCGGCGAGGTCGCTGTGTAACACGCCCTCGAAGGAGGCGGTCCAGGCCGCGGTGACGCCGTGGCGGCGGAGCCGCGCGACGAGGTCGGCGGGGGACTTCACCCAGGATTTGCGCACCGGCCAGTCGCCGAGCGAGACGTTGGTGTCGATGAGGTCCGCGGCGTCCGGCGCGCCGGTGCCGAAGACCAGCGGGGCGGCGGCGACGGTGGCCGCGCTGACGAGGAAGGGGCGACGTTCCATCTTGCGGACGATCGAGCGCCGGCCGGCGGGTACTGGCAAGCCATCTCGCGGGCGGAATTGACGTTGCACCGGCGAAGTGAAGTAACGATGTAGTTACCACTCCGCCGGCTCCCGGGTGGCGGCCCCGTTTCCCCCACTTCCCATGCGTACCCTTCTGCTCTGCGTCCTGTTTTCCCTCGTGACGGTGCACGCCGCCGAACCCGCCGTCACGTTGCGGATCGGCGCCGGCCGGGCCGACATCACCCCGGGCACCGACGTGCTGAATTGGGTCACCGGCAAGCCGTTCGGCGCGGTGCTGGATCCGCTCCTGGTGCAGGCGCTGGTGCTCGATGACGGGAGGACCAAGGCCGTGATCCTGCGCTGGGATTTGACCGATGTTTCCGATTCCGCGCGCGACGAGGTCCGTCGGGTGGTCAACGCCGCGCTCGGTATTCCCGGGGAGAATATTCTCATCAATGCGAGTCATACGCACTCCGCCCCGTGGTCGCCGGTGTACCGCGACGGTTACCGCGGCAAGGAGCGCGACAACTGGTGGTCGATCCGTTACATGAAGTCGCAGAACGATTTTCCACCGTATCAGAAGTGGATGGACACGTTGCTCGCGAGCTGCGTCGAGGCGACGCGCCAGGCGGTGGCGGCGGCGCAGCCGGCGACGATCACGATCGGCCGGGTGGCGGTGAATGAGTACCTCTATAACCGCCGGCCCCGGGGTCCGGGCTGGGGCATCGAGGGCAAGGCTCCGGCGGCGGTCGCGCAAACCCACCCGGAGTGGGATGCCGAGGTGCTGCAGGGTGGGGCGTCATTTGGCCCCATGGACCGTACGTTGGCGCTGGTTTCCATTCGCGACGCGCAGAACCGGACGATCGCGTCGCTGTACCACGTGGCGTGTCACTCGGTTTCCATTTACCCGAGTTATCCGGGGATCTCCGCGGACTGGCCGGGTCCGGCGTCGGTGGCGATGAGCCGGGCGTTTGGCGGGGAGAGTTTATTTCTGCAGGGTTGCTGCGGGGACATCACGCCGTGGCGGCGCGGGTCGGCGGCGGTGGCGGAGATGGCGGCGGGCATGACGAAGAAGGCTCAGGTCGCGCAGAAGTTTGCGGTGAAGTTGGCGCCGGCGCCGTTGCAGATCGGCCGGGCCAAGGTGGAGTTGCCGCTGACGCCGGCGGCGCAGGAGCGGACCGGCGTGGACCGCATCGTGACGGAGGTGCAGGCGATAGTGTGCGGGCCGCTGGCGTTTGTGACGCTGCCGGGCGAGCCGTTGACGGATCTCGGCACGGCGATCCGCGAGCGGTCGCCGTTTCCGCAGACGCTGGTGCTGGGTTACAGCAACGGCATGGGCGTGCACTACGTCGGGATGCCGGGCGAAAAGGCGCGGGGTGGTTACGAGATGGGCGTGGCCGGGGCGGGTACCGATGCCTGCGGCGGCATCCTCGTCGACGCCGCGGTGAAGGTGTTGGAAGATCTTTTTGCGCAGACGTCGCGGGGCCGCGCGGCGGCCAAGAAGTAGCGGGGCGGAAGGTTTGGTCTGCCGCCTGCGAAATCGCGAAGCCGGAGGGCTTGATTCGCGATCTTCGCGGCTTCGCGAGCGCCTCCGGGCTTGGGCAACGGATCAGGGGGTGGAGGCGCGGCGCGCGGTGGTTGGCAAGTATGGGGAACCCGTGCCATCGGCCGGCCTGCAGGGAGCCGCCCGACTTAGCCAAATAGTTCGCGGCCGAGGCGGCGCACCGTGGTTGCTTGCGCGGCCGGAAGACCGCCGGGGAATGGCCAGCGGCTCCGTTGCGCCAGGTCGGTGATTAACGGATACACGGCCTGCAACAGCTTGAGGACCTCCGCGGCCGACACGTTTTCCAAGGTATCGTGGTGGCTGTGATGCTGCCAGCGGCCGCCCGGAAAGTTCGTCCGCATGAACCACAGCGAGGGTGCGCCGGCGCGGTTGAACGGGAAGTGGTCGGAGAAGGGGATGATCTCGGGCTTCACCGCGACATCGAGGCCGCCCGCGGCGAGGCGGCGCTGCGTGTAGCGGGTCAGGCCGGGGTGTCCGGCGACGTACATTTCCCAATGCCCGAGCGGCGAAGCCACGCTGTCGAAGTTGATCACGAGGCCGGCCCGCGCGCTCTCGCGCCGGTGCCGGGCCACGTAGGCGGCGGAGCCGACCGAGAGTTGTTCCTCGGTTCCGAAGGAGATGCAGCGCACGGTGCGGCGGAGGGACGTGCCGGCGAGGGCACGGGCGAGGGCGAGCAGGCAGACGACGCCCGAGGCGTTGTCGTCGGCCCCGGGGTTGCCGCACTGCGTGTCGTGGTGGGCGGTGAGCACGAGCGGCGGCAGCGCGGAGTCGCGGCCGGGAATTTCCGCGATGACATTTTGGGAGGTCGCGGCGCGCAGGTCGACGTGCACGTCGACCCGCAGTTCGCGCACGCCGTCGCGGCGCCAGCGCCATGCCTCCGTGTACGGCACGGTGAGCGTGGGCGGCATACCGTGGCGGTGAACCCAGTGAGGGTAGACGCCATCGTTCTTGGTCCACGGGAAGGGGAGGCGGTCGTCGACGTGGATCACCGCGAGCGGGGCGGCGGCGAGCAGGGCCCGGTGCATCGGCGCCGACGTCGGCAGCGGGCCGAATACAGCCGCCACTTTACCGCGGAGGGAACCGGGGCGGAGGCGGGGGGCATTTTCGGGCAGTTCGAGCCAGGCGATTTCGCCGCGGACCACCCCGGGCGTACCGGGTGCGCCGACCAGCGGACGCGCGGCGACGTTGCGCCAAACGCGACCGCGGCGTTCCTGAACCGTCGCGCGGGCGGCGCGAAGGCTTTGGCAGGGGAATTCCTCGATGCCCGGGGGGGCGGTGCCGGCGGCGGCGAAGCGGGCGGCGATATAGTCGGCGGCGCGGCGTTCGGCGACGGTGCCGGCGCGCCGCTCGCCGATGGTGGAAGCGAGCATGGTCCAATCGCGTTGCAATGCGGTTGGGTTGAAACCGGGCGGGCGGAGTTTCATCGGGGGAGATGGAGCGGACAACAGGGAGCGGGACAACGGCAGCAAAAGCGGGTCCGGGGGCCGAAGGCGAGTCCGGTCGCCGCGGTTGACGCACGGTGGGGAACGCGCTCGGATGCGTCGCTTTCGGTTCACCTCACCTCTATGACGACGCCTCGCGTTTCCCGCCTCCTGCTTGCCCTGATCGCCACCGCCGGCGCCGCCCTGGTCCAAGGTGCCGCGCCGGAGTCGGCCCAGTGGTACAAGGGCAACTTGCACACGCACTCGCTGTGGAGCGACGGCGACGACTATCCCGAGATGATCGCCGACTGGTACAAGCGGAGTGGTTACCAGTTTCTCGCGATCTCCGACCACAACGTCCTGCAGCAGGGCCTGAAGTGGTACGAGCTCAAGGCGCCCGTCTCCGTCGGCGGCAACGTCAGCCATCGCGGCACCGGACCGGTCATGGAAAAATATCTGCAGCGCTTCGGCCCCGACTGGGTGCAGTTGCGCGACGAAGGGGAAAAGCGGTTCGTCCGGCTGAAGCCGCTCGATGAATACCGTTCGCTGCTGGAGGAGCCGGGCAAGTTTCTGATGATTCCGAGTGAGGAAATCACCGGGTCGTGGAAGCAGCCGAAGACGGCGACACAGCCCGAGCGCGGCGGTCCGGTGCACATCAATCTCACCAATCCGCGCGAGTTCGTGAAGCCGGTGGAGGCCGCGGATGCGGTGACCGTGATGCAGCAGACGCTCGACGCGGTGCATGCGCAGCGCCAGCGCACGGGGCAGCCGATGATTGCGCACATCAACCACCCGAGCTTCCGTTGGGGCATCACGGCCGAGGACCTGATGCAGGTGAAGGGTGATTTGTTTTTTGAGGTCTACAACGGGCACCCCGGCGTGGAAAACGCGGGCGACGGCACGCGGCTCAGCATGGACGCGATGTGGGATGTCATTCTCACCAAGCGGCTCACGGAATTGAAACTCGGGCCGGTGTTCGGGATCGGCGTCGACGACTCCCACAACTACCACGCGATCGGCCTCGGCCGGAGTAACGTGGGCCGCGGCTGGGTGGTGGTGCGCGCGCAGCACCTCACCGCGGAATCGATCGTCAAGGCCTTGGAGGCGGGTGATTTTTATGCGTCGTCGGGCGTGGCGCTGCGCGATGTGACGCGCGCGGGCGACCGGCTTGCGGTGGCGATTCAGGCCGAGCCGGGCGTGACGTACCGCACCCAGTTTATCGGCACCCGCCGGGGTTACGCCAAGGGCAGCCAGGAGATGTTGCCGCCGCAGTCGGAAAAGCAGCCGCGCCGCACGTTGCCGCACCGCCGCTACAGCCCGGAGGTGGGCGCGGTGCTGGCGGAAGTCGCCGGCACGCAGGCTTCGTTCACGTTGCGGGGGGACGAGATCTATGTCCGCGCGAAGATCATTTCCTCGAAATTGAAAAACAACGGCAGCGTGGCCGGGGAGTACGAGACGGCCTGGACGCAACCGTTGGTGAACGCCAAGCCATGAAGCGCGGGCCAAGCGGGTTAGCCTGGCGGTTGGTGGGCGGTGCGGTCCTCTGTTTGGCGGGTTGTCTTGGGGTGCGGCCCCGGACCGAGCTGCCCGCGGAGTTGAAGCCGTGGTTCGGCCCGCCGTCGGAGTATGCGGGCAAACTCGGCGCGTATGCTTCGCCCCTGCGGTTCTACGACGGCCGGCCGGTGACCTCGCCGGTGGAGTGGCCGGCGCGGCGGGCGGAGATCCAGGCGTATTGGCATGCGCAGCTCGGGCCCTGGCCGGCGCTGCTCGAGCGGCCGCAGGTGACGCTTTCCGACCGGCGCGAGCGAGGCGGCGGGTTGGTCGAGCATCGGGTGGAACTTGAGGTGGCGCCCGGGGTGAGGCAGCACGGGTATTTGCTCGTGCCGCCGGGGACGCAGCCGAAGCCGGCGGTGCTCGTGGTTTTTTATGCGCCGGAAGTCAGTGTGGCCTATGACGGCCCGCGACCGCTCACGGGGCAGGCGAAGAAGATGCTCACGACCGGCGAGCGCGGGCAGGGGCGCGACTTTGCGCTGCAGCTGGCGCGGCGGGGCTTTGTCACGCTCGCGGTCGGCACGCCCGGCGACGACGCGTACAAGCCGCTCCAGAGCGGCGCCCGTTGCCAGCCGTTGAGCTACCTCGCGTACATTGCGGCGAATTGCCACACGGTCCTCGCGCAGCGTCCCGAGGTGGATCCCGCGCGGATCGGCGTGATGGGCCATTCCTACGGCGGGAAGTGGGCGATGTTCGCCTCGTGCCTGTATGACAAGTTTGCCTGCGCGGTGTGGTCCGACGGCGGGGTGGCCTTCGACGAGACGCGGAACGCGGTGAACTATTGGGAACCGTGGTACCTCGGGTTGGATCCGCAGCAGAGCCGACGGCCCGGTCTGGTGACCGCGGCGAACGGACGGACCGGCTCGTATCGGGCGATCTTCGAGTCCGGTCACGACCTGCATGAGTTGCACGCGCTGATGGCGCCGCGGCCGTTTCTGGTGTCGGGCGGTTCCGAGGACGGGGCGGTCCGCTGGACGGCGTTGAACCATGCCGTGGCGGTGAACCGGTTTTTGGGTTATGAGCACCGCGTGGCGATGACCTACCGGCCGGCGCACTCGCCGACGACGGAGTCGAATGAGCAGGCGTTTCGTTTTCTAGCGCACTTTCTGCGGCCCTAGCCGGGTCAAGGCGGTTGTCCGTCGGCATTCCCGGCCGCCCGGGACCGCGGCGGTTTCAGCCGGAGGCTGGCAAACGAAAGTCTCCGGCGAGGAGGGCGCGGGGGAGCGGTTTGAATTCCGTCATTTCCCTTGCCGATTTCGCCGCCGCGCGGAAGGTTCCGGCGCATGTCAGAACCTTCGCGCCATCCGTTTTTGCACGGGCTCAGCAAGCACCGGGGGGCGCCACCGACGGTGGTGGTGATCTTCGGCGCCTCGGGCGACCTGACCGCGCGCAAACTGATTCCCGCCGTCTACAATCTCGGGCACGATAACCTGCTGCCGGCGGACTTTTATCTCGTGGGCTTCGGCCGCAAGGCGATTCCCGACGAGGAGTTCCGGACCCTGGCGGTGCAGGCGATCAAAGAGTTTTCGCGGCGCGAATTGAGCGAGGCCATGTGGTCCCGCGTGGCGGCGCACACCACCTACGTGGCGGGTGGGTACGACGAGCTGCCGGCGTTCGAGCGGCTGGCGGCGCATATTGCGGGCATCGAGCGCCAGCTCGGTCGCGCGGTGCAACGCCTGTTCTACATTTCCACGCCGCCGTCGGTCTTCGCCCCGATCATTCGCAATCTCGGGGCGAGTGGGCTGGCTTCGAGCCACCTCGGTACGCCGCTGCACGCGAAGGTCATCATTGAAAAACCGTTCGGCAAGGACCTGACCTCGGCGCGCGAGCTCAACGCCACGATTCGCGGTGTGTTTGAGGAGCACCAAGTTTACCGCATCGATCATTACTTGGGGAAGGAGACGGTGCAGGACTTGCTCGTGCAGCGGTTCGCGAACGCGATCTTCGAGCCGCTCTGGAACCGCAACTTCATCGACAGCGTGCAGATCACGGTGGCGGAGGAGGTCGGCGTCGGGAGCCGCGGCGGCTATTACGAGCAGAGCGGGTGTCTGCGCGACATGATCCAGAACCACACCATGCAGTTGCTCGCGCTGACGGCGATGGAGCCGCCGGGCTCGCTCGCGCCCGAGGCGATCCGCGACGAGAAGGTGAAGGTGTTGAACGCAATCCAGCCCCTGACGATCGGACCCGCGGGCGATGTCGCACGCGCGCAGTACGCGGCCGGCATGATCGGCGGCAAGCCGGTGCCGGGCTATCTGGAGGAGGAGGGCATCGAGCCCGATTCGGGGACCGAGACCTATGCGGCGATGCGCCTCTCGATCAACAACTGGCGCTGGCAGGGTGTGCCGTTTTACCTGCGCTCCGGAAAGTGCATGGCCCGCCGGGCCTCCGAAATCGCGATCAATTTCCGCCGCCCGCCCGGCACGCTCTTCGCCGGTGAGACCGCGCGCTTCGATCTGGCGGCGAACACGCTGTCGTTCCAGATCCAGCCCGACGAGGGCCTCAGCCTGATCCTCAACACAAAGGTCCCCGGCCTCGAGACGCGCACGCAGCCGGTGAAAATGAGTTTCCGCTATGCGACGACGTTCGGCTCGAACACCGCCGAGGCCTACGAACGCCTCGTGCTCGATGCCATGATTGGCGACGGTACGCTGTTCATCCGCGGCGACGAGGCCGAGGCCTCGTGGAAACTCTGCACGCCCGTGCTCGACTTCTGGCGCAGTGTCGGTCGCGCCGGCATGGACTCCTATCCCGCCGGCTCGTGGGGCCCGCCGAGCTCGGACGCGCTGCTCGCGAAGCAGAGCCACGTCTGGAGGCAACCGTGACCGCGCGGCCGAAGCGCGCGGCAAGGCTCAAGATCCAAATCACAAACGCCAAAGTGCCGAACGCGTTCCTGCACGTAAGATATGGGTTGTCCGCTTTGGGGCGTTTGAACCTTTGCAATTTGGAATTCCCCCCCTGTGCCCGCCATCTTTGAAGCTCTCCCCGGTCTGGAAGTACCCGTTGGCGCCATTTCGCGCAGCCTCGCGGAAATGTGGGTGAACACGGCGGCCGACGGCCGGCCGGCCCCGGAGGCGGACGACGCGCGGGCCACGCAGGTCAATCTCGTGCTCCACCTCGGGCTCAACAGCACGGTCGAGGACGCCCTGCGGCAGTTTGAGGTGCTCGTAAACTTCGCGCGGCGCTATCCCAGCCGGATCGTCGTGTTGTGTCCGTTGGCGGTCGACGTGCCGCGTTGCGAAATGCGCGCCAAGATTTTCGGCGAGTGCTTTCTCGGCAAGTCGAAGTCGGACAAGCGCTGCGTGGAGTTCGTGATGCTCAGCTACTCGGTGTGTGCGCGGCCGTTTCTCGAGAACGAGGTTTCGATCTGCCTCTCGACCGATCTGCCGCTTTACTATTGGGCGCACCGTTTCTCGGCGAACGGCCGGCTGGCCGACTACCGTTACCTGCTCGGCCGGGCCAAACGCGTGCTGCTCGACAGCGCGATCGCGCCGGCCGACGCACTGACGTACCCGTGGCCGAATCCGGGCGCGATCCGTGATCTCGCCTACGCCCGGCTGCTCCCGGTGCGTCAAAGCCTCGGTCAGTTTCTGGCCGCTTATGCGCCCGCGGCCCTGATTGCGGGTCTGGGGCGGATCACGGTGACCCACGCGCCGACCTTGGCGGCCGAGGCGCGGGTGACCCGGGCCTGGCTGGAACAACGCCTCGCCGAGTGCGGGCTCGCGCAAGGCACGGCGACGTTTGCGGTGGAGTCGGTGACCGGAGAAAACGCCGGCGCGTTGGCGGTCCGGTTTTCCTACGAGGATGCTGCGCGGCACTTTCAATGGCATGGCGATCTCCGCACCGGCCAGGCGCAGTTTGAGGCGGATTTCGGGACAGGGCTGACGCGTTTGCCCGCCGCGGTCAGCCTGCTCACGCCGGAGTACGCGTTGAGCGAGGCGATGTTTTTCTGAGGGGCGTGGGAGCGGTCCCACCGGAGCGAGGACAAATATCGCCCACTTTCTCCGTGCCTGCGGGAGGTCGGATGGTTAGCACCGTTTCGTGAAACCCCAACTGCGTGCGTGTGTGGTGGCGCTGTTTCTGGGCGCGGCGACCGCGACCTTCGCCTACAAGGAGGTTCCGCCTCCGGAAAAAATCGCCCTGCCCGGTCCGAAGTCGCCCGCCGAATCGCTCGCGGCCATCCGTGTGCCCGCGGGCTTCGAGGTGAAACTCGCCGTGGCGGAGCCGTTGGTCATGGATCCCGTCGATGTGAGCTGGGGGCCCGACGGCCGGATGTGGGTGGTGGAGATGGGGGACTATCCGTTGGGCGAGGATAGCAAAGGGAAACCCGGCGGCCGGGTGCGCGTGCTCGAATCGACGCGCGGCGACGGGGTCTACGACCGGTCGACGCTTTTTGCCGACGGCCTGCGTTATCCGAATTCGGTGCGGCCCTGGCGCAACGGCGTGCTGGTGGTGTCCGTGCCCGAAATTCTTTTCCTCGAAGACACCGACGGCGACGGTCGGGCGGACCGCCGCACGGTGGTGTTTACCGGGTTGACGGTCGGAAATCCCCAGCACCTCGCCAACGGCTTGCAGTGGGGGCTCGACGGCTGGCTGTATCTGGCGAATGGCGACAGCGGCGGCCGGTTGACGTCGCCGCAGTTTCCGGCCGCGGTGGACATCGGTCGGCGGGATTTCCGGATCGCGCCGGATCGCGGCGCGCTGGAGCTGCTCACGGGCCAGACCCAGGCGGGGCGGGTGCGCGACGACTGGGGAAACTGGTTCGGCTGCAATAATTCCAATCCGCTCTGGCATTACGCCCTCGAGGAACCGTACCTCCGCCGGAACCCGCACCTCGTGCCGCCGAATGCGATCGTGTCGGTCGCGACGCCTCCGGGTGCGGCGCCGGTGTTTCCGATCAGCGCGACGCTCGCGCGGTTCAACGATCCGCACGGGCTGAATCACTTTACCTCGGCGTGCGGGCTTTCCGTTTACCGCGACGACGCCCTCGGGGCCGACGTGGCGGGAAATATTTTCGTGTGCGAGCCCGTGCACAACCTCGTGCACCGCGAGATGGTGCGCCCGGCAGGGGCGACGTTTGTCGGCGGGCGGGCGGAGACCGAAACCACGGCGGAGTTCCTCGCCTCAGCGGACAACTGGTCGCGCTTCGTCGCGGCGCGGGCCGGTCCGGACGGGGCGCTTTACTTCGTCGATATGTACCGGCTCGTGATCGAGCATCCGACCTGGATCCCGGATGCGTGGCAAAAGGCGCTCGGGGACCTGCGGGTCGGCGAGCGGGCAGGGCGGATCTATCGCGTCCAGCGTGCCGGGGCGGCGCCGCGACCCATGCCCCGACTCGACCGTGCGGACGCGGCGGGATTGGCGACGGCGCTGGAGAGTCCGAGCGGATTGGTGCGCGATCTCGCGCAGCAGCAACTCATGTGGCGCAACCTAGTGGCGGCGGCGCCGCGGTTGGAGCGGATCGTGGCGGACTCCGCCCGGCCCGAGGCGCGGGCGCAGGCGTTGTGGAGTTTGCAGGGGCTGGGGCGGTTGACGCCCGCGCTCGTGCGCCGCGCGCTGGGTGACGGTCATCCCGGGGTGCGCCGGCAGGCCGTGCGTTTGAGCGAGGGGTTTGCCGGGACGCAACCGGACTTGCTGCCGGCGGTTCTGGCGCTGGCCGGGGACCCGGACGGTGGCGTGCAACAACAGGTCGCGTACACGCTCGGCGAGTGGCGCGGGCCGGAGGCGGGCGTGGCGTTGGCGCGGCTACTGCGGGAAAGTACCGACCGTTTTATCCGCGCGGCCGCGATGAGTTCGGCGCTGCCGCATGCGGAGACCATGCTTGCGCAGCTCGGCGCCAGTGGCCGCGGGGATGATCCACTGCTGATCGAGATCGCGAGCGCGACGGAGAACGCGAAGGCCCTGGCTTCGATTCTCCGCGCTATCGCGGCGCCGCGTATGCCGGCGGATGCGGCCGGACAACTCCGCGCGTTGGCTTCGTTACTGGACTGGCTGCAGCGACAGAACAAGACGCTCCGGCAATTATCCGGGGCCGGTGATCCCGCGATGGGCGAGGCGCTCGGCGCGGTCGAAGGCGTGTTCGCGTTGGCCCGCCGGGTGGTGGGCGATGCGACGGCGCCGCTGGCCACGCGGCTGCTCGCGCTGCAGGTCGTGGGCCGCGGGCGCTCGGGTCAGGACGGGGATTTCGAACTCGTGGCGGGATTGCTGACGCCGCGTTCGCCGGTGGAGCTGCAGTTGGCGGCGGTGCCGGCGCTCGGGCGGCTGAACCGTGCGACCGTGCCGGAGCATTTGCTGGCGGGCTGGGCGGGCTATGGTCCGGCGCTGCGTACAGCGGTGCTCGATGCGCTCATGAGCCGGGCGGCCTGGACCCAGGTCTTGCTCGACCGGGCCGAGGCGGACCCGACGGTGCTCGCGCGCATCGACGCCGGCCGGCGCGAGGCCTTGATGCAGCACCAAACCCCGAAGCTGGCGGAGCGGGCCACGGCGATTTTCAAAGCCGGGGTGGATCGCAACCGCCAGGTCGTGATCGACCGTTATCTGGCGGCGATGCCCCTGCTCACCGGCGAACCGAAGCGCGGCGCGGCGGTGTTCGCGGCGGCGTGCGTGGCGTGTCACAAGTTCGGCGAAGTGCCTGGGGCGGCGATCGGGCCCGATCTCGGCACGGTGAAGGACCGCAGCGCGGGGTATCTCGTCACGCACATCTTGGATCCGAACCGTGCGGTGGAGGAGAAATACATGCTCTATTCCGCGACGCTGCAGGACAACCGCTCGCTGGCGGGCATGCTGGCCGGGGAGGCCGGTAACAGCATTACGTTGCGCGGACTCGACGGGGTGGATCAGGCGATTCTCCGCAGCGAGCTCCGCATGCTGGTGAGCTCGGGCCGCTCGTTGATGCCCGACGGGCTCGAGGGCGCGGTCAACGAACAGGCGATGACGGATCTGGTGGCGTTTCTCGCGGCGGGCGGCGCGAAATAGAGCACGCGTCCCTCGGCCGAAACGTCGGATTGCCAAACGCCCTCGCGCCGGTTGAAACCTCGGCGAAACACCCCGTTCTTAACCCTTCCCGGTTTTTTCATTTCCCATGGCCACGATCTCAGGCGCAGGCACCCGTCAAAACACCTATGACGCCATCGTCATCGGTTCCGGCATCAGCGGCGGCTGGGCCGCCAAGGAGCTCAGCGAAAAGGGGCTCAAGACCCTCGTGCTCGAGCGTGGGCGCGATGTGAAGCACGGCGACTACCCGACGGCGATGCTCGACAGCTGGCAATTCCCCGGGCGCAACAAGCTGCCGCAGGCCGCGCTCGCGACGCAGCAGAAACAGAACCGCACCGGCTACACGACGCACCCGGGGTCGGCGCACTGGTTCGTCAACGACGTCGAGAACCCTTACTCCGAGGACAAGCCGTTCGATTGGATGCGCGGCTACCATGTCGGCGGCCGTTCGCTGCTCTGGGGCCGGCAGTCCTACCGATTCAGCGATCTCGACTTCGAGGCCAACGCGAAGGACGGCGTCGCGGTCGATTGGCCGATCCGGTATGCGGACCTCGCGCCGTGGTACGATTACGTCGAGCGCTACGCCGGCATCAGCGGTTCCACGGAGAACCTGCCGCACCTGCCCGACGGCCAGTTTCTGCCGCCGATGGAAATGAACTGCCTCGAACGCGAGGTGAAGAAGCGGATTGCGGCGAAGTTCAACGGCCGTCCGATGATCATCGGCCGTGCGGCCAACCTCACGCGCGAGCACCTCGGCCGCGGCACCTGCCAGAGCCGCAACCGCTGTATCCGCGGCTGCCCGTACGGCGCCTATTTCAGCAGCAACGCCTCGACGCTCCCCGCCGCGTATGCGTCGGGCAACCTCACGCTCCGGCCGTTCTCGATCGTCAACCAGATCATCTACGACGAGGCGAAGGGCCGCGCGACGGGGGTGCGGGTGATCGACGCGCAGACCAACGAAGTCATCGAGTTTCACGCCAAGGTGATCTTCAGCTGCGCTTCGGCCGTCGCCTCGACGTTTATTCTCCTCAATTCGAAGTCGCAGCGCTTCCCCAACGGCCTCGGCAACGACAGCGGCGAACTCGGGCACAACCTGATGGACCACCACTTCAAGGTCGGTGCCACCGGCATGTCGGACGAGTTCGCGGACACCTACTACAAGGGCTCGCGGCCGAACGGCATCTACATCCCCCGGTTCCGCAACCTGAACGCGGCGACCAAGCAGAAGGACTACCTCCGCGGTTTCGGCTACCAGGGCAACGCGTCCCGCGTCGACTGGACGCAAAACATCAAGGAGCTCAGCCAATTTGGCGCCGGCCTGAAGGCTGATCTTATCGCGCCCGGCCCTTGGCGCTTCGGCATCGGGTCCTGGGGCGAGTGCCTGCCTTACCACGAGAACCGCCTCTATCTGAACGACGCGGTGCGCGACAAGTGGGGTCAGCCGACCGTGACGTTCAGCTGCGAGTGGAAGCAGAATGAACTCAACATGCGCAAGGATATGAAGGCGTCCGCGGTCGAGATGCTCGAGGCCGCCGGGCTGAGGAAAGTCACCGCGTTCGACGACGGCAGCGCGCCCGGCTTGTGCATCCACGAAATGGGCACGGCGCGCATGGGCCGCGACCCGAAGTCCTCGGTGCTCAACGCCTGGAATCAGGTGCATACGGCGCCGAACGTATTTGTGACCGACGGCGCGTGCATGACGTCGAACTCCTGCGTGAACCCTTCGCTGACCTACATGGCGTTGACCGCCCGCGCCTGCGACCGCGCCGTGAGCGAATTGAAGCAGCACAACTTGTAAGCCAACCCACTTCCCGGACATGTCCCTGAACTTTTCCCCTGCGACCAACGATCCTCAGGCCATCGGCCGCCGCGAGGCGCTGAAACGCACCGCGCTCTTGTTGGGGGCCGCGCTTTCGCCGTCGATTTTAGCCGGCGCGCTCCGCGCCCAGGTCCCCGCGACCGGTGCCGCCAAACCCGTTTATCTGACTGCCGCGGAGTTCGCGACCGTGGTTGCCGCGGCGGAGCGGATTCTGCCGCGCACCGACACGCCCGGTGCCGCGGATGTCGGCGTGCCCGCGTTCATCGACCTGATGGTGGGTGAATATCTGACGCCCGCGGAAAAGAAGACCTTCCTTGCCGGTCTCGCCGAGGTGGAGACGGCCAGTGCCCAAGCGCACCGCCGGGCGTTTTCGCAGTTGGTGCCGGTGGAGCAGGACACGTTGCTCAAGCGGATCGCGACCGCGGCAGAGGGCAAGCAAGGCACGTTTTTTCACCTGCTGCGGGAAGCGACGCTGGCGGGGTACTTCACGTCGGAGACGGTCGGCAAGACGGTGACGCACTACGATCCGATCCCCGGTCCTTTCCAAGGCTGCATTCCGATGTCGCAGGTCGGCAACGTGGCTTGGACGCGGTGAGGCAGAACCGTGGTCAGGCGTAGCCCGCGGCGTGAGCCGCGGGAAGGGCGGGCGGGACGCATTCGATCCCTGTGCGCACGCGCAGGGTCACGTCGTGAGCACGTCGTCGGGGCGAACGGCAGCATGTAACGTAGTCCGTTACGATCTCGCCCGCGCAGAGGGCGGAAGCCTTCGCGGGGCTTACGGCAGCTCGTAGACTTCGAGCAGCGCTTCGCCGGTGGCGCTGGCGACGCCGGACACCTGTACGGTGTAGCCGCGACCGGCGGTGAGCGTGAGCACCAGCGCCGCGTCGCGGCTGCCGGCGGGCAACGGAAACGCACCGGCGGCGGAAAAGGTCGCCGCGAGCGCGGGGTCCCAATTGTCGTTCTCCCCGATCTTGCGGCCGTCGGCTTCGAAGGCCTCGACCTTCGGGTCGGCGAGCGCGCCGGTGACACCGAGTCCGGTCAACGTCGGGCCCACGGCCCGTACGAGCACGCGTTGCGGTCCCGTGCCGGCGACGAAGAAGCCCGCGATCAGCAGGTCGGTGCCGGTGCCGACGCGGTTGCGGGCGGAGAGGTTGACGAGGCGTTCGGCACTGCCGGTGCCGGCGTCGTAGCCTTCGACCAAAACCACGCCTGCTGTTGTGCCCGTCACCTGTACGGTGTGGGCGCCGCCGAGCGACTGGAGCAACGCCGCATCGCGGCTCGCGGAGTTAAAGGGAAACGCCCCGAGTGCGTTCATGCTCGGGGCCAACGGCGCGGACCAGTCGTTGTTGTCGGCGATGCGTGTGGTGCCGCGGTAGAGGTCAAGGCGCGGGTCGGTCATCGCGCCGGTGAGGCCGAATTGCGTGAGGGTCGGTCCCGCGGCGCGGAGGAGGATGTCCTTGGGTCCTCCGGCGACCACAAAGCCGACGATGACCGGCTGGCCCGCGGTGAGGAAGGTGCGGAGCGACACATTGGACAACCATGCGGCCGGGCTGATGGTGAGCGGCACCGCGAGACTGGTGACGCTGCCGAGGGCGTTGGTGACAACGACATCATAGTTACCGGCGTCGGCGGTGGTGGCGTGCGCGAGGGGCAGGGCGGACTGGGTCGCGCCGGGCAGCGTGGTGCCGTTGCGGCGCCACTGGTAGCCGAAGGGCGCGGCGCCCGCGGTGGTGATCGTGAAACCCGCCCCGGCGCCGGCGGTGATGGTTGTCGGTGACGGCTGGGTGATGATGCTCGGGGCCCCAGCTGTGCCGCCGGCGTGGCTGACCTGCACCTGTGCCGTGAAGGTCGGGGCGGGGGCGTAGCCGGGTTTGGCGGCGTCGAAGCGAAGCGAATACGCGGCGTCGGCCTGTCCGGCGGGCACGGTCGCGCGCACGATGAATTCGCCGTTGGCGTCGGTGCGTGTGGTCGCGTCCCCGAAGGCGCGGTTGCGCAGGCCGTCATGTCCGGTGAGGGCGGCGCCCGCGACGGGCCGGCCGGCGGGATCGGCGACCCGCAGGACGAATGCGACTTCCTGATTCCAGTCGCGCACGGGCACCGGGGTTGCGGTGGGCGACGACACCTGCAGCGCGGGCCGGGCGCTGAGGGCGGCGGTCACCTCGTTGGTGAACTGCAGCGAGGGGCCGCCGGCGTTGTACGCCGCGATCCGATACCGGTAGTTCGTGGCGGCGACGACGGCGGTGTCGCTGAAGGTTTTGGTGTCGGCCGGCAGCGTTGCGACGGTTTCCCAGGATTCGGCGGTGTCGGCGCGGCGTTCGACGGTGAAGCCGGCTTCGTTGGCCGAGGCATCCCGCCAGGTGAGTGCGATCGATGCGGTTCCGCCCGTGGCGGCGAGGTCCGCGGGCGCGGCGGGCGGAGGGCCGTCGAAGTATTCGCGGATACCTTCGCGCAGGGCCTGGGTGACGATGCGTTTGAAGTTTTCGTCGTGCAGCGCGTCATTGTCGGGCGAGGGCCGGTCCATGAAGGCGACCTCCATCAACACCGCCGGGCGGGTGGCGAGGCGGTTTTCGCCGTAGTTGCCGTTGAAGCCCTGGACACGGCGGTCGACCCAGGCGGCGTTGTAATCGCGGCGGATGGCGGTGATGACCTTGCCGTGCAGGAGGTCGGCCAGCCGCTTGCTCTCGACGGCGAAGCCGTTGCCCGTGTCGTAGAGGGTCTCGGTGCCCGTGCCGGCGCCGGGTGTGCCCGCGCCGTTGTTGTGCAGGCTGACGAGGATGTCGGCGTTGACGGCGTTGGCATAGCGCGGCCGGCAGCGGATGTCCTGGTCGATGTGGGTGTAGCCGCTTTCGTTCCACACTGACGGGTCGGCGCCGAGGGCCTTCACGTGGTAGCGCGCGGCCTCCTGCCACCTCGGGAAACCGGTTTCGCCGAGGCCGGCACCGCGATCGAGGTTGCGCGTCGGGCGGACGTCGGCGCCGATCTCGGTGAGGCCGGCGTGCAGATACGTGATGAAGTCGTGGTTGACGAAGTCCTCGACGATGCCGGACCAGTAGCTCCGCTGGAGGACGTAGGTGGAACCGTTGAGGTAGTAACCGTGACCCGGGCTGAGCGCGATGCGCCGGTTGGCGAGCGGTTGCCGCGGTGGTTCGCCGGGGAGCAGGCGGAGCGGTTCGGGCCGCGCGGGGGTGGGGCGATCGAGCGCGGCGAGCAACCGGTCGAGCGGCACGCCGTCGATCAGCGTCCGGATTTCAAACGCGGACCGGTGCCCCCGCAGCGCGTCGCCCGCGGCGAAATGCACGCGGCGGGAAAAAGTTTCGAAGGCGAGGCTGCCGGGTTCCAGGGCGAGCAGTTCGCGGCTGAAGTTCAGCGTGAGCTGGGCGCCGTCGAGGGTCGCGCCGAGCAGGTGGATGGGCGCGGATTCGTCGCCGGCAGGTTCGAGGACGCGGACCACGGCGGCGGATACGGCGGCGGGGATTTCCGCGGACGACTCCGGGGCGCTTTGCGCGACGATGGCGGTCGGACCGAGCAGAACGGTGGAGAACCAAGCGACAACCCTGCGGAGAAAAAGAGGGCGAAAACCGGGAAGCATGCGGGGTGCTACTCGCGCGTCTTCGTATCGATGAGGATGGTGACGGGCCCGGCGTTGACCAAGGCGACGTCCATCATGGCGGCGAAGCGGCCGGTCGCGACGGGTTTGCCGAGGGCGGCGCCGGCGTGGCGGTTGAAGGCTTCGTAGAGGGGAATGGCGACGTCGGGCTTGGCGGCGTCGTTGAACGACGGGCGCGTGCCCTTGCGCGTGCTGGCGAAGAGCGTGAACTGGCTCACGACCAGAATGCCGCCGCCCGCGTCGACGACGGAGCGGTTCATCTTGCCGTCGGCGTCCTCGAAGATTCGCAACGCGGCGACCTTGGCGGCGAGCCAAGCGGCGTCCGCGTCCGTGTCGTCCTGGGCGATTCCGAGGAGGACAAGCAGCCCCGGGCCGATCTCGCCGGTGACTTCACCCGCGACAGTGACGCGGGCGGAGGAGACGCGTTGGACGACGGCGCGCATACATTCGGAAAATCCCAAAACTCAAATGGGCAAACGCCAAAGGCTCCGGTCGGACCGTCGCTCGCGAATCCTTTTTGAGTATGGGTAGGGGCGTCAGGGACTTCCCCGCCGGGGCCTCAAATCATCGGCACATGCGGCTCGGTTTCCGCCTCGTAGTTCACGCCGGCGAGGCCGAAGCCGAAGAGCTTGAGGAACTCGGTCCGGTAGCCGGCGATGTCGGTTTCCGTGCCGAGGCTCTCGGTGGTGACGCGCGGCCAGATTTCCTGCACGGCGGCCTGGATCGCGGGGCGCATTTCCCAGTCGTCGATCCGGACGCGGCCGGCTTCGTCGAACTGCGGCTTGCCGCCATGGTACATCTGCGTCGCGAAGAGGCGCTGGATCTGCTCGATGCAGCCCTCGTGCGTGCCGGCGGCCTTCATGAGCTTGTACAAAATCGAGATGTACAGCGGCACGACCGGAATTGCGGAGCTGGCCTGGGTGACGAGCGCCTTGTTCACCGAGATGAACGCGCGGCCGCCGCCGTTGAGTTTGAGCAGGGAGTCGATGTTTTTGCCGGCGCGCTCGAGGTCGTTCTTGGCGAGACCGATCGTGCCGTTCTTGTAGATGGCCCAGGTGACTTCCGGCCCGATGTAGGAGTAGGCCACGGATTGCGCGCCGGGGGCGAGGAGCTTGGCCTCGGCCAAGGCGTTCATCCAGAGCTCCCAGTCCTCGCCGCCCATGACGGTCGTGGTGTCGGCGATTTCCTGTTCGTTCGCGGGCTCGATCGTGACGGTGCTGACGATGCCCTTGTCGGTATCGACGGTCTTGTTCGAGTAGGAGGTGCCGACGGGTTTGAGAACGGACTTGTGGATGGCGCCGGTCTTCGGGTGCACGCGGCGCGGGGAGGCGAGGGAGTAAACGACGAGGTCGATCTGGTCGAGGTCGGCGCGGATCAGGTCGAGGGCCTGTTTCTTGATGTCGTCGGAGAAGGCGTCGCCGTTGATGTTCTTGGCGTAGAGTCCTGCGGTGCGCGCGGCCTTGGTGAACGCGATGGTGTTGTACCAGCCCGGGGTGGCGGGGCGGCCTTCTTCGGACGGGCGCTCAAAGAAAACCCCGAGGGTCGCGGCGCCGGAGCCGAATGCGGCCGTGATGCGCGAGGCGAGGCCGTAGCCCGTGGAGGAGCCGACCACGAGGACCTTCTTGGGGCCCTCCTTGATGGGGCCCTTGGTCTTGATGTGGTTGATCCATTCCTGGACGTGCGCGGCGCAGCCTTCGGGGTGGGCGGTGACACAGACGAAACCGCGGACCTTGGGTTTGATGATCATGAGGGGGGAACGATTCCGGCCGCCTCGGTGAGTGGCAAGTGCGGTTTTAGGGGCGCAGGGCTCTGGCACGGTGGGACGCGATGTCCACAGCGGGTCCCACCGGAGGGAGGGTCGGACCAAAACGACGCGACGGTGGCATCGGGCCCCACCGGGAACAAAGGACTACTTGCCCAGCAGCACGAACGGACCCTCGGCTTTCGGGACGCCGCCTTTGCGCTCGAGGGTCACGGCGAACGCGTTGACCGCGGCGACCGGTTGCTTCGATTTAAACTGGAAGCGTGCGGCACCCGACGCCGGTTCTACGGTGAACACGCCGCCGTCGACGGGGTTCGGGTACTGCGGGTCGACGATCCACAGTTGGTAGTCCTGATCGGCGGCGAGCGCGGGCAGCTTCTCGATCTTCAACACGCCTTCCTGCTTCGCCGGATCCCACACGGCGACGGCCAGGGCCTGCGGGGAATTTTTCAACAGTGACGCCAGCGTGGTGATCTTGAATTCGGCGAGGTCGCCCTGGGTTTTGAGCGCGTTGGTGAGTTGTGCGATGCGGAGGTTGGCCCCGCCGAGTTGGCGACCGACGTCGGCGGAGGCGCCGGTGAGCGCGTCGACACGATTCACGAGGGCGGTGACTTCGCTCTCACGGGCTCTGACCTCGCGGCGGGCGGCGGCGAGGAGCTGTTCGCGCTCGGTGACGAGTTGGTCGCGGTTGGCGAGCTGGGTGCGGACTTCGGCGAGTTGTTGTTCCCGGGCGCCAAGCAACGCGCGGGCCTGCTCCAAATTGGCGGTGGCCGCGGCAAACTCCCGGGCGGACTCGTTGCGCAGGTGTTGGGTGACGATGCGTTCGGCCTCGAGCTGCTGGCGGGAGCTTTGCAGCGTGATTTCGCCGAGGCGGTTGAGATTGCGCAGGGCGTCGGTTTCCGACCGGGCGGTCATGGCGCGCAGGCCGAACCAGGTGGCGATGAGGGCGAAGCAGGCGGCGGCGGCCCACGGGATGAACTGGCGGAAACTGGAGAGCGGCGGACGGATTACGGGATTGGCCTCCGCCGCGACCTCGGCCGCCTCGTCGATGGAGGCGAGGATCCGGTCCTTCAACCCGGCGGGCGGCCGGGCGGGGTTGGCGCAGTGGGCAAGCGCCGCGGACGCATTGCGGAGGACTCCGACGAGCGATTGCAACTCGCGGTCTTGGGCGAGGTCGGTCTCGAACTGCGCGTGTTCCGCGCCCTCGAGCAGCTCGAGGGCGTAAAGCGAGGCACGTTCTTGTTGGCGCTCGTCGATCATGACCGGGGCGCGAGCGTGTCGCGCAGTTTGAGGAGGCCGCGGCGGATGCGGGCCTTTACGGTGCCGAGCGGGGCGGCGAGTTGGCGGGCAATTTCCTCCTGCGTCAGGCCGCCGAAGAACGCGAGTTCGAGGGCGCGGCGCTGTTCGGCGGGCAAGCCGGCGACCGCGGCGCGCACGGCTCGGGCCTCTTCGCCCCTGGCGGCGGCGTCACCGCTATTGCCGGGGCCTGATTCATCGTAACCGAAGTCGCCCGGCGCGGCGGCCTCGAGCAGTTCCGCCCGACGCCGGCGCATCCTGACCCGATCGATGGCGCGATTCCGGGTCAGGGTTACGGCCCAGGCGAAGGCGCTGCCTCGCGTGGTTTCGAACGTGGCGGCCTTTTCCCAAAGCGAGACGAAGGTGTCGTGGACGACATCCTGGGCCTCGGTCGGGTCCCGGACGATCTGGAGTGCGGCGCCGTAGAGCGGGCCGGAAAAGCGGTCGTAGAGTTCGGCCAGGGCGTGGCGATCACGCTGGGCTACGCGTTGCAAAAGTTGCGCATCGATGCGTTGGCGGTCTTCCGGCGAAGGGCTGGAGACGGGTGCGCTCATCCACTCTGGGGCCGATTGCGGCGCGCCAGCCTTGTGCACCAGCACGGCTCCGGAGAGACCGTCGAGGCAACAGGACAAGGATGAGGGCATTTACTCTTCATACGCGCACCGGGCCGAAGGGGATGCAGCGGCGGTCGGAATGGCGAGGATTTTTGCTTCGTGGTGAAGTCTGCCCGCCGGGTGGGTGGATGCGTGCGAGGTTCCCGGCGAATCGCTCAGCCGGCGGCTGGGCCCACGGCGGGCCGGCGCACAACGTCGCAAGCGGGGAGTTCCCTGCTGGCCGCTCGCTTGCGGCCCCGGGGCCTCGGAGGTTGGTCGAACTCCGAGTAGGCGCTCGCCAGCGAGCTGACCTACGGAATCAGACACGTCAGAGCACTGCCTTCCCGATCAATCCCAGCACGATCAGCACCGCGATGACGGTGAGGACCATTCGTTCGCGCCGGGTGACGGGGAAGGGCATGGCCGGCTCCTCAGACCTTCACTAAAAACAACTCGGGATGCATCGTCCCCTCGGCGACCTTGTTCACGGTGCCGGTCATCATGATAGAGAAGCCGTCGCCGATCCGGATGCCGATCTGGCCGCCGGGCATGTGTACGGTGACGTCACGGTCGACCAGCCCGAGGCGATGCGCCACGGCGGCCGAGGCGCTGGAACTGCTGCCCGAGGCGAGGGTATATCCGGCGCCGCGTTCCCAGATCTCGATCTGAATATTTTTGCGGTCGATAACCTTCAAAAACTGGACGTTGGTTTTACGCGGGAAATTCGGATGCGTTTCCAAGTGCGGGCCGTACCGGTGGGCGAGCTCCGATGAGATCTCGGGCAGGGGGATCACGCAGTGCGGGTTGCCGATGGTGGCGGCACAGTAGGTGAATTCGCGGTCGAGGACGGTGAGCTTCTCATTGATGACCTCGCGCGGGGCGCCGGGGAGGTTGACCGGCACCTTGGTGCTGTCGAACGAGACCGAGCCCATCGCGATGGTGAGCAGCTTGCCGCCGTCTTTGATTTCGACCTGCACGTGACCACCGGGTGTTTCGACGGTGAAGTGCGGGTTCTTCACCAGGCCTTGGTCCCAGAGAAAACGGGAGAAAATGCGCAGGCCGTTGCCGGACTTCTCGGCCTCGGAGCCGTCGGGGTTGAAAATGCGCAGGCCGAACTCGCTCTTCTGCGAGGGCAAGGGGCCCCAGAGGATACCGTCGGAACCAACCCCGAAGTTGCGGTGGCACACGATGCGGATCTGCTCCAGCGTCGGCGCGGGTTTCCACGTGGGGAAATCCGCGGGATTCAGGACGATGTAGTCGTTGCCGAGGGCGTGATACTTATGGAAGCGCATGTTCGAGGGGCGATGGGGAACCATGAAAGCGGGCAAAAGACACGAAGAAAGTGTGCCCCGATTCATGGTGCGGGTAGGTCAGCGCGCTCGCACGCGCGGTTTGGAGCGGGGCGCGCGCCAGCGCGCTGGCCTACGGGGAAGACCCGGCCATGCGAGGTCAGGCGGGCGCGCGGTAACCGAAGAGGTGCCGGGCCTTGATCGCGGTCGCCACGGTGGGTGGCACCAGTTGTTCCCAGCCGGGCTCGCCGTCGCGGATGCGACCGAGGACATCGCGGGAGATGATCCCGAGCACCGCCTGATTAAACTCGGTGATGCCCTCGATGTAGTGGTTTTCGAGGAGGTGATCGTAGAGGTTGCGCAGGTGGGGCTCGATGTGAACGTTTTTGGCGGTGATCAGGACGGCCGCGGCAAACGCGTGGCCCGCCGCCGATCCCGCCGGAGCCTTGCCGCCGATCGCCTGAAACCGGTCGAACGCTTCCTGCCGCATCGGGTAGACGTAGAGCTTCACCGCGTTTTTGAACATCCGGCCGAACGACTCCAGGATGCCGCCTTCGAGGTGTTCGTAGTATTTCTCGTTGAAGACCTCGAGGAGGTTATTGATGCCGAGCGCAACGCCGATCATCTCCTTGGTGAACCGCCGGAAATAGGCCGTCAGGCGGTAATATTCGGAGTAGTTCGACACCATCGTGGTGAAGCCGAGTTCGCCCAGCAGGTCCACGCGTTGGAGGAAATCCTCCGCGTCGAGCGTGCCGGTCAGCAGCAGGTTGTTCATCGTGATCTCCATCAGCACGACCACATCCTTGCCCTTCACCTGCGGCTCCTGGACGAACTGCGCGGTGGCGCAGTTGAGCATGTCGACGTTGACGTGCGTCACCGGGCGGAAGCTGCCGCGCTCGAGGAGTACCGCCTTCTTGTAGAACACTTCCGCCGGCTGCAGCACCTCGCCCTGCGGGCCGAAGAGCACGGCGTTGGTGAGGCCGAGTTCGACGAGGTGCAGGGCCATCACCCGGTCGTCGTAGCCCGCAAACGCCGGGCCGGAGACGGTCAGCATGTCGACCTCGAAACGCTGCACGCCGAGGTGATCGACGAGGGATTGGATGAAGCGCTTGGGATCCTGCCGATAGTAGAACGCCGCGTAGATCAGGTTGGTGCCGGCGATGCCCAGCGCCTCCTGCTGCTGGAGATTTTCTTTGTCCCACATCCGCACGTGGAGGAGCACCTCGCTCGGTGGACCGCCTGGCTCGGTCTGGAACCGCACGCCCATCCAACCGTGGGCGTCGTTGGTGCCCTTGAAGCCCTTGGTCGCGACGGTGTCGGCGAACACGAAAAACGTCGTCCGGTCGCCGCGCGGCACAGCGAGGCGCTCGTGCAGTAAATTATATTCATGGTCGAGCATCAGTCCCAGGCGCTCGCGCGACACGTACCGCGGCGCCTTGCCGTAGATCGCGTCGCTGAAATTCATGTCGTAGGCCGAAATCGTCTTCGCGACCGTGCCCGACGCGCCGCCGGCCTGGAAAAAAACGCGGGCCACTTCCTGGCCGGCGCCGATTTCGGCGAACGTGCCGTACTTGGGCTCGTCCAGGTTGATGGTGAGTGCCTTCCGGTTGGTGGTGAGCAGTTCTTTTTTCTCACTCATGCCCCAGACCATGCCCGCGGCGGGCGCCGGCGCAACGTTCCTGCAGAAAGCATTCGCCGCGCTGCTGCCGGCGGAACGGGTCGTGAGCGGGCTTTCTAGGTGCGGGGTGCGCCACCCGTCGCAGGTCAGCGCGCTTGCGCGCGCGGTTTGCGGTGCGGGTCGGGGCGCTCGCAAGCGTGCTGAACTTCGGCGGAAAGTTCCTCTGGTCCCAGCGCGGCCTTTCCCCCTCTTTCCGCTTTCTACTGGAGGAACGCGGCAAAGCGGGTAGGGTCCGCGCCACGTATGAAGAACTTCTTCACCTCGATGCTCGGTGCCTTGGTCGCGCTCACGGTTTTTTCGGTCGTTTGCGTCCTGCTCGCCATCGGGGTGCTCGCCGCGCTCGCCGCCATGGGCGGCAGCGATAGGGCGCCGTCGCTCGAGCGCGGTTCCTATCTCGTGTTCGACCTGAGCACCAACATCTCCGACGCCCCTCCGCCGGTGACCTTCGGCTCGCTGAGCCGTCATCGGGAGTCGCTGCAGCTCCGGTCCGTCACCCGTTCGTTGCGTGCCGCGGCCAAGGACGAGCGCATCGTCGGCGTCTACATCACGGGCGATCTCGCGCCCGCGGCCTTTGGCTCCGGCTACGCCGCCCTCAAGGAAGTGCGCGAGGCCCTCGAGGCCTTCCGCGCGTCCGGCAAACCCGTGACCGCCTACCTGACCTACGCGACCACCAAGAGCTATTACCTCGCGTCCGCCGCGAGCGACCTCGCGATCGATCCCTACGGCGTGATCATGATGCCCGGTCTCGCCTCGGAACCGATGTTCTTCGCCGGCGCCTTCGAGAAGTTCGGCATCAACGTCCAAGTCACGCGCGTCGGCAAATACAAGTCGGCCGTCGAACCCTTTACCCGCCGCGAGATGAGCCCGGAAAACCGCGAGGAAGTGCAGACGCTGCTCAACGGCATCTGGAGCGGCCTGCTCGCCGACATCGCGCCGAGCCGCCAACTCACGCCCGTGAAACTGCAGGCCGCGGTTGACCGCGAAGGGCTTTTCCGCGCCGCAGTGGCCAAGGACGCCGGGTTGGTGGACCGCGTGGCGTACCGCGATGAGATTTACGATGCCCTCAAGGCGCGGACCGGCCGGACCGGTTCGAAGGAGCCGTTTAAACAGGTGACGATCGCGGA
>CAIJFT010000404.1 GCA_903820035.1 uncultured Opitutia bacterium
CGAGGTTGCGCAGCCGGATGTTTTCACTGAGCCCTTTCACCCCGGGCCGCAGGCAGCACGTGGCGCGCACGATCAGGTCGATCTTCACCCCGGCCTGGGACGCGGCGTAGAGATTCTCGATCGTGACCGGGTCGACCAGCTTGTTCATCTTGGCGATGATCCGCGCCGGCCGGCCGGCCAGGGCGTTGGCTGTTTCCGCGCCGATTAGCTCCTGGATCCTGGTGTGCAGGTTCACCGGCGCCACCAGCAGGTGCTTGAACTCGGGGACCCGGGAAAGACCGGTGAGCGTGTTGAACAACTGCGCGACCTCGGCGGTGAGGTGCTCGCGGGCGGTGAGGAAGCTGAGGTCGGTGTAGAGACGCGCGGTGCGCGGGTTATAGTTACCCGTCCCAAGGTGCACGTAACGCCGGAGCGCCGCCCCCTCGCGCCGCACCACCAGGCAGCACTTGCAGTGGGTCTTGTGACCGACGACGCCGTAAACCACGTGGACGCCGGCCTCCTCGAGCTCACGCGCCCACTTGATATTATTGGCCTCGTCGAAACGGGCCATGAGCTCGACCAAAGCCGTCACCTGCTTGCCGGCCACCGATGCCTCGATCAGGGCGCGGACGATCGGCGAGTCTCCACTCGTCCGATACAACGTCTGCTTGATCGCCAACACGTCGGGATCCGCCGCCGCCTGCGCGACGAAGTCCACGACCGGCGCAAACGATTCGTACGGGTGGTGCAGCAGCACATCCCGCTCGCGCATCAGCTCAAAGATGCCATGCGGGGCCGCCGGCGTGACCGGATCGGTGGGCACGAAAGGCGGATCCTTGAGGTCCGGCCGGTCGATCATCTCGTACAGGCTCATCAGTCGGGAAAGGTTCAACGGGCTCGGCAACCGCATCACGTGCTCCGCGGCGAGCCCGAGATGGGTGCACAGGGAGTCCACCAGCACGGGGTCCGCCCCCGCCTCGATTTCCAGCCGCACGGCCGCGCCGCGGCGGAGGTTGCGCAACTCCTCTTCGATTTTCTTGAGCAGGTTCTCCGACTCCTCGTCGTCGATGTAGAGATCGCTGTTCCGCGTGACCCGGAACGCATGGGTGCCGTTCAACCGGTAGCCGGGAAAGAGCCGGCCGGCGCAGAGCTTGATGATTTCGCTGAGAAAGAGGTGCCGGCGCGGCTCCCCCTCGACCACCGGTAGCGGCACGATGCGGGGCAGGCTGCGCGGCACGGGCACGATCACCATCAATTGCCCGCGCCCGGGCGTCTCGGGGTCGTGAAGGGACACCAACAGGTTCAGCGTCTTGTTCGCCAGGAGCGGAAAGGGATGGGCCTGATCAACCGCGAGCGGCGTGAGCACCGGCAGGACCTGATGCTCGAAGTAATCGACGACCCAATCGCGGGCAGCACCCTCGAGCTCCACCGCGGTCCGGAAGCCGAGTCCCGCCGCCGCAAGCAGGGGGATAATTTCCTGATGCCAGCAGGCGTATTGGTCGGCGACCAGTTCGTCGACCGCGGTGCGGATGCGCCGGAGATTTTCGCGCGGTGTAACCCCGTCGAGGCTGAGTTCAGCGGACGCCGAGTCCGCCTGTTGGAGCAGCCCGGCGACCCGAATCTCGAAAAATTCGTCCAGATTGGAACTGACGATGGCGAGAAACTTGACGCGTTCGAGCAGCGGCGTCGCGGAGTGGCGCGCCTGCTCCAGCACGCGGCGGTTGAAGGCCAGCCAGCTCAGCTCCCGGTTGGCAAAGGTCGCCGGGCCGGTCGCGCCGCGGCGGGCCGGAGCGGGAGTAAGCGCGGCGAGGGAGGGACGGCGTTTGGAACGGCTGGGCGGCACGGCGGTAAAAGCCGGACCCTATGCCCACATCCGGCAAAACGCCAAGGCGCACGTTAGTGCCCGGCCAACACTTGGCGGCGGAAGCGCGGGGAGATCGGAACGGAGGGACCGGGGTGCGCTCGGCCGGCCCACCCCGCCCTCGCCGGTTCAGGTCTGGACCCCGCGCCGCGCCCGCGCGAACTCAGGCCGGCCGCGGCTTCTTGCGCTTCTCGACGAGGGCAAGCAGCACATCGCTCTTCGCCAAACTCCCGAGGAGCACGCCGTCGCGGCCGACCACGGGCAGGCGTTCGGCCACGATGCCGAGGAAGCCAGCCAGCGCATCCGTGAGGGGCTGCTCGGGGGCAACCCGCGGAAAGTCTTCGCGCAGGATGTCGCGTACGAGCACCAGCTCCGCCAGATCGGGTTCACCCAGGTAGGGCTTGATATCGTGCAGTGAAACCACGCCGAGGAACTTTCGATCGCCATCGATCACGTAGACGTAATTCACGCGTTGCCGCAGGAAAACTTTGGCAATCTCCGCAAACGGCGCCGTCGGCACCAGGACGGGGGGATTCGGCCGCATCAGGTCCGACACCAAGCCGTCGCCCAAGGTCCAGCTGCCGCTCGCCGCCGCCTTGCGCTTCAGCGATTCACTGTAGAGCGAAGCACCGGTGATGCCCTTCGACGTGTAATACGCGATCACACTGCACAACAGCAGCGGCAGGATGATGTCATAGCTCATCGTCATCTCGAAGAGGAGAATCACCGCCATCAGCGGGGCATGCGACGCGGCCGCGAGGAAGGCCCCCATGCCGACGAGCGCGAACGCGATCGGATTCGGAGCCGCCGCGGGGAAAATC
>CAIJFT010000405.1 GCA_903820035.1 uncultured Opitutia bacterium
CACCACTTCCGCCGTCCGCCGGATAATGCCATAGATGATACGCGGCGCGGTGGGATCCCAGGCCCAGGACTGGCCTTCAAACGGCACGTCGATGGTGGTCACGTACTCCAGCGTCACCCCCATGCGCGGCAGCCGCAGGACGTAGAGTTCGGTCGCATCGTGCCCGGAGACGTAGAGCAGGCCGTCGGCGCCCCAGCTGCCGCCGGAGCAGCTGCTCTTGCCCCAGCGCTGGACGATTTGCGGCGGGAAGAGCCACGACTCCTGCACCTGCCACTGGTCGTCGAAGCGCCCCACCATGGTATAGCGGTTGTCCGAGCCCGGCGCGGTGCCCTGATCGTTGTAGTGCGCAAAGCAGGCCCACCAAGCACCCTCCCGGCGCTCCGCCCACGTGAGTGATCCGTGGCGGATGCCGAGGCTGACGGATTTCACGGGCTTAACCGTGGTCGGGTCGAAGTACTCCAGCGAACTTGCCATCGGGAGTTGCGGGAAGTTCGAGTGCGAGAGCACCAGCCGCCCGTCCTGGATGAGCCCGCCGTTCAGATGCACGGTCGGCCCGCCCTTGAGTCCGACCCACTCCGCGACGCGTTCGCCGTTATCCTTGCGGTGTTTTACAACGACGAAGTTGCCGATGCCGTAGAAGAACTCGCGATCGACGGCGACGCCCTGGTTGGCCCCGCGGACCGGCCAGCGCGCGAGTTCGACCGCCTTGAGTCCGTGTTTGGTCAAGGTCGCCGGCGGCGCGCTGGGGAGCGATTGGTACCACGCTCGATTTGCGATCAGGCGCGGATCTGTCGGCGAGGCGGACTCGGCGCCGGAAAGCGTCGTGGTGCAGGCGGCAACGACGCAGAGTCCGATGGCGCCGGCGAATGGCCGGAGATTTTCCGGTACAGGGTGGAACATGGTGGGGTTAGAATGAACGGGTAAAGTCCAACGACCAGGTGCGGCCAGCGAGCATCGTTTGATTGACGCCCGGGCTGTAACCGAACCCATCGGCGGCCAGCGGCGGTTCCGCATCGGTGAGGTTGGCGACGCCGACGCGGATCCTCGTGCCGCGCAGCCACGTGGGCGCACGTTCGCTGAAGCGGTAGCCGGCGGTGAGGTTGAACGTGAGGGTGGAGTCGATGACCTTCCGGTAGACGGTGCGTCCGGCGGTGTAGAACGGGGCGATGTAATCCGGGCGGCCCAGCGCGGTGTAGACCGCCTCGGTGGTGGTCGCTCCGCTGTCGTGAGTTTGGCCGACGTAGTACGCCCCGAGCGAACCGGACCAGGCGCCGTGGCGCCAGCCGACCGTGGTCGTGCTCCGCCAACGGGCGGCGCCGCCCGCGTAGAGCTCATTGTTCACCGTGGGCGCGACATTCGCGGGGGCGAGCGTCGTCTCGGAACGCTCAAGATAGGCCCAGTCTGAATTGATCGTCACCTGACCGAGCGGCAGGCGCGGCAAAAGGTACCGCACGCCGAGATCCCATCCGGCGTGGACGCTGCTGGAGAGATTCACGAACGGCTGATTGACGGAAAAGATTTTGCCGGCGACGGCGGCGGCGCGGGCGGGATTGGCGGTGTTGAACGCGGCGAACGCGGCCGTGTCCTCCGGCGTGACCGGGTAGCGCTGGATGTCCGGGTCGCCCTTGTAGGCGGCGCTGCCACTGCCGAGGTTGACGGCGTTGACCGCCACTCCGGCGGCGCGCTGGGCCTGAGTGTAGGCGGCGAGCAGGGCGTCGTCGCTGGCGCGGATCTGGGCGACGCTGCGCTGTCCGAGCAGATTGGTGCGGCGGATGCGCCAGTGGTCGGCGGTCAGGCTGAGTCCCTTGAGGCCGGGCACGTCGATCACGACGCCGGACGTATCGCCTTTGGACTCGGCGGCCTTCAACTGCGGGTTGCCGCCGAAGTAGGTGCGTTGCACATACGGACCCTCGTTGGTCACGGGGTTGCGGTAGGTGTCGATGTCGCCGGCGCCGGCGGAGATCGACCAGCGCGGGCTGGTGAAGAGGGCGGCGAGGCTCGGGGCCATGAAGCCTTCGTTGTAGGAGCTGCGGGCCATCAGCCACGAGGTCAGGCGCCAGTTTGCGCCCACCTTGGGCTTCGTGGTGCTGCCGAAGTCGCTGTATTTTTCGTGCCGGGCCGAGGCCGTGAGTTCGAAGGTGTGCACGAGGGGCCACGCCATTTTCGGCGCCACCAGCGGGATCACCGTCTCGGCGTAGAAGCTGGTGATGTTGCGGTCGCCGCGGACATCCGGCCGCGGCGGGTGGAGGAGGAAGTCGTTGTCGGTCGGGCTGAGGCCGGCGCCCGCGGGATTTTCGCCGCTGAACGGAGGCCGCAGATCCTTCAGGTCCTCGAAGCGGTACTCCGCGCCGATGGCGGCCATGACGTCACCCGCCCACAGTTGGAAGAGCCGGCCCGTGGTGCGGAGGTCGCCGCTGATAATCCGGCTCCAGGCGTTGCGAATGTAGACCTCGGAGAACGAATCGACGACCGCCTTCGGATTGGTGTAGGGCCGGTCCACGACCACCGCGCCGCCGGCTACCTTGAAGGTGTAACCAAACGGATTATACGCGTTGGCGTCGGTCCGGTCGAGGGCCTTGGCGAGGAGACTCTCGCGCACGTCGGGGAACGCCTCGTCGACGCCCTTGACGCGGTTGTAGAAACCGGAGGTTTCCCAGGTCCAGGTGCCGCCCAGCCGGCCCTTGAGACCCGCGGCGAGCCGCGCGACGTCGGCCCGGGTTTCAATCGTTTCGGCGGCCAGATCGGCGAGCGTGAAGGAGACGAAGCTGAGGGTCCGCGGCTGGCCGGTGAGCCGGGCGCGGCCGTCAGTGGTGGGTGCGCCCGTCGGATGATAGAATTGCGAGCCGTAGGGATTGTAGGGACTGTCGACCGACATCACGGCGAGCTGGTCGGAGGTCGGGGCGTTGAGCGCGAGGGGCTGGCGCCGCATGGTCGAGACCGCCTTGTAGTAGCTGAAGTCGACGAAGCCGGTGAGCTGGGGGGTGAAGTCGACTTCGGCGGAGAGGAGGGCGTTGCCGCGGCGGACGCGCGGCGACGCCATGCCGTATTGGTTGAGATCGAGGAAGAACTCCGGGTTGCCGTCGCGGGTCGGCGCGACGCTCGAGAGCGTCGGGGTGCCGTTGACGAGGCGGAGGTAGTTGCTCGCGGTCGCGGTGCCGATGCGGAAGGTCGGAAAGTAGCCGCGGGCCGAACGCGTATCGAAGACGCCGCCGAGGGTGTTGAACGGGGCCGGCGCGCGGGCGGACGTGTTGCCGGTGGCGCTGAAGTCGCGCTCGGTGAGAAAAATCGCGTCGCGGTAGAGCGCCTCGACGGTGCCGAAAAGCCGGCCGCGGCCGCCGGCAAAACTCTGTCCGAACGTGAGCGTGCTCTGGACACTCTCGCCGCCGCCGTGCTCGGGCGCGCCGAAGCGAAGCGAGAATTCCGCGCCCTTGAATTCGCGCCGCAGCACGTAGTTGATCACGCCGCCGACGGCGTCGGAGCCGTAGACCGCCGAGGCGCCGTCGCGGAGCACCTCGACGCGCTCAATGCCCTGGGTCGGCAGTTGATTTACGTTCACGGCCTGGGAGAGTCCCGCGGTCATCGGGTTGATGGCCATGCGGCGGCCGTTGACCAGAATGAGGGTGCCGGTGGCGCCGAGATTGCGGAGGTTGATATTGGCGTTGTCGCCGCGTGCGCCGGAGGAACCGAGGCGGGTTTCATTCTCCGGCAGGTTCACCACCGAGGGCAACGAAGTCAGCAGGTCGACCGGCATGATCGCGCCGCGGGCTTCGATCGCGACCGGATCGAGCACGGTCATCGGCGCCACCTTTTCCAGGTCGAGCCGTTGGATGTTGGAACCGGTCACGACGTAGTTCTGCAACTTGACCACGCCCGCCGTGGCCTCCGCCGCCGTATCGGCAGGACGAGCCGGGCTCGTCTGGGCCGGTAGGGTGGCGCCGAACCAAAGGACACCGAGGAGCATGGTCACGGCGCGGAGGGTCGAACGCGGGGACGAAGTGCGAGGGGAGATAATGATCATGTGGGAATTGCCCCTATCGTGCGGGGAGGTGATGGCGTTCCGGTGTCGTTGCGGTGACGAACCGGCAAAGATCCCGCCGTGCGGCGCAGACGACATTGAAAAAGGGATACGCCGTGGACCGCGGCCCGGCGCCGCCGCCCCGTGCGGCGTCCAGGCGGAGGTTCGAAGCGGGTTTAAAAACACGGCTGCGTTACGCCGGTTCCCGGGGGGCTGGCGCTCGAGGGCCTGAGCGGTGCGCTCCACACCCGCGGCGCTGGCGATGGTCGGCGGCGTGACGGACGGGTGGCGCAGGTTACGGGCAGGTCAATTCACGGCCTCGCGGCCATCCCCGGCTTGTAGGTTCGGCGCGCCTCTGGCGTCTTTCGCGGCGTAGTTCATACGTTAGGTTCGCTAGGTTGTTGGGGGCCGTCCGCGGGTTTCGGGCGGCCCCTTTTTTTGCCCGCGGGCGAACAGGTGCGTTGCGATCGCAACCGGGTTTTCACCCGCCGGCCGGTGCGCGCGATGCCGGGCGGTCAGCGCATCGGCGGCGACCGCTTTGAGCCGGTGCCCTTTTGCGGCAGGAGGTGCCGGACTTCGGGTCGGCCGACGTGGCGTTTCGGTTGCGGCCGCCGCTCCCGCCGGCGCGGCGGTTAGCTGGCGCCTAACGCGAGGCGCTCGGCTTCCGTGGCGTCGGCCGTGATCGGGCAAAAGGTATCGACGCCTGCGAGGCGCAGAATCTCCTCCACGGCGGTCGAGGGCTGCAGCAGGATCATACGGTGGCCGCGCGGCTTGAGGCTTCGCGCATTGCTAAAAAAAAGCCGGAGCCCGATCGAGGCAATGTAGGTCACGGCCGAGAGGTCGACGATGAGCGAGCTGCCGGCCCCGTTTGCCTCGGCGGTGAACTTGAGGCTGATCGCCTGTTCCCCCAGGAGATCGAGCCGGCCGGCGGGTTGCAGGACGCGGATGCCGGAGGGGAGTGTTCGGACGGTCAGTGGCATGGGCGCGGAAACGTTCCCGCGAGGAGGAACCGCGGGGTGGCTGACCCGCAACGCAATTCCCGGTGACAAATGTGTCACGACGGCGACGCTGGCCGGCGGGTTGTAACGATTGAGTGGCGCCACTGCTTTCGATTTGAGAATTTGCCGGGGGGCCGTGCGGTGAACCGCATGCCTGCCGCCCGCTTCGCTCCCGCCCTGTCGTGGTACTCGATGTTGCACGCCGCGCCCCTCCGGCCGCTGCACACGTTGGTCCGGACCACGGAGGCGCGCTTTCGGCCGGCGCGGGCGGCCGTCTTCCGGCCCCTGAACCGCCGGGCCCAGGACGAGGTGCTGGCCGCTGGGCTCGCGGATCCCCGGCAGGGCGCGGAACTCCTGCGGGAGGCGGGGCGCGGCCGGGTGCCCACGATTGTGCTGGGGGGCTTTGTGCCGGATTCGTCGGAACAGGTTTTCCTCCTCCGCCGGCTGTTCCTGCAGGCCGGCGACCTTTACCCCGTGATGTATCCGAGGGACGGATTCTCGCTCGACCTCCTTTGTGCGCAGCTCGACGACCTCGTGGCGGAATTGAACGCCGTCGGCCAGCCGCCGGTGCTTTTCGGGGTGAGCTTCGGCGCCGGCGTCGTGCTGGAGTGGCTGCGGCGCCGGCGCGTGGCCGGCGACACGCCCGTTCTCGCCGGCGTGGTGATCATCAGCCCGGTGGCGTGCGTCGCCGACATCGTCGCGCCCGGTCTGGCCAAGCCTGCGTCGCTGCTCGGCCGCGCGCTCAAGCCGCTGCTGGGGGAGGTCGGACCGGGCACGGAGGGCGCGGTGGAAAAATCACGGACCGTGTTCACGCGGATGTTTGAGGCGGGGGCCCAAAACAAGGCGGCGTTGCGGCGGTTGATGACCGTGCCGGAGCTCGAGCGGCTGCGCGCCGGTGTGCTCGGCACGATCCGTGCGCTCACCACGCGCGGGGCCTACGAGCGGGTGCAGGCACTGGCGGCGATGCGGACGCCACTGGATTATTTCCGGCCGGAGCTTTTGCCCCTGACGACCGCGCCGGCGCTGGTGCTGTTCGCGGAGCGCGAGGACGCGGTGCTCGACCCGCGGGCGCCGGCGATCTTCGCCTTTAAGCATGCGACCCCCGCGTACTTTCCCGCCGGCACGGTGCGGGAGGTGGCGGCGCGGCCGGGCGCCGCGCCGGTGCAGCATGCCTCGCTGGTGTTTCACGTCTTTGAATTTCTGCCGCCGTTGCAGGCGTTTTATGCCCGGGCGCGCGCGTCGGTGTTGGCCTTGGCCGCATGAGTGCGGTCGCCGATTCACGCGGGCGATGGGTGGAGGCGGGCCTCAAGCGGGTGGTGGCCTTCGGGGCCGCCCTCCAGACGGCGCGCGTGGTGCGACGCCTGCGCCGGGCGGACGGTGCGGTGGCGGCCCAGGAGAAAGCCCGGCGCGAACTCTGCCGCGGACTGGCGGCGAGCAGCTGCGGGCGGGAGCAGGGGATTGTCGCATCGGGGTGCTACGAGGATTTTCGCACCCGGGTCGCGCTCCACGACTATGAGGCGTTGGCGCCGGCGATCGAGCGCATGAAACGCGGCGAGGCCGATGTCCTCTGGCCGGGTCGCTGCGCGTACTACGCCGTGTCGTCGGGCACGACGGCGGGACGCACCAAATTCCTGCCCGTGAACCGGGAGATGCTCGCGCACTTCCGTCGGGCCGGTCTGGACTCGCTTTGCTTCTATGCGCACCGGGCCGGCAGCACCCGGGTGTTTCGGGGCCGGCATCTTTTCCTCGGCGGTTCGACGACGCTGACGCCGCTGCCGGAGCCCGCGCCGTTTCCCGCGTGGAGCGGGGATCTCAGCGGCATCACGGCGGTCAATCTGCCCCGCTGGGTGGAAAATTTTCTCTACGAGCCCGGCCGGGATATTTCGCAGGTGGCGGATTGGCCGACCAAGATCCGGGCGATCGCGGCGCGAACGGCGCGGCGCGACATCACCCTGCTGGCGGGAATTCCGAGCTGGCTGCTGATTCTGGCGGCGGAGCTCCGGGCGCAGACCGGCCAATGGCCGCTGCAGTCCGTCTGGCCGAACCTCGAATGTCTCGTGCACGGCGGCGTGCCCCTTGCGCCCTTCGAGGCGGAGCTGCGCGCAGACATCGGGCCGGGCGTGAACTTCCACGAAGTCTACCCGGCTTCGGAGGGATTCATCGCGGCGCAGGACGACGAACCGGCGGCGGGGCTTCGCCTGCTCGCCGACGCAGGCATTTTCTACGAGTTCCTGCCGCTGACCTCCTACGATCCGGCGCGGCTCGCCGACTTGGGGGGCGAGGCGGTGCCGCTGAGCGGCGTGCGTCCGGGCGTCGACTATGTGCTGATCATGACGACACCCGCCGGGCTGTGCCGTTACGTCATCGGCGACGTGGTGCGTTTCATCTCCACGACGCCTGCCCGCTTGGTGTACGTCGGCCGCACGCGGCTGCAGTTGAGTGCGTTTGGCGAGCATGTGATCGAGCGGGAGCTCACCGAGGCGATCGCGGTGGTGGCGCGGTCCCGGCAGGCGCGGGTGGCGAACTTCCATGTCGCGCCGTTGTTTGTCGACGCGGCGGCCGGGGTAACCCGCGGCCGGCACGAGTGGTGGATCGAATGGAAGGCCGGGCCCGGCGCCGAGCCCGCGGCCTGTGCCCGGGATCTTGATACTGAGTTGCAGGCCCGTAACGACGACTATCTGGCGAAACGTCAGGGCGGGGGTCTGGCGGCCCCGGTGGTCCGGCTGGTGCCCGAGGGTACGTTTGAGCGCTGGCTGCGGTCCCGCGGCAAGTGGGGCGGACAGAACAAGGTGCCGCGGTGCCGGAGTGACCGCGAAGTGGCGGACGACCTCGCGCGTTTTGTGCGGTGAACGGGCGGGCTTCGCCGTCAGGGCTCGCAAAAAAGGCCGCCGCGTGAATCACGCGGCGGCCTGGGGTACGGGCTGGGGCCGGCAGAGTCCGGCCGCCGTGCCCCGGCGATCAAAATTCAGTCGAAACCGTCAGGAAGTAGCCGCGCGTCACGAGAGGATTGTAGGTGCTCGTGAGCGGGTTGAGCGCGCCCGCGGTGGCCTTCGCGGCCTTGATCAAGATCACGTCGCGGTCGAAGAGATTGTTGATCTGCAACCGGGCCTTGAAGCTCTTCAGGAAGCTGCCGCGCTTCAGGATGGTGCCGTAGCCGAGCGACAGGTCGTGCATCGTGTAGCCGCCCTGCACGATCGAGAGGGCGCCGGCGGGCAACGGGAGGTCGGGGCTCGCCGCGGAGGCCGTGTAGGTCGAGTACTGGCCGCTGTACTTGGCCATCATCGAGGCAAAGAAGCCGCCGCGGTCATAGATGAAGCCGTAGCCGGCGGTGACCTGCGGGATGCCGTCGATGCGGCGCTTGGAGCTCTCGTAGGTGCCATAGTTGCGCGAACCATTGGCGAACAGGCTCAGGCCGCCGGCGAGGTAGTAGGTGCCCTGGGCCTCGACGCCGTAGTAGTAGGCGCCCTTGGCGGTAAACGTGACCTTATCGTTCGGGTTGATGATCCCCGTCTGGTTCGGATTCACCGCCGTGACCGGCAGGTTGTGGGTGCGGATAAAGTAGCCGGCGAAGTCGGCGTTGAAGCGGTTCGTCTTGTAGACGGTGCCGAGCTGGTAGTTCGTCGTCGTCTGCGGCTTCACCACGTTGTTTTCCGGATGATCCTCCTGGAAAAACGCCAGCGGTGGCGTGAGGAAGCCCTCGGCGAACTGGCCGTAGGCGGACCAGTTTTGCGCGAGACGGTAGTTGGCCAGCACGACCGGCAGCGTCTTGGCGTAGGTCTCGGTATAGTACGCAGGCAGCAGGTTGGTGGTCTGGTTGATCGGAGCGTCGATTTTGCGCTGCACCGACATGTACTTCACGCCGGGCGTGAGGGTCAGGCCCTGCAGCGGACGCCACGCGTACTCGGCGTACGGCTCGGTCGTGCGCGTGTAGAAGTGCATGTTGTAGACGTAGCCGCCCTTCGTGGCCGGAGCCAGGGGGTCGAGGTAGCCCGCGGGCATGGCGACCATCCCGAGCCGCTGGGCGTTTGCGACGTTGTAATCGAGGGCGTATTGGTAGCGCGGTCCAAACTGGTAGTCGTACCAGAGGCCGGCCTTGAACGTGCCAGCGTCGTCCTCGCGCGAGACGGCGAAGGTGTTGCCGATGGCGCGGACGAAGTTGACCTTGAACCGCCCGGCCAGATCGGTGCCGGCGACGATCTTGCCGTTGACGAGGGTGGCGCCGCCGTTGTTCGCGGGGGACTCGTGGCTGTTGTTGCTGTAGGAAAAGGTATAGACCTTGTCGCTCAGCTTCCAGCCGCCGCCCAAATTGCTGTCGAGGGCGATGAAGGCGGTGTCCGTTTGTTTCGCCTGGTAGTTCGAGCCGTAGTAGTTGCCGTTGCGGTCCAGCGGATCGGCCACGTTGCCGAAATTACGGCCCAGCGTCTGGATCTGCAGCCCGGTCAGCGGGGAGGCGTTCGGGTTGTTGAACTTGATGTTGTTGTACTCGCCCATGAACGTGAGCGTCGTATTCCGTCCGACGGGCTGGAGGTATTTGAAGAAATACGTGTTGCGCCGTAGCGTGCCGAAGGTGCGGTAACCGTCGGAGTCCATGTACTGGTAGCTGGTGATCAGCGAGCCGCCGCCGGCCTTGGGCATGACGCCGGTGTTGGCCTCAAAGTGGGCGAGCCGGGTTTTCCAGCTGCCGTAGCTGAGCGTCGGTACGAAGGACGCCTCGGTGCGGGGATCCTTGGTCTCCATCGCGAGCGTGCCACCGAAGGTGGCCATGCCGATCGTGCTGGCGGTGCCGGGGCCGCGGTCGACCGTCAGACGGCCGAGGAGCTTTGCCGGAAAGTAACTCGTGGTATGGTGGTTGAAGTCGTTGCCGTCGCCGAAGGGGATGCCGTCGATGGTGACATTGTACTGGCCGTCACCGAAACCGCGCATGATCGGCTTGGACTCGTTGAGGCCCGGGCCGTTGGTGGAAAAATTCGTGACGCTCGGCGCGAGCGCCGCGATCATCGCGTAGTCGGCGGTGGGCGCGATGCTGTTCTGGATCGTCTGGAGGTTGATGATCGACTCGGGCTGCGTGGCCTCAAGCCGGCTCTCGGTCGGCGCCATGGTGGTCGCCGAGGTGCGGGCTTCCGTCACTTCGAATTCCTGGAGGCGGACGGCGCGGTCCGCCTCGGTCTTGTCCGGCCGGATCGCGACCCGCGACTGCGCCAGCAGTCCTGAGCCGAACGCGAGGGCGAACGTGGCGGAGGCGATGAGGCGTGCGCCGCGGGGATAGGCGGGTTGACGCGGTATTTGTTTGGTGTGGGTGAATGAGTTCACGGCGTGATAATGCCGGAGCTCGGTGACGAACGCGTGGCGAACAGGTGAACTTTCCGCTGCCTTTTGGAACGCGGGGTGCGGTGTTGCCGGATCTTAACCTGGGTGCCGTTGCGGGCAGTGGGCGCTGGCCTGATGCTCGGCGTGCGTCGCGGGGTGTGAGCCCGATGACGCGCCGCCGCTCCCATGAAATACCTGAACCTCCTGCCTCCCGACGACCAAGTGCTCCAGTGGTTGCTGGAAATTGCGCGTCGGGCCGATGCGCTCGCGGCGCGGCGCGGCGTCACGCGCGTTTCCGACCGCCAGATCTGGCTCAAGGCCGAATTCGCGGTGTTCGAGGAAACCGAACGGGCCCGGCCGCATGCGGTGCTGATGTCCGCGAGTTGAAATCCGAATACCCGCGCTGACCGCCATGTCCGAAGTCACACTGAACTGTCCGCCAGCCGCGCCGTCCGCGGCGGCCCCGGCCGCGGTTGTCCGCAATTATTTCACCGCTCCCGCCGCCGCCGCGCGTTACGCCACCGGCCGGCCCAGCCGCCAGTCGCGCGCGCTCGAGCTGGTGGCGGAGTCGCTCCGCGAGTGCCTGCCGTTTGGCCACGCGCTCGATGTCGGCTGTGGTACGGGCCACTCGACGGTGGCCCTGTTGCCGTATGCCACGCGCATCGTCGGCCTCGACTCTTCCTCGGCCATGCTGGCGCAGGCGGCGGCGGATCCGCGGATCGAGTATCGCAAGGGCCACGCGGAGGCCCTGCCGTTCCGGGCCGCCCACTTCGACCTCGTGACGGTCAGCGCGGCGTATCATTGGTTTGAACACGAACGATTTTTGCGCGAGGCGGCCCGCGTCCTGCGGCCCGGCGGCTGGCTGGTGCTGTACAAGGCGGGCTCGATCGGCCGGCCGGAGTGCTATCCGGAATTTGCCCCTTGGTTGCGGGACGTCCTCCGTGCCCGCTATCCGAAGGTGGCGCGGAACAGCGAGGCCCTGACCGCGGAGGCGGCGGCTGAATTCGGGTTCAGCGAGGCGTGGTGTGAGGTCACCCCGCAGCGGCAAACGCACACCCTGGAAAGCTATGTGAACAACCTCATGACCCACAGCAGCGTGATCCGGGTGGTGGACGGAGGACATGAGCCCGCGGACCACGCCCGCGCCTGGCTGCGCGCGGAACTCGAACGGTTTTTCACCGGGGGCCAGACTGAATTTACCACCGAGATCCGCGTCCATGTGCTGCGGCGGATGCCTGCCGGCGGTGAGTGCGCCGGCTGAGGGAGGAAGGCCGGCAGCTGAAAGCCCCGCGCGAATTGGCGGAGTTTACAACCTGAAGGCCTCAGTTGCCGCTCAGTTTCCTGGCCGCGGTTGCAGCAGCAGCAGGAGCGAAGGGGAGCGGGCGCCCGCCGGTGTCCGGCAACCGAGCAGCGCGGCGAGGGTCGGCACGATCTGCGCCGGCGACACGGGCTCGCGGATCACTTGGGCCGCGATTCCCGGCCCGCAGAGAATCACCGGGACGTGGGTGTCGTAGTCGTAGGGTGAACCGTGCATCGCCGCGTAGCGCTCGGCTTCGGGATAGAGGTACCAGAGTTTTTCCTGCACGATCACCACGTCGCCGGAGCGGGCCGGGTGAAAGGCACGGCGCACGCGTTCCCCCAACGGCGTGGCGGGGACTTCGCCCCGCGCCAAGCGGACGTGTTCAAAGGCATAGGCGATGCCCGGCAGTTGGCGGACCGCGGCGGCGAGGGCGGCTTGCACGGCGGCGGGAGTCAGTTTCGCCGCGGCGACCCGCGGGAGATCAAGGTAGAAGCCCGGCGGGACGAAGGCCCTGACGAGATCGGTTTCGACGCCGAGCGAGCGTCGCAGCAGCGCGTTGACCTGGGCCAGGACTTCGGCCGGCTGAATCCGGCCGGCGGCGAGGCCGCGGGCGCGCGACGCCTCGGGGATATCCGCCGAACCGTGGTCGGCCGAGAGCACGATCAGCACGTGGTCGAGGCCGACGGCGTCGTCGAGAAACCGGAAGAAGTCCGCGAGGTTGGCGTCGAGCCGCAGGAGATTGTCTTCCGCTTCGGGGCTTTCCGGTCCGTAGGCGTGGCCGATGTAGTCCGTCGAGGACAGACTCACGGACAGGTAATCGAGTCCGCCGGTCCGGCCGATTTTTTCCGCGGTGATGAGTTCCCGGGTGAAGCCCAGGGTCAGTTCATCGAAAAAAGGCGTGTACGGAAACGCGGCGAGGAAGAGGGCATCGGACTTGGCCAGCAACGGATGGGGAAAGGTCCGGCCGAGTGACCCGGCGGGGCGGGCGTGGGGGTTCGCGGCGACCGTGGTGGTCCGGAGCGGGGTCCAGGTCAGCGCCTGGTAGGCGGCGAAGGCCTTGGTGCCATTCCACGCTTCCAGCCACGCGGGCAGGGTGGACCGGTAAAAGGTGCTGGTGGTAAAACCGCCGGTGGATTCAGAAAACCAATACGCCTGGCCGCGTTGGCCGCCCGGAATGACGGCGCTGCGGTCTTTGCCGGCCACGGCGAAGGCCCGCCGCCCGGGCCCGCTGGCGACGATTTCATCGCCGATGGTCGCGGCGAGGAGCAGCGCGGGTGAAACGCCAACGCCCGGCTTGGCGGGTTCACCGATGACCGGGAAGCGGGCGTCGGCGACGCAGTACGTCATCCGCCCGGTCGCGCGGTCGTACCAGTCGTTGGCGACGATGCCGTGTTCGCCGGTGGCGGCGCCGGTGGCGAGCACGGCGTGTCCGCTGGCCGTGAGCGTGTTGGCCGCATCATGGTACGCCGCGGTAAACCAAACTCCGCGTTCAAGCAGGCGCTGGAAGCCGCCCGCGCCGAATTTCTCCCGATACTTGGGCAAGCGATCGCCCCGCAACTGGTCGATGGTCAACTGCAGGACCAAGCGTGGTTCCTCGGGCGGCATGGCGGCCGCGCCGAGCGTGGCCGGTGCGGCGGCGGCGAGGAAAAAGGCGAGGAGGCGGCGTGGCATGAGCGTCGCCGCCAGCAGGTCCGAGCCGGAGCCTCACGTCAGCGTTCGGAATGTGAATTTCAGGTGACGCGGCACCTTCGCTTCCGGCGCAAATGTAACATTGCCGCCGTTGCGCCGCCGGTCGGGCGAGGGTAGATTCTGACCTGAAGCGAGGCGCGTTCCTGCGCCCGGCGGCCGGTAACCCTGATATCACTCCCCTATGAGCAGCAACGGACCGAAGACCCAGGCCACTCCGGTGGCCAAACTGGCGGAACACATCGCCGCCGCCCAGAAGCAGGCGGACCAAGCCAAGAAGACGGCGCAGGCGGCGAAGGCGCAGGTCAAACAGGCGAAGAAGAAATTCAAGGAGGCCAAGCGCAACGCCAAGGCGGCCAAGAAAGCGGTAAAGTCGCTCAAGCTGGAGCTCAGTGCGGTGACGGCCAAGGCGAAGAAGGCCAAGGTGGTGTTGCGCCCGAAGCGCCCGGCCAAGAAACCGGCGGCCACGCTGCCGTCCGCCGCCCCCGCACCGGTGGGGCCCGCGCCGGCCGCGCCTGCAGCCTGAGCCGGAGCGTCTGAACCCGGCCCGCTCCCCGGTGGGGCCCGCTGTCTCCAACGGGGATGCACGCCCGGAAAGGCGCGACGAAACCGGTCCGCTCAGTAGATCTCCGGCACGATCATCTTGGCTGCCACCGGTTCGCGCCGGTAGTTCGGATCATGGATCCGCGGCGGCAGTACGATCTGTTCGTGTTCGACCTCGTTATACTTGATCTGGGAGAGCAGGTGGTGGATGCAGTTGAGCCGGCCCTTCTTCTTGTCCGCGGCCTGCACGACCCACCACGGCGCCTCGGCGATGTGGGTGCGTTGGAACATCACCTCCTTGGCCTTGGTGTAGAGTTCCCAGCGCTTGCGGGACTCGAGGTCCATCGGGCTGAGTTTCCACTGCTTGAGCGGATCGTTGATCCGGCAGCGGAAGCGAAACTCCTGCTCCTCGTCGGTGATGGAGAACCAGTACTTGATGAGCTGGATGCCGGACCGCACGAGCATCTTTTCGAACTCGGGCACGGACCGGAAAAATTCCTCGTACTCCGCGTCGGAGCAGAAACCCATCACGCGTTCCACGCCCGCCCGGTTGTACCAACTGCGGTCGAAGAGCACCATTTCGCCGGCGGCGGGGAGGTGTTCCACGTAGCGCTGAAAATACCACTGGGTTTTTTCGCGGTTCGACGGTGCGGGCAGGGCGGCCACCCGGGCGACGCGCGGGTTCAGCCGTTGCGTGATGCGCTTGATGACCCCGCCCTTGCCGGCGGCGTCACGACCTTCGAACAGGATCACCACCCGGTGGCCGCTCGCGACGATCCAATCGTGCATCTTCACCAGTTCGCCCTGCAGGCGGAACAGCTCGCGGAAATACTGGTTCCGCGCCGACGGCGAGGAGTTTGACTCCGTCGGGCGCGCCGGCTGGTTGGGATCGAGGCTTTCCCAATCCTCCCGCTCCATCTCCAACTCCTCATCGTAGTCGTCGATCAGCTCGCGGTGGACGCGGCGGATGAGCTCGTCGTCGTGCTTCAGGGAAGGTTTGCTCATGCGTCGGTAGAGTGGGGTCAGCAGCCAAGGGCCGGTGGTTCCCCGGGCGCAAGCCACCGCCGGCGGCGATGGCTCCGGTCGCCGGAATGTAACCGGTTCGTCACCTGATTGACGCATTCGGGGCGCCCGCCGGCGCGGGCGCGGCTCGACAACCGGTGGGCCCGCGGCAGTTTGGCGGCTGCATGCCGAAAGCCCAAGAACGCTTGCCGAAGCGGCTCTATCAGGCGCGCGCCACGCGGCTCCGCGCCCGCCTGACCCAACTTCAGCTCGAACTGAAGGATGCGCCCTTCAAGGTGCTCCTCATCATTGCCGGCCCGGAAGGGGCGGGCCGCGGCAGTCTCCTCAACACGCTCGCCGAATGGCTCGATCCCCGCGGCGTGGAGACGTTCTCCTACCATCCGCCCACCGACGAGGAGGAGAAGCGCCCGCACCAATGGCGGTTCTGGCGCAGTCTGCCCGCCAAGGGCCGCATCGGGCTGTATGCGGGATCCTGGTACACGGAGACGCTCCGCGAGGAGGCGCGCAGCGAAAGTGCGCTCAGCCACATCGCCCACGAGGCGGATCGCATCCGGGCCTTCGAGAAGCTGCTCGCCGACGGCGGCACCCTCATCCTCAAGGTCTGGCTGGAGATTTCGAAGGAGGCCCAGGGCCGGCGTTTGAAGACCCTGCGCGAGGATCCGGCCACGGCGTGGCGCGTGACCGACGAGGATTGGGAACATCACCGGCATTACGACCGGTTGGCGGAGACGGCCTGGATGATCCGCAGCAAGACCGACCGGCCAGGGGCTCGGTGGACGACGGTGGAGGCCGAGGATGAGCGGGCGCGTGATCTCGCGGTCGGGCAACTCCTGCTCACCCGCTTTCGCCAGCAACAGAAGAAAATGGCCCGGCTGGCCCGTCCGCGCGCGCCCGCCGAGGTGACCTCGCTCCGTGCCTCCGGCCTGCGCCGTCTGCACGCGCTGCCGTTGGATCAGGAGCTTTCGGAAAAGGACTACCATGCTGCGCGGGAGAAATGGCTCGGCCGCCTGAACCGGGCGGTGCGGGCGGCCTTCGCGGCCGAGCGGGCCGTGGTGTTTGCCTTCGAGGGCTGGGATGCGGCGGGCAAGGGCGGGGCCATCCGTCGCCTGACGAGTGCCATTGATCCGCGCGACTACCGCGTGATTCCGGTCGCGAAGCCGACCGACGAGGAAAAACACGCGCACTACCTCTGGCGCTTTTGGCGGGACCAGCCCCGGGCCGGCCGCATGGCGGTCTTTGACCGCTCCTGGTACGGCCGGGTGCTCGTGGAGCGGCTGGAGGGATTCTGCCGCGACGACGAGTGGCGCCGGGCGTATGAGGAAATCAACGACTTCGAGCGGCAGCTGACCGACCACGGCGCCATCGTGATCAAGTATTGGCTGCACGTCTCGCACGCGGAGCAGCTGCGGCGTTTTCGTGAGCGCGAGACGACCCCGCACAAGCAGCACAAGATCAACCACGAGGACTGGCGCAACCGGCGCAAGCGCGCGGCCTATGAGGTGGCGGTCGGCGACATGCTCGCGTTGACCGACCGGGACAACGCGCCGTGGCACCTCGTGCCGGCCAATGACAAGCGGTATGCCCGGCTGGAAGTGCTCCGCTATGCCAGCCGCCGGATCGAGGAAGTGCTCGAAGGCTGAGGCACGTAGACCGTGGCGCCCCGTGAGGGTCGGCGCGGCCTTTCCCGGTCGCCGCGGGTGCGGCTGCCGGCTGGAAAACGTGGGGGGCGGACGGCCGAAGGTTTCATGACCACGTGGGTGCTGCGCTCCAACGCGGCTGCGGGAAGAACCGGCGAAGGGAATCGCGCGACCGCATCGCGCTTCACAATCGGCGGCAAACCGCCCATCCCTGACGCATGTTATCGTCGGGCTCGTTCAAATTTTTCCGTTTCTCGGGCGTGCAGGTGTACGTACACTGGTCGTGGTTCATCGTGGCGTGGCTGGAGATTTCCACCCGCGGCAATGCCTACAGTTCGCCGGTCTGGAACGTCGTCGAGTACCTCGGGCTCTTCGGCATCGTGCTGCTCCACGAATTCGGCCACCTGTTCGCGTGCCGGCAGGTTGGCGGCAAGGCCGACCAAATCGTGCTCTGGCCGCTCGGTGGGGTGGCGATGGGCCGGCCGCCGCCGCGGCCCGGGGCGGAACTCTGGACGATCGCTGCGGGCCCCCTGGTGAATGTGGTGCTGTTTCCCGTCCTCATGCTGGCGACGATGGGCTTTTCCGCCGCCGGCCTCGGCGCGACACTGCCCGATCTGGAGCGGCTCCTGTTCATGCTCTGGCTGATCAACAAGTGGCTGCTGATTTTCAACCTGCTGCCCATTTACCCGCTCGATGGTGGCCAGATCCTGCGCTCGCTGCTGTGGTTCGGCCTCGGTCGCGCGCGTAGCCTGCAGATCGCCGCCGGGATCGGCCTCGCGGGGATCGCCCTGCTCGTCATGTACCGGTTGCAGACGCGCGCGGACGACTGGCTGTGGACCCTGTGCCTCGCGTTCTTCCTGGGGCAGCAATGTTTTTCCGGCTTCCGGCACGCGGCTGCGCTGCTCGCGCTCGAGAAACTCCCGCGGTATGCCGGGTACTCGTGCCGCTCCTGTCAGGCGTCGCCGCCGCGCGGCCCCATCTGGTTGTGTCAGTCCTGCGGCCAGCGCTTCGATGCTTTTGCGAACGACGCGGTGTGCCCGCATTGCCGGAACCGGCTCGCGGCCATCGCCTGCGTCGACTGTGGCACCGCGCTCCCGCTCGAGCGCTGGGAGAACGTGCCTCGGGCCCGCTCGGCGGATGCGCCGCCGATCATTGATGTTTGAGCGGCGCCCGCGCGGGAAACGATGGAATTCCGCCCGTTTTGCCTGTTGCCGGGCGGGGCTCCCCGCCATCTTCCGGGTTCTTCACCCCTGACTTCCCCATGAAACTTCGCCTGCCCCCTGTCCCCGTTGTCCTGCTCGGATCCTTTGTGCTGCTCGCGTCCGCCCTGCGCGCCGACGTCGGGGTCGGCGCCAAGCCGCTCCCCGGGGCGGAGGTCATCCTCGACGGCACGCGGGCCACGCTCGATGCGAAGTGGACCTACTGGCAGGGACCGCGTTTCGCCTCCTCGCTTCCGATCAAGTGGAAGCTGGTGAACGATCCGGTGGACGCGGGCATGGTGCTGCAGAGCGACGACCCCGCGGTCACGAAGGGCAAGTACGGCACGGCGGACATCGTGACGAACAAAGCCTACCGGGATTTCCGGCTGCACCTCGAGTTCCTCGTGATGCAGCCGGGCGGCAACAGCGGCGTGTACCTGCAGAACCGTTACGAGATCCAGATCCAGGACGGCGATGCGACTAAGCACGGCATGGGCGCGGTGATCAACGAGACGCCATCGCCGTACTTTCTCTACAAGGGCATCCGCCAGTGGAACGCGTACGACATCCAGTTCCGCGCCGCGCGGTTCAAGGACGGCAAGCTCGTCGACAAGGCCCGGGTGACGCTCTTCTTCAACGGCGTGAAGATCCACGCGAACCAGGAGATCAACCAGGTGTGGGGCGGGGCGAACTCGGGGCTCGACGGCGGCAACGACGGCGGTCGCGGCATCACCGATACCCCCGGCGGCCTGAAGCTGCAGTGCGAGGGCCATGACGTGCGCTTCCGGAATGCCTGGATCAAGGAGCTGACCTTGGATCGCCCGCAGACGAACTTCGCGCCGGAGAATTGAGGTCCGCCCCGGGGTCCGTGCGTTCCGCTTCATGCGCCAACGGGCGGGCAAATCGCCGGTTGACGATCCCCGCGCGCCGCGGCGACCGTGACCCCTGCCAAAAACCATGATCCGCGTCTTCGTTTCCGGTTGTTACGACATCCTCCATGCGGGCCATGTGCAGTTTTTCCGCGAGGCGCGCGCCCTCGGCGATCACCTCACGGTGTGCTTTGCTTCGAACGACGTGCTGTGGATCCACAAGCAGCGTCGCAGTTCGCTCCCCGACGAGCACAAGCAGGCCCTGCTCGCGGCCTTCAAGGTGGTGGACGAGGTCGTCGTCGGCACCGGGCTCGAAGAGGGGATTGATTTCCGGGAACACTTCCTGCGGTTGAAGCCCGACATTTTGGCGGTGACGGATGACGACAAGTACGGGCCTTTGAAACGGGCGCTCTGTGCCGACGTCGGTGCGCGTTATGTCGTGATGCCGAAGACGCCGCCGCAATTCACCCCCATCTCCACGACGCAGATCGTGCGTTTTATCCGGGCTCCCCAGGTGGCGCCGCTGCGGGTGGATTTCGGCGGCGGCTGGCTTGACGTGCCGCGCCTCGCGCGGCCGGGCGCCTTTGTGGTGAACTGCGCGATTTCGCCGACGGTGTCGCTGCGCGACTGGCCCTATGAGCGTAATGCCGGTCTGGGTGGTTCGGGTGCGTGGGCGTTGCTCAATGGCAAAGACGGGGTTGGCGCCGAGCTCGATTTGGGGGTGGGCTGGCAGGATCCGGCGGTGATCGCGGAGACCGGACTGTGCGTGTGGCGCAGCGGCCCGCGACCGTTGCTCGACGTGAAGTCCAACGGGGAGTTTCTGGCCGGCCGGATGGCGTTGTACTGGACGGGTATGTCGCACGACACGCCGGGCATCGTGCATGGCGCCCGGGATTACGACGGCATTGCCCGGGCCGGCGCGACCGCCCGCGCCGCGGTGTGGGGTAATGATCTTTCCGGCCTGGCCGATGCGGTGCGGCAGTCGTATGCGGTGCAGCGGGCCGAGGGCATGGCGGAGTTGCCGGCCGACCTGCCCGGCGCGCTCGCGTCGAAGTACTGCGGCGGCGGCTTTGGCGGCTACGCGGTGTACCTCTTTGCCGAAATCGCGCAGCGCGACGCGGCGTGCGCCCGGCCGCATTTCCGTCCGATCGAGCCGTTCGTCGCGACGCGGTAGGGCGCGCGAGGTAGGCCCGGCCGTGGGCTGGGCGATGCGTTCGAAATGCCCGGCCGGCGGCCGGGCCTACCTCGCGCCTCCGCCCTACACCTGCTCCGGAATCGTGTAGGGCGGGCGCTGGATCTCGCGGAGGAGGAAACGCGCGCGTTCGAGCGCGGGCTCATGGTTCGTATCCAGGCCGGTGATGCTGTCGCCGACCGGATCGAGGTTGAGCCACGGGCCGAGCCGGAACGGCTGTTGGGCGAGGTCGATGCCGTGGACGCCGAGGTGCGTTTGCAGTTCGCGGTGGATGCCGCCGGCGGCCGGGAAGGCGCCGAGGGACTCGTCGATCTGCTTCGTCGGGGCCGGGGCGCCGACGCGGTAAGAGATGTTGCCGTAGTGGCAGAGCGAGGCGGAGAGGTGACCCGTCTCGACCGGCGCGGCGAGGTCCTGTTTCCGGCGGGAGCGCACGGCGGCGAAGAAGTTTTTCACGTGGGTCGCACCGCCGTCGCCGACGAATTTCTTGATGACCTTGCCGCTCGGATCGTAGGCCGTGCCGCCGATCAGGCCGGCGAGCGTACCGCCCTCGCAGTGCGCGACGATGCCGGTGCGCAGGCCGCCGTGCTGGTCCATGAAGCTGACGCCCGGTTTTGCCGGCAGGGCGCGGTGTTCAAAGATGAGCGGGATCTGCGGATAATCGTAGACGGCGACGTGCGTGTTCGGCGTCTGCGCGACGTCGTCGATGCCGTAGCGGTTGCCGAAGCTCATGACGCGCTTCGGGGCCGTCGCGTGTTTCGCGATGCGGAGCGCGATGTCGAGGACATGCACGCCATTGTTGCCGAGCTCGCCGTTGCCGGTGTCCCATTCCCAGTGCCAGTCGTAGTGGAGATTGTTGCGTTCGAGCGGGCGCATCGGGGTCGGGCCGCAGAACAAATCGTAGTTCAGCCCCTCCGGGTACCACGGCAGCTTGCGGCCGATGGAGAGACGCAGGTTGTAGACGATGGCGCGGATGTGGTTGATCTTCCCGAGTTGGCCCTCGTGCAGGAACTTGATCGCCTCGGCGAGGCCGGTCTCGGAGCGGTAGTGGGTGCCGACCTGGACGATGCGGTTATACTTCGCAGCAGCCTCGATCATCTTGCGGCCCTCCCACACGGTGCGGGACATCGGCTTCTCGACGTAGACATCCTTGCCGGCCTGGCAGGCCCAGACCGTGAGCAACGCGTGCCAATGATTGCTCGTCACGACCATCACCGCGTCGATGTCCTTGCGCGCGATCACGTCGCGGGCGTCGGTCGCCAGAAATGGCTTCGGATAGTCGGCGGGCAGCGAGGCGTTGACGCGCGCGAGTACCTTCGGGTCCAGATCGCAAAGGGCCGCGACGCGCACGCCCTCCATCTTGAGCAGATTTTTGAGGTGGGCGGATCCCTTGCTGTTCAGACCGATGAGGCCGAGGCGGATGATGTCGTTCGAGCCGGCGGGGGCGGCCAGGGCCGAGGGTTGGAAGCGGGCGGCGAGCGTGGCGCCGGCGGCGAGCGCGGATGTCTGGAGAAAACTGCGGCGGGTGGGCAGGCTCATGAGTGAAAGCGTTGGAGTAAGTAACCAACGGGATACTTCGGGCCGGCCGTGGATTCAAGCCGGCATTCGGGGATCGGCGGCCGGAAATGAATTTGGGGCGGATCGCGCGGGGAACCTCGCCGGAGGCCAGCGCGCTTGCGCGCGCCTTCGGCCGCAGCGCAACCTGGGTTTTTCCTAGTACGCGAAGAAAAATTCCTGCAGCGCGGCGCGGTCCGCCGTCTGCGTGAGGCCCAGTTGCAGGAGGACGCGGGCCTTTTGCGGATTAAGTTCGTCGGCGGCGATGAAGCCGAGGGCGTCGTCGTCGATCTCGATGTTGCGCTCCACCACACCGCCGCCGGTGCGCGAGCTGCGGACGACGGCGAGGCCTTGGCGCGCGGCGTCCGCGGCGGCGTGCAGCGCGGCCGCACCAAGGTTGCCGTCGCCGACGCCGGCGAGCACGAGGCCGCGGGCTCCGGCGCGGACCGCCGCGTCGATGAGCGCGCGGTCCATGCCGGCGTGCGCATAGACGATGTCCACCCGCGGCAGCGCAGTGAGCCCGGCGACGGAAAACACGCTCTGCGCGGTGTGGCGGCGCGTCGGCGGGGCGTAGAGGTGGAACCGGCCGCTGTTGACCAGGCCGGCGAGGCCGCGGTGCGTGGCGCGGAACGTGCCGACCTGGGTGGTGTTGGTCTTGGCGACCTCGCGGGCAAAATGGATTTCGTCGTTGGCGACCACGAGCACGCCGCGGCGCCGCATCTCGGGACATGCCGCCACGGCGACGGCGTTGTAGAGGTTCATCGGGCCGTCGGCGCTGATGGCGGTGGCGGGGCGCATCGCGCCAACCAGCACCACGGGTTTGTCCGAGCGCAGGACAAGATTCAGGAAAAAGGCCGTCTCCTCCATGGTGTCGGTCCCGTGGGTGATCACGAGTCCGGCAAGGGTCGGGTCGTCGAGCGCGGCCTGGGCGCGGGCGGCGAGGCGCAGCCACGTGGCGTCGTCCATGTCCTGGCTGCCGATGGCGGCGACCGCTTCGACCTCGAGGTGGGCCAGTGCCGACACCTGCGGCACGGCGGCAAGCAGTGCGTCGGTGGAGAACGCGGCGGCCTTGTAACCGCGCGTGCCGTCGACCTGTGCGCCGGCGATGGTTCCGCCCGTGGCGAGAATGCGGAGGCGGGGCAGGGCGGCGGAACCGGCGGGCATGGCGCAATGAGACGCAACTCCGCCGCCGCGGCAAACCCAAGCGCTGGGGGGAACGGGACGTCCGGGGTCAAAGAAATGGCGAGCGCTACGCCCCGTTCTTTCCGATCTCCCGGTTCATGCTGCGGCCGTTCGTCGGTCGCGGGTGAGGGGTGGGGCCTGAAAGAAGGCGCGCGCCGGCTCGACGTCGCGCCTGCTTCCCGCAAGCTCGGCGCGTCGTCACCCCATGAAAACTCCCCTCGCGTCCCGTCGCTCGTTCCTCAAGTCCGGCCTTGCCGGGGTGCTCGCCGCGGGCGTCGCACCGCAGTTTATCCCGGCCCGGCTCCTCGGCGCGCAGGCGCCTTCGAAAAAAGTCACGCTTGGCTGCATCGGCGTCGGCGCGCACGGCTTCGGGGTGAACCTGAAATCATTCCTGCAGGAGGACGACTGTCAGGTGGTCGCGGTTTGCGATGTGTGGGGCAAGCGGCGCACCGTGGCCCGGCAGGAAGTCGACCAGAAGTATGGCACCAAGGGTTGCACCGAAATCGCGGATTTCCGCACGCTGCTCGAACGCCCCGACATTGATGTCGTGGTGATTTCGACGCCCGACCACTGGCACGTGACGATGGCGCTGGCCGCGCTCAGGGCGGGCAAAAAGGTTTTCTGCGAAAAACCCACGCTGACGATCGCCGAGGGGCGCGAACTGGTGGACGCGTTTGCCCGGCAGAACGCGATGTTCGCCACCGGGCTCGAGGACCGGTCGGTCATCCAATATTACAAGATGGCCGAGGTCGTGCGGAACGGCGGCATCGGCCAACTCCAGCGCATCAAGGTCGGCCTGCCGACCAAGCCGGTCGTCCCCCTCGAGCAACCCGTGCCCGTGCCGTCGGACCTCAATTACGAGATGTGGCTCGGGCCGGCGCCGCACCGGCCGTACACCCCGACGCTGACGGATGCGCAGGTGTGGCGGCAGATCCGCGATTTCTCCGGTGGCTCGCTCACCGACTGGGGCGCGCATCTCGTCGACACCGCGCAGGTCGCCAATTTTGCGGAAAATTCCAGCCCAGTCGCCGTCACCGGCAAGGGCATCATCCCGCCCAACGTGATGAACACCGTGCCGCACACCTATAACATCACCTACACTTACGCGAACGGCGTCGTGCTTGAGGTCGCCAACGACGGGCCGTCGATCCGCTTCGAGGGCACCAAGGGCTGGGTCGGTAACAAGGGTTGGCTGGGTCGGCTGGAGGCGAGCGACATGGAGGTCTTCCGCAAGACCTACGATCCGGCGACGAGCAAGATTTGGCGGATGCGGCCGCGTGAGCACCGTGATTTTCTCAACTGCCTCAAGGACGGTCAGCCGCCGATGTATACGGCGGAGGCGCTGCATCGCCTGAGCACGACGCTGCATCTCGGCTCGATCGCGATGGAACTCGACCGGCCGCTGAAGTGGGACCCGAAGACGGAGCAGTTCGACGACGCGGGGGCCAACGCCCTCCGCTCGCGCCCGCGCCGCGACGATTGGAAAAAACTGCCGCGTGCGTGAGGCCCGGCGGGGCGGCTTGCGCCCTGCCGCCACCTGACCCGCGATCGTTCTTCCTTGTTGGGGAAACGCCGCGGCGAGCGGGCTCCGCGGTGCGGGCTACGGCGTCGCCGTGGCGGGGAGCTCCACCCAGAACACCGAGCCGCCGTCGGCGGGAAAGTCGGCGCCGACGACTCCGCCCTGGGCCTCGGCGAGGCGTTTGACGATGGCCAGGCCCAGCCCGGAGCTGGTTTCTCCGCCGGTCGGCAGGTTGGAGATTTTGGCAAACTCCAGGAATAATTTTCCCCGTTCCGCTTCGCGCACGCCCGGGCCCTGATCCCTCACTTCCACCCGCCAGCGCGGCGTGGTCAACGCGGCGCTGACCGTCACCCGGGTGCCGGCCGGGCTGTATTTGAGCGCATTGGACACGTAGTTGGTCAGGATCTGATGGCAGCGGGAGCGGTTACCGCAGGCGGGGGTGGTGCCCGCCGGTTTTTCCCAGTGCAACTCGATCCGCTTGCTTGCGGCTGCGAAGGCCTGTTGTTCCAACACCTGACCGATGAGCTCGATCAGGTCGAACGGCAGGCCCAGGCCGGGGTCGGATTGATCCTCCAGCAGGCGGAGCGAGAGAAAGTCCTCGATGATGGCATTCATCCGGCGGGCGGCCGACTCGATCCTTTGCAGGGCCTTCGCCGTCACCGGGCTTGGCTTGTCCAACCGGCCGAGGTGGATCGAGCTGGTGATGGTTGAAAGCGGATTGCGCAGGTCGTGGGCGGCGATGCGCATGAATCGGCTGCGTTCCTCCAGCAGGGCGGCGAGCTCCCGCTTTTGGCGCGCCAGGGTCAGGTGGGTCGCGACCCGCGCCAGGACCTCTTCGGCCTGATAGGGCTTCGTGATGTAGTCGAGTCCGCCGGCCTGAAAACCGCGTAGCTTGTCGCTCGTCTCCGCGAGTGCGGTGGTGAAGAGCACGGGGATGTCCTTGGTCGCGGCGCCGGCGCGGAGCCGGCGGCAGGTTTCCAAGCCGTCGACCTCCGGCATCATGACATCGAGCAAAATCAGGTCCGGCTTTATGCTCAGCGCCAACTCCAGCGCGGCCGCGCTGCCCGTGGCGACGATCACCTGGTAGCCCGCGCCGCTCAGCACCTTGGTCATGATCCGTAGATTGGTGGGGGTGTCGTCGACGACCAGGAGGGTGGCTTTGGGATTCAGGGACATGGCGGGGAGGTGTTGGCCGGGCTGCGATCGGGAGGCGGGCGGATCGCCTCGTTCCGGAACCACCGGCCGCGCCACCGGCCCTGCGGGTGGTTGTCGTGGTGGCCGCGGATCAAGGGCATTACTCTATCGGTCCAGCGTACGGATGGTTCACCTGAGATTGCGATATAAAGGCGTTTTGGGTCCGGTCGCGGCGGGTGCGCCGTTCGCGGTGTCTCCGCGTTTTGGCGACGCGGGGGCTAAATTTCGGTTTCCTTTGCCTGTGATCACTGCGATGGCTTTGGCCGTATCCGGTCGCTCCGACCTTTTCCCCGCGCCCGCATGAGCCCCGCCGCCCCTCCTTCGCGCCCGCCGCCCTCCGGCGTAGACGGGGCCACCTACGCCGTCGTGGTGCTGACCGCGATGAACCTCCTCAACTACGTCGACCGCTGGGTGCCGTCGGCGGTGAAGGATCTTTTCAAGAAAGATCTCGGGTTGACCGACCAGCAGACGGCCTTGCCGCTTTCGGCGTTCATCATCGTGTACATGCTGGCGAGCCCCGTGTTCGGCTCCCTCGCCGAACGCGGACCGCGCAAGCTCCTGGTCGGCGCGGGTGTCGCCATCTGGTCCCTCGCCACGGCGGGCGCGGCGTTGGCCGGGAGTTTCTATGCCCTGCTGGTGGCCCGGGCGCTCGTCGGGATCGGTGAGGCCGCCTACGCGACGATCGCGCCGTCGCTGATCGCGGATTTTTTTCCACCGGACAAGCGCAACAAGGTCTTCACGATCTTCTACGTCGCGACCCCGGTGGGCTCGGCCATCGGCTTTGCGCTCGGCGGTTTCCTCGGCGAACACTGGGGGTGGCGCGCCGCCTTTCTCGCGGTCGGCCTGCCCGGGCTGCTCGTGGCTTTGCTCGCGCTGACGATGAAGGAGCCGTTGCGCGGCCGGTTTGATGAAAAAAAGGTGGCGCCGCCACCGTGGTCGACGGCCTTGCGCACGTTGGCCGGACACAAGCAATACGTCGTGACCGTCGCGGGCTACACCGCGGTGACGTTTGCGACGGGCGGCATTGCCGACTGGCTGGCGACCTTTCTTTCACGGCACCGCGGCATGGCCTTGGACCAGGCCGGCTTTCTCGTCGGTGTCGTGACCGTGGTCGGTGGGCTCGGCGGTACGGTGGTCGGCGGTCTGGTGGCGGATCGTGCGAAACGTTACACGCGCCAAGCCTATCTCGCGGTGAGCGGACTCGCGCTGATCCCGGCGGTCGTCCTCACCTTCGTCGCGCTGTATGTCGCCGCCTCGCCGGCCGTCATCCTCGGCTGTATTCTCGTCGCGCAGTTTTTTCTCTGGGCCTACAACGCCCCGGTGAACGCGATCATCGTCAACGCCGTCGACGGCAGCATGCGGGCGCGCGCTTTCGGCGTCTCGATCCTGTGCATCCATTTGTTCGGCGATGCGGCGAGTCCGCCGCTGATCGGCGAAGTCAGCGACCGGATGAACAACCTGCCGCTTGCCCTCGGGATGGTGCCGGTGGCGATCGGCGTCGGTGCGGTGATCTGGATCGCCGGTTGGCGGCTGCTTCCCGATCACGCGCCGGAAAGCCCCGCGCCATGAGCGCCAGCCGCGTCAGGAGCGTGTGCGGGTACGTCGCGTTTGCCGCGGCCGTTTGCCTTGGCGGCGGTTGGGTGCGCGGCGCCGCGCCGGATTTGTCCACGACCCTCGCGCCCGATCTCGCCGTGCCCTCGGCGCAGACCGCGGCCCCGGCGCCGGGCCGGCGCAGCGTGCAGACCGGTGCGGGGTGGGAGGGCACGGCGGTGCATCACACGCTTTATCTTCCGACCGACTGGACGCCTGGAAGAAAATATCCGGTCCTCGTCGAATACGCGGGCAACGGCGGCTACAAAAACGCCTACGGCGATGTCTCCGACGGCAGCGTCGAGGGCTGCCGGCTCGGCTACGGCCTCAGCGGCGGCCGCGGGTTCCTTTGGTTGTGCCTGCCGTTTGTCGAGGCCGACGCGGGCGGCAAACGCAACGCGGTGAAGTGGTGGGGCGACGTCGCCGAGACCAAGCGCTACTGCCTCGCCACGGTGCGCGACGTCGTGGCGCGGTTCGGCGGCGACGAACGCGCCGTGATCTTTCTCGGCTTCTCGCGCGGCGCCATCGCCGCCAATTACATCGGACTTCACGACGACGAGATCGCGGGGCTCTGGCGTGCGTTCATCTGCCACAGCCACTACGACGGCGTGAGCGAACGCTGGCCTTACCCCGGCGCCGACCGCGCGTCCGCGTTGGTCCGCCTGCGCCGGCTCGGCCACCGGCCGCAGTTCATCAGCCAGGAGGGCTCGACGCAGGCCACGCGGGACTGGCTGGTGAGTACGGGGGTCGCCGGGCGGTGGACGTTCGTGGATATTCCGTTTCGCAATCACTCGCCCGATTGGACGTTGCGTGATCTGCCGGCGCGCCGCGAAGCCCGCGCTTGGTTGGCCGCCGTTTTGGCCGATTAAGGAGACGGCCGGCGTTTCCTGCAGTTGAAAACAAGTCCGGGCGGTGGGGCCGCAACCGACCCCATCGGGCCGGATCGAAACGTCGATCGGGCCGAAACGACCCGATGCGGGCAACCGGTCCCACCGATTGTTCTCTCAACCCTCAACTCCCCGCGCTCAACCTCCGCAGCCTGACTCCGCTCTCGACAATCCCCCGCCATTCCCGTCTCGTGCCGTCGTCCGCATGAATCTCCGCGCCGTCATTATTGCCGCCATTATTATGATGCCTCTGGCATCAGGGCGGCGGCGCGTGACCACTTAATTCGACCGAAACAAGTCACCCGTTTTCCGAAGCCCTGAGCGCCAACGCTCAGGGCTTTTTGTTTTTCCGCCCATGAATACCACCCGCCTCCCGGCCCTCAGCCTCGCTGATGTCGTCGCCGCCCGTCGCCTCCTGGCGTACGGATTGCGCCTGACGCCGTGCTCCCCCGCACCGGCGCTTTCGGAGATTACGGGCAGGTCGATTTGGCTCAAACGCGACGACCTGCAGCGCACCGGCTCGTTCAAGGAGCGAGGCGCGCGCCATGCCCTGCTGTGCCTCTCGCCCGAAGCGCGCGCCCGCGGCGTCATCGCGGCTTCGGCGGGCAATCACGCGCTCGGACTCGCCTACCACGGCGCGCAGCTCGGCGTGCGCGTGACGGTTGTCATGCCCGTCGCGGCGCCCGAGGTGAAAGTCACCCGTTGCCGCAGCCTCGGCGCCGAGGTGGTGCTGCACGGCGCCGATTTTGAAGCGGCGCAGGTCCGCGCCCTGCAGCTTGCGAGCGCAGGCGGCGCGACGTTCGTGCATCCCTTCGACGATCTCGACGTCATCGCGGGCCAGGGAACCCTCGCGCTCGAAATCCTCGAGCAGACGCCGCAACTCGACACGCTGGTCGTGCCGGTGGGCGGCGGCGGTTTGCTCGCCGGTGTCGCCACCGTCGTCAAGGCCCTGCGCCCCGACGTCCGCGTGATTGCGGTCGAGCCCGCGCATGCCGCCAGTTTCGTCGCGGCCTATCTGCACGGTGGTCCTGCTCCCGCGCGGTTGGCGCCGACCCTCGCCGACGGATTGGCCGTGGCGCGGATGGGAGCGACGACGTTCGCGCTCGCGGCGCCGCGGGTGGATGACGTCGTGACCGTGACGGAAAGTGAAATTGCCACCGCGATCGCCGTGCTGGCCCGGCGCTGCGGTGCCGTGGCGGAAGGTGCGGGCGCCACCGCACTCGCCGCGGTCCTCGCGGGCAAAATCGGAGGGCGTGTCGTCGTCGTGCCGGTGTGCGGCCGCAATATCGACGCGGGCGTCCATGCCGCCGTCCTCGCCACCGCCGCCGAACCGGCCCCGTTTCGCCACCCCGTCGCCCGCGCCGCCTGAACCACCGACCGGCCCCGGCCATGTTTCACGTACTGCGTCAAACGAGCGAGGGGATGGCGTGCGGTGCGGCGACGCCGGTCAGGGTAGCGCCCGAGATTTCCGCCGGGCCTCTTCGGGCGGGAGCTCGTCCCGAAAAGGCCCGAGGGCGACGTCGAGTCCGCCAGGGTGATCGTTCGCTTTGCGCTCGACCGATCTCGGATTGCGTTGCGGGCCGACGTGCCGCGATGCTGACCGCTACCCGATGGACCAACGACGCGACGACCGCCGACCCAACCCCAACCGTGACCCTCGCCAACCGCGGGCGGGTGGGAATGGCCGCGGCCCGCGGGATTCCCGCGGCGGTAATACGCCACGCGATCCGCGCGACCCGCGGAACCCGCGCGATGGGCGCGACAGCCGGGGCGATCGCAGTGGTGGCGGCCGTCCCGGTGACTACCGGTCGCAATCGAATCCCGCGCCGCGTCCGGCCCCGGCGCCTACTCCGGTTTCGGCCGCGGTGGTGCAATCGGGTGTGCCGCACGGCGCCCGCGAGGGCGGCTGGCTGCCGGACTGGGTTTATACTGGGGAGAAATTTGAAACCGGCCTCGCGTTCTTTGCCGACGCGCTCGGGCGCATCACGCGCTTCTCGCGCGAGCCGGCGGATCTCGCCGCCGCCCGCCGGCTCAGCGGCCAGGCCGCGCTGCCGGGCCTCGTCAACACGCACTCGCATGCCTTTCACCGCGTGCTCCGCGGTCGCGCCGAAGCACGCGGCCGTCCCGAGACGGGACCGCGCGGCGCCTGGCGTGAGGCCCACGACCGCGCGCTCGGCCGGCTCTCCGGCGAAGACGTGTTCGACGTCGCGCGGATGACCTTCATGGAGATGCTCCTCGCGGGCATCACCTGCGTTGGCGAGTTTCACTACGTTCACCACCAGCCCGACGGCACGCCGTGGCCGGAGCCGAATTTTCTCAGCTGCGAAATTCTCCGCGCGGCCCACGACGTCGGCATCCGCATTGCGCTGCTCCATGTGGCCCAGGTTCGGGCTGATTTCCTGGCGCCGTCTGGCTCCGCGCCGGTCCGCAGCCGCTGCGCCGGGCCCGAGGTTTATCTGCGCGAACTCGAGGCGCTCCGCGTGGTGATCGAAAAAGATTTTCCCGCCGACGAGGCGTGGCTCGGGGCTGCGCCCTATTCACTCGCGACGGTGCCGCTCGATGCCTTCAAGGCGATCGCGACCTATGCGCGCGCCCAACGCCTGCGGTTGCACACGCACGTCGCGACTTCCGCCGCCGAGGCCGCCGCCTGTACGGCGGAGTACGGTCGCGCGCCGGTCGCCCTGCTGGCCGAGCAAGGTGTACTCGACAAACGGTTCACCGCCGTCGACGCCAACTACCTCAGCGACGACGAGGTGAAGCTCCTCGGTACCGCCCGGGCTGCGGTCTGCGTGTGCCCCGGCAGCGCGCGCAACCTCGGCTTGCCGCCGGCTCCGGTGGAAAAAATTATCGCCGCCGGCGCGGGCGTGGCCTTCGGCAGCGACACCCAGGCGCAGATCGACCTGCTCGCGGACGCGCGGTCGTTGGAATATGATCTCCGGCTGCAACGGGACCAGCGCCCGGCCCTCGCGCCCGACGCGGCCACCGCGCTGTTTCACGCGGCGACCGTCACCGGGGCCCGCAGTCTGGGTGCCACCAGCGGCGCGCTGGAGGTCGGCCGGCCCGCGGATTTCTTCACCGTCAATCTCCTCGATCCGTCGGTCGCCGGCGCGGATGCGGGCACGCTGTTGGCCAATGTTGTCTATGGACTCGACCGCCGCGCGATCCGCGACGTGTGGGTCGGCGCGCGCCAACGCCTTTCGGGCGGCCGCCACGTCAGCCACGGTTCGATCGTTGGCCGCTTCGTCGACGCTCAGAAGCGGATTTGGGCGGAGTAACGCGCGGGCGAGAACGCCTTCGACCGGATCCGGAAGCCGCCCGGGTTTGGGCGCGGTGGCGTCGGGGGTTTAGCGGGCTCCGCCATGAATTCACTCGGCGCGGCGTTGACCCGCCCCCACGGCTTCGATTCTGCTCGCACGAATGTCCCTCACACTCGTCGTCCTCGCCGCCGGCATGGGTTCGCGGTATGGTGGCCTGAAGCAAATCGATCCGGTTGGGCCGGGCGGTGAAACGGTCCTCGACTACGCGGTCTTCGATGCGCTGCGCGCCGGATTCACCCGGGTGGTGTTCGTGATCCGGCGGGACTTCGAGGCGATCTTCCGCGAAAAAATCGGCGCGCGCTATGCCGGCCGCGCGGACGTCGACTATGTGTTCCAGTCGCTCGAGGCGCTCCCGCCCGGGTTCACGCCGCCCGCGGGCCGCGAGAAACCCTGGGGCACGGGCCACGCGGTGTGGTGCGCGCGTGCGGCGCTCGGTGAAAATTTCGCGGTGATCAACGCGGACGACTTTTACGGCGCCGACTCCTTCGCGCAGCTCGCACGGTTTCTCGCCCCGGCGCGCGGCGGCGACTTCGCGATGGTCGGCTTCCGGCTCGCCAATACCCTTTCGGAACACGGCGTCGTTTCCCGCGGCGTGACGGCCGCGGGCCCCGACCAAGCGTTGCACTCGATCGTCGAGCACACCGGTATCGCGCCGGAAGAGGTGGGTCCCGGCCGGAAATTTTCCGGCGAGGAAATCGTCTCGATGAACTGCTGGGGCTTCACGCCGGCGCTGTTCGCCGGCTTGGACCCGCAGTTCCGCGAATTCCTGGCGGCGCGCGGCGGCGAGCCGAAGTCCGAGTTTTATCTGCCGGCGGCGGTCTCCGCGATGATCGGCCGCGGCGGGGCGCAGGTCCGCGTGCTGCCGACGGCGAGCACGTGGTTCGGCGTGACGTACCGCGAGGATAAGCCGCGCGTGCAGGCGGCGATCGCCGGCCTGGTGCAGGCGGGGCTCTATCCGGAGAAACTTTGGGCATGAGCGCCGCCGCCTCTCCGGCCCGCGATTGGTGGCGCGAGCTGGCCCCGGTCGTCGCCGCGTTTCCCGTCGCCGGCCGGCTCGCCGCCGCCGCGCCCTACGGCAACGGCCACATCAACGAGACGTATGTGCTCGGCTGCGACGTCGCCGGCGCCCCGCGCCGCTACGTGCTCCAGAAAATCAACCACCGCATTTTCAAGAACGTGCCGGCGCTGATGGACAACATCCGGCGCGTGTGCGACCACCTCGGCGCGAAGTCGTCCCGGGCGATGCGGCTCGTGTCGACGCAGCGCGATGAAATCTGCCACCAGGATGCCGCGGGCAACTGGTGGCGGTTGTATGATTTCATCGAGGCGGCACACACCGTCGACCAGGTGATGGGCGAGGCCCAGGCCCGCGAGGCCGCGCTCGCGTTCGGCCGGTTTCAGGCGCAGTTGGCCGACATCCCCGGCGCGCGGCTCCACGAGACGATTCCCGATTTTCACCACACGCGGCAGCGTTTCGAAAACCTGCGCGCGGCGCGCGCGGCGGATGTCCGCGGCCGCGCCGCCGAGGTGCGCGACGAGCTCGCGTTCGCCTTCGCGCGGGAGGCCGACACCGACGTGCTGCTCGGTTTGCTCGCCCGCGGCGAGGTCCGTGAGCGGATCACGCACAACGACACCAAGATCAACAACGTGATGCTCGACGACGCGACGGGCCGCGGCGTGGCCGTGATCGACCTCGACACCGTGATGCCGGGGCTCGCGCTGTACGATTTCGGCGAGATGGTCCGCACCGCGGCGAGTTCCACCGCGGAGGACGACCCGGATTCCTCGCGCATGCACGTGCGCCTGCCGTTTTTCCGCGCGTTGGTCGCCGGTTACCTCGAAGGCGCCGGCGATGCGCTCAACGCGGTGGAGCGCGCGCACCTGGGATTCGCCGGCAAGATGATGACCTACGAGAACGGCATCCGCTTCCTCACCGACTACCTGCAGGGCGACACCTATTACCGCATCAAGCACCCGCACCACAACCTCGAGCGCTGCCGCGCGCAGTTCGCCCTCGTGCGCAGCATCGAACAGAACCTTGACGCGATGGCGCGGTTGGTCGCGGAAATCCACGGCGCCCCATGAACTTTTCCCGCCCCGAAGCCGACGTCTTTTTCCCCGCGGCGACCCCCGGCCTCACCGCCGCGGCCGCGCTCGCCCGCACGACGCACCTTTGCGTGATCGCGCACCAGGACGACATCGAGATCAACGCGTACCCGGCCGTGGCCGAGTGCTTCGGGCGGGCCGACCGCTTTTTTACCGGCGTGGTAATGACCAACGGCGCCGGCTCCGCGCGGACTGGTCCGTTTGCCGGCACGACCGACGCCGAGATGCAGCGCATCCGCCGCGACGAGCAACGCCGCGCCGCGGAGCTCGGGCGCTACAACCTGCAGGTGCAGCTCGCCCATGCCAGCGCCGACGTGAAACGCGCGGATCATCCCGGGGTGCGGGCCGATCTCGCGGCGATTTTCGGCGGCTGCACGGCCGACGTCGTGTACCTCCACCAACCCGTCGACAAACATGAGACGCACGTCGCGTGTTTCCTGCGGTGCATCGAGGCGATCCGTGCGCTGCCGCCGGCGCGCCGGCCGCGCCGCGTGTTGGGGGTCGAGGGATGGCGCGACCTCGACTGGCTGGCCGACGCCGACAAGGTCGCGCTCGATGCCAGTCCGTATCCGGAATTGGCGGAGCAGTTAATCAACGTCTTCGCTTCACAGATCGTGGGTGGTAAACGCTACGACCGCGCCGCCCTCGGCCGCCGGGCGGCCAATGCTACGATGCAGGCGTCGCACGCGGTGGATGCGGCGACGTCGGTCTCGCTCGCGATGGACCTCACGCCGCTCGTGCACGACGACACCCTCTCGACCGTGGCCTTCGCGCAGCTACACCTCGAGCGCTTCCGGACCGACGTCACGACCCGCCTGCAGCGCCTCGGCGGTTGAGTTTCCGGGCTTGCGGGCGAGCGGGCGGAGTGATGCTCGCACTTTGAATGGTGAGCGCGGGGTTGATGAAGCCCGGCCGGATCGCCACGTCCTGGCGGATGCCGCCGCGCTCCTGCGCGCGCCAGCGGGCCGGCGAGTGGCCGGCGAGGCGGGTGAAGACCCGGGTAAAGTGATGCACCGTGGCGAAGCCGCTGAGCTCGGCGATCCGTTTCAGTTCGTAGTCGGAATAGCGGATCAGCTGCATGGCCCGGGCGACCCGGTAACGCCAGAGGGCCTGCAACGGCGACTCGCGGTGTTCCTGTTGCCACACGTTGTGGAGATGCCGGTAGCTGTAGTGCAGCGCGGCGCTCAGCGTTTGCTGGTTGATCGTCCCGGTGCAGTTTTCGCGGAGGAACCGTTCCAGCCGCCGGGACAAATCGTCGTCGCCGGTGGACGCCGTCGTGGCGGGCACGGGAGCGGGTGCGGCGGGTGGCTCCGCCTGCAGCAGTCGCAGCAGCAATTGCGCGAACAGGTTCTGGCAGACTTCCTTCGTATACGGTCCGTGCCGGCGCGCTTCGGCGTGAATCGCCTCAAGCAGCGCCACCACCTGATCGTCAACCTTCGCGTGAAACACGTCCAACCGGCGGCAGGCGGCGCGGAGTTTCGCGTGATGGAGCAGAAATTTTGTGTCGAGCGTGCGCACCGGCCCTTCCGCTCCGGCTTCCAACCCGTGCTTGAACCGGGGCGGGAGGAAGAGGAGCTGGCCGGCGTGGAAGCGGCGCCGTTCCGGGCCGAGGAGCGCTTCGCCGGTGCCGCTCACCACGAGAATCAGTTGGAAGTAATCGTCGTGCGCATGGCGCGGCAGGCGCCAGCCCGGTTCGTAATCGTAGCGGGCGATCCAGAGCGGTTCCACGTCGGGGGTCAGCAAGGTCATCGATCGGGCGGCGGGAAACGGGGTTCGGTGGGGCGCAGGCCATTTCACGATTAGACAAAAAAGAGACCTGGCGAGCCAAAGACTACGGCTGAGCGGCAAGGTATGTTAGTTCCGTCTCGGACCAGCGGGAGCGTTCGGGGCGCCCGGTCGGGTTTCCACCCCGACCGTTCCCTGCCTTGCTCCCGGCTATCAACGTCAGCCACTCACCGGCGCGCCCGGTGCCCGCTCTCACAACCCCTATGCAACCCCGACTCCGTTCCGTTATTTTAATCAGCGCCTTTGCCGTGGCTTCCTCGCTTGGCCGCGGGGCCACGACCGATGAGGTGGTCAAGCTCACCGAGTTCACGGTCGGGGCCAAGGCCGACCGCGGTTACCTCGCCTCCGAAACGGTCTCCGGCAGCCGGGTGGCCACCGCCATCAAGGACCTGCCGTACTCGGTCAACGTGGTGACGAGCGAGTTCCTGGAGGATTTTGGCGTGCTGGAGGGAACGACGCAGGCGTTTGCCTACACCAGTTCGGTCGCGGCGATCGACCTGAGCGGCACCGGCAATTCCACGGTGCGCGGGTTTTCCAGCCAGTACATGCTCCGCGACGGCTTTTTCCGCCTGGGCCGGACGGATCCGATGCTGATCGACCGGGTGGAGTTCATCAAGGGGCCGAACGTCGGCTCGATCTACGGGCAAAGCCAGCCCGGCGGCATCATCAACATGATCACCAAGCGCCCGACGCGGACGGCCCACGCCTCGCTCAGCGTCACGGAAGGCGCGTACCAGACGAGCAAGGTGCAGGTGAACGCGAGCGGCCCGGTCCCCGGCCTGAAGAACGACGGTTATTTCGCCGGTTTCTCCAACTTCGAGCGCAACTATGAGGTCAAGGGCGCCAACCTGCGCAACCGTTCCTTCGCGCTGGGCTGGGAACACCGCCTCGCCGGCGGCGGCAACGTCTACCTATTGTCCAGCTACCTCCGGAACCAAGCCCACACCGTGATGAACGGCGTGCCCTACAACTACGACTCCGGGTCGAAGACCTACACGGGGCTGGCGATGAATCTGGCGTCGTTGAACGAGAACGGGCCGAACAGCGAGACGACCCGCGAAGTGGCCGATATCACCGCCAGCTTCGAGCAGCGGCTCAGCACCGTCTTCTCGTTCCGCTCCGCGGCCAATGTGTATCACAGCCACAAATATCTCTTCAACGCCGGTTCGGGCACCCAGTACGACTACCTGAAGAACACCCTCGCGCGCGGCACCGTGGCCAAGAACCTGATCAACGAGGACGGCGGCGGTTTCCAGGCCGACTTGGTGGCGCACTACAAACTGTTCAACGGCGCCGCCGACAACAAGACGCTCTGGACCCTCGATTTTTCGGACTACTACCGCTGGGACCCGACGTGGAACTTGAATTCCAATCTGGCGATCACCAACACCGCCACGACTCAGCCTCCCGGCGCCGCCGGCACCTATTGGTTTAAGAACATTTTTCCCGGCCAGCCCATCGACTACAGCATACCCGACTACAGTCCTGGGACCTTCTCGACGCTCTCCAACCTCAAGAAAAACCGGTCCTCGATCTGGGGCGGCCTGGTCCGGCACCAAATGACCCTGTTGGGCGACCGGCTGATGCTGTTCGGCACCCTGCGCTACGACTACGTGCGGTTCAACCTGCGTAATTTCGAGGGCAAGGGGGCCGCGGCCCAGGGCAGCGCGAACGCCTGGTCGCCGAGCCTCGGGGTAAACTACAAGATGGGCTCCGTCGCCTCTGCCTACTTCAGCCGCGGCGTCGGCTTCAATGCCAACGCCCAGAATCAGGTCGCGACCAATACGCCGGCGATCCAGCCGAACCAGCGCTCGTGGGGTTATGACTACGGGATCAAGTTCAACCTGCTCGACAACCGGCTCTTCCTCACCCTCGGCGGCTATTACACGGTGATGTACCACGTGCCCACGACGGAGTTGCTGCCGAACGGCACCACGACCACGAATTTCTCCGGCAGCCTGCTGGGTCGGGGCGGCGAAATGGACCTGACGTGGCGGGTGACCGAGAACCTGACGCTGCTCGGCGGCTACGGCCGCACCAACACGATCTACACCTATTTCGGCCGCGACACGGGCGCCGTCGGTTTTGCGCCGCGGCGGGTGCCGCCCACCCAAGGTGGGCTCTCCGCGAAGTACGCCTTCACCGGTTCGCTGCAGGGATTCTCCGTCAACGCCGGCGTTTCCCGAGTGGCCGCAGCGCCCGCGGAAGCACCGAACACCGGTGACCTGTTCAACTCCGCCGGCCTCTACACCGGCAATGACGGCCGCCGCTACCTCAAGCTGCCCGCCTACACCCGCGTCGACCTGGCCGCCCACTACCAGTTCAAGGCGTCGGGCAGCTATCGGCAGACGGTCAGCATCTTCCTCAAGAACGCGGGCGACAGCCGGTTTGCCGAGTATCTCACCTCCAATTCGACCGCCTCGGATCGGCGCGGAGTCTATGTGACCTACAAGCTCGGTTATTGAGCCGTCACGCCGCGTGCCGAACGGCCCTTTACCGGGGAATCCGGCGTGATTCATCGCCTCCGATCCCATTACCTTCGCCATGCTCTTCCTCCTCGCCGCCCTGACGTTTAATCTCCCGGCCTACGAACTCCCGCGGGTCGTGCCCCTGGCCGAGGCCGCCCTCGGCGACCAGCCGGTTTCGATCACCGCCGTCGCGAATCCGCGCAGCCCGGGCGGGCTGCACGATTTCTCCTCGGAGGGCGACTACTGGTGGCCGGACCCGAAAAATCCCGCCGGCCCCTACATCCGGCGCGACGGTGAGACCAATCCCGACAACTTCGTCGCCCACCGGCGGCTGATGTTCGCGTTCGCGCGGGATTTTGGGGCGCTGGCCGCCGCGTATGACCTCACGCAAGAGGAACGTTTCGCCGCCGGGGCCGTGGCGCACTTGAAGGTCTGGTTCGTCGATCCGGCGACGCGCATGAATCCGAACCTCCAGTACGCCCAGTCGATCAAGGGCGTGTGCACGGGCCGGGGCACGGGCCTGATCGACACGGTGCACTTCGCGGAGGTCGCGCTCGGCATCCGCGCGCTGCACGGCTCCCGCGCCCTCGATGCGGCGACCGAGACCGCGGTCAAAGGTTGGTTCCGCGACTACCTCGCCTGGCTGCAGACGCATCCGTACGGCATCGAGGAGCGCAACGCGGTGAACAACCACGGATCCTGCTGGGTGTTGCAGGTCGCGGCGTTCGCGCGGTTGGTCGACGACGCGCCGGCCCTCGCCTTCTGCCGGAGCCGTTTCAAGGACATCCTCCTGCCGAAGCAGATGGCGGCCGATGGCGGCTTCCCGCTCGAACTGGCGCGCACCAAGCCGTACGGCTACTCGATCTTCAACCTGGATGTGATGACCGGGCTCGCCGTGGTGCTCACCACGCCGGACGTGAACTTCATGACGTTTGCGCTGGCCGACGGCCGCTCGATGGTGCGCGGGGTCGAATTCCTCGCCCCCTTCCTCGCCGACAAGTCGAAGTGGAAGCGGCCGCCCGATGTCTTGTACTGGAAGGAATGGCCGGTGCGCCAACCGGCGCTGCTGTTCGGCGCGGTCGCCGCCGGCCGCGAAGACTGGCTCGCCCTTTGGCAGCGCCTGCCCTCGGATCCCGTGGTCGAGGAAGTCCGCCGCAACCTGCCGATCCGCTTCCCGACCTTGTGGCGGCCCTGATCTTTTTCTACCCACGATCGCAACGCGGCCCGCCCTTTCTCCTTTGAAAATTTTCTCCGCTCTCGCCCTCGGCGCTCTGGCCCTCGGATTCGTCGGCCCGCCGTCCGCCGGCGCCGCCGACCGTCCCAATGTCATCTTCATCCTCGCCGACGACCTCGGCACCGGGGACGTGAGCTGTTACGGCGCGGACAACCGCCGGACGCCGAACATCGACCAGCTCGCCGCGCGCGGGGTCCGGTTCACGCACGCCTACACGGCTCCGCTTTGCGGTCCGTCCCGCGCCTGCATCATGACGGGACGCTACGCGTTTCGCACTGGGGCGACGAATCAGGACCGGGTCGTGGCCTGGAAGGCGACCCACGAAACCCTCACGCCCGCGTACCTCAAGCCGGCGGGCTACGCCACGGCGATCGTCGGGAAGTGGAGCCAGTTCAGTTTTGATCCGGCCGAAGCCGGCTTCGACGACAGCCTGCGGTTTTATGCGAGCGGCCGCTATTGGGCGGATTCCGCCGGGGAGGATGATCAGAAGGTGAAGAAGGGCCTCTACGTCGTGAACGGCCAGACGGTGAAGCAGGGCAAAACGGAATACCTGCCCGATACGATGGAGCAGCATCTCTTCGCGTTCATGGCGAAGAATCGCGAGCGGCCCTTCTATGCCTATTATTCCATGTCGCACGTGCATGGGGAGATTGTGCGGACGCCGGACAGTGCGCCCGACAGCAAGGACTTGTACGTCGACAATTGTGCCTACATGGACAAGCTGGTCGGCAACCTGGTGCGCGAACTCGAGCGCCAAAAACTCAGCGAAAAAACAGTCCTGATTTTTTGCGGCGACAACGGCACCGCCAAGTCGCCGGCCGAGCGTTCCACCATCGGCGGTCGCCGCCTCATCGGCCAGAAGGGCACGATGCAGGAGGGGGGCGCGCTGGTGCCCTTGATCGTGGTTTGGCCCGGCGTGACGCCGCAGGGCAAAGTGATCGATGATCTCGTGGATTCGACCGACTACCTGCCGACCGTGGCGGAAATCGCCGGGGCGACGTTGCCCAAGGACAAGGTGTTCGACGGTCGCAGTGTTGTGCCGCAGTTGCGCGGGGAGAAGGGCAACCCTCGGGAGTGGATCTTCATCGAGCTGGCCCGCAATTGGTATGTCCGCGAAGCCGGCTGGAAATTGAACGAAGCCGGCGAACTTTTCGACATGAGCGGGTCGCCGTTCACCGAACCCGTGGTGCCGGTGGCGCAGCAGAGCCCGGCCGCGGCGGCGGCCCGCGCCCGCTTGCAGACGGTGCTGGCGAAGCTGGATCCCGCCGGCGGAATCCTGGACGACGGCGACGGCACCGGCCGGCACGCCAACAAGCCCGCCAAGCCCGGCAAATCCGAGAAGAAGGTGAAGGCAAAATAGTCCGGCCGCGGTCTGGCCGCTCCCGGCCCTCAACCCATTCCCCACCGGCTTCCCTCTTATGTCCCGCTTACTGCGCGCCCGCGAACACTACCCGCAGCCTCTCGTGCAGCCGCGCGCCGGGCTGCTGGAGCTCGGTTATTTTCACCTGCTGCGGCTGCGGGCCGGGGAGTCGCACACGTTTGCCGAGCCCGGTTGCGAACTGCTCTGCGTGGTGTTGTCGGGCCAGGCCGAAATCGTGGTTGGCGATACGTCGTTCGAACGCGTCGGGCGCCGGGCGGGCATTTGGGACGGGCCGGCGGACTCGGTGTACTGCGGCACCTCCGCCCGTATATCAGTGCGGGGCCTGCGCGACGGTACCGAGGTGGCGGTGGCCGGCGGCGTGTGCGCGCAGTCCTTTGCGCCGTTTCGGATTTCGCCCGAGGACGTCGAAATGGTCGAGGTCGGCTCGCCCGACACGCATTCGCGGCGGAGAATCTTTCACATCCTCGGGCAGAATGCCGCGGGTCGCGCGGGCAACCTGCTCGTCAGCGAACTCTATGGTGATGGCGGCTGCTGGTCGGGTTACCCGCCGCACAAACACGACACGGAAAATCCGCCGGAAGAAACCGCCTTCGAGGAAATTTATCATTACCGCTACCGGCCGGAGAACGGATTCGGCGCGCAATTTTGCTATCGGCCCGACGGCGGCGGGGCCGAACCAGAAGTGGTCATGACGCGCCACGGCGACACCTACCTCGTCGACCGCGGTTATCATCCGACCGTCCGGGCGCCGGGGCATGAGGGCTACATCTTCACGATTTTGGTCGGTCGCCACCAGCGCTCGCTCGTGCAGAGTTTCGAACCGACGCACCGGCACCTGATGGATAAAATTCCCGGCATTCAGGCGATGCGGGACAAATTCAAGTGAGCCGGCCTCCTTCGTCATCGCATCGCGTCGGCCCCGATGAGCGCCCGTGGCGCTGGGTGATCATCGGACTGATCTTTCTCGGTACGGTCATCAATTATTTTGACCGCCTGGCGCTCCCGACGCTCGCCCCGGTGCTGCGCGCGGAGTTCAAACTCACCAACGTCGACTACGCGTGGATCGCGAACTCGTTTCTCCTCGTCTACGCGCTCTCGATGTTTCTTTGGGGCGCGGTGTTTGACCGCATCGGAAACCGGCTTGGCTTTGCCGTCGCGGTGGTCGTCTGGTCGGTGGCCCAGATCGGCACCGCCGCCGCCCGCGGGGTCGCGAGCTTCGGCCTGTTGCGCGGCCTGCTCGGCCTCGGCGAAGCGGGCAACTGGCCCGGCGCCACCCGCACGATCGCGGCGTGGTTTCCCGCCCGGCAACGTGCGCTCGGCATGGGCATCGCCAACACGGGCGCCTCGCTCGGCCCGGCCTTTGCGATTCCGTTGATCATCTGGCTGCGCGACGACTTCGGCTGGCGCGCGGTGTTTCTGATCACGGGCGGGATGGGCTTCGTCTGGTTGATTCTGTGGCTCCTGCTTTATCCGCGGACGGCGGAAATCCAAGCGTCCGCCCGGAGCGACGGAGCCGCACCGGCGCACCCGCCCGTCCCGTGGAGGGTGCTTCTCCACCGCCGCGAGGTGTGGGGCATCGTGGTTGCGCGGTTCCTGGGCGATCCCATCTGGTGGCTCTACGTGAACTGGATGCCGTTGTACCTTGCGGACGTGCGCGGCTTCGACCTGAAGCAGCTGAAGGCGACCGGCTGGGTGCCCTACGTGGCGGCGGCGGCCGGGGCGTTGGCCGGCGGCTGGCTTTCGGGCTTCTTGCTCCGCCGCACCGGGAACGTAAATCGGGCGCGCAAGGTCGCCATCACGCTGGGCACGGTCGCGATGCTGGCCGGGTTTATGACGGCCTGCGCGACGTCCGCGCCCGCGGCCATCGTCTGGATGAGCATCACGCTCTTCGGTTTTCAATGCTGGGTCGGCAACGTGCAGACGCTCGCGAGTGATTACTTCCCGGTGGGGGCGGTGGGTTCGATCGCGGGGTTCGCCGGCACGGCGGCCGGTCTGGGGGCGGTGATCTTCACCTTCTCCACCGGCTGGGTCGTGGACCACTTCTCGTACACGCCGATCTTGCTGACGGCGGCCGTGCTGGCGCCGCTCGCGACGACGGCGTTGTTTGTCTTGTCAGGTCCGGTGCGCCGGATCGAAGTCACCTGATCCTCCCATGTCCGGAAAAAATCCCCTTTTCGATCTCACCGGGCGCATCGCGCTCGTCACCGGTTCCAGTCAGGGCCTCGGGCTCGCGATTGCGCGCGGGCTCGCGCAGGCGGGTGCGGCGGTGGTGCTGAACGGCCGCGACGAGAAGAAACTCGCGGCGACGGCGGACGCGTTGCGCGCGGAGGGCGTGAAGGTGTATCCGGCGGCGTTCGATGTCACCGACGGCGCGGCGGGTGCGGCGGCGGTGGCGCGGGCCGAGGCGGAATTCGGGGTCATCGACATTCTGGTCAACAACGCGGGCATCCAGCGGCGGGCGCCGTTGGCCGAGATGACGGAGGAGCAGTGGCGGTCGGTCATCGACACGAACCTTACGAGTGCGTTTCTCGTCTCGCGGGCGGTGGCGCCGCGGATGATTGCGCGCGGCCGCGGCAAGATCATCAACATTTGCTCCGTGATGAGCGAGGTGTCGCGGCCGACGATCGCGAATTACGCGGCGGCGAAGGGCGGCTTGAAGATGCTCACGCGCGCCATGGCGGTCGAGTGGGCGAAGCACGGGCTGCAGACCAACGGCATCGCGCCGGGTTACTTCGTGACCGAGCTGAACCAGCCGCTCGTCGAGAACGTCGATTTCAACAAGTGGATCTGCGGCCGCACGCCCGCGGGGCGTTGGGGTCAGCCGCACGAGCTGGCGGGCGCCGCGGTCTTTCTCGCCTCGACCGCGAGTGATTTCGTGAACGGCCAGGTGCTGTACGTCGACGGCGGTCTGCTGGCGTCGTTGTAGGCCCGGGCGGTGGCCGGGGTCACCCGTTCCGAAATACACTCGCCCGGACACCGGCCGGTCCTGCCGCGGAAAATTTCCCCGGTAAATCCGCTTTGCTTTTCGGTGCGGTGCGGTCGACCGTGAGGTGACGGCGGCCGCATGCACGATGTCTTCACCGGAAAAATCACCCGCATCCAAGGCCGCGCCCTCCCCGGCGCGGAAGAGCGCCGCTGTATTCAACTCGATCACGAGCGCCGACTGGAAGCGCTCGATCGACTCGGCGCGGCAGCAGAAAAATGCGATCTCCGAACGAATTCGGACCCGGACCGCGACCTCGTCCTCCTCGCCGAAGACGAAGTAGCCCTGCTTGAGGGTTCGAGTTCCGCCTGGTCGGAGTTGGGTGACGCGATCCGCGCGTTCCGCGAGTCGCTTCCGTTATGCCGGTTGGAGGATTTCGGCTTTCACGCCGAGGTGGAGCATCCGCTGGAGGAGCCGAATGCGCGCCTGCGTTACCTGCATAGCGGCGTGGAGGCGTCGGCCTTTATGGCGGTGGCCGACGGCTCGGTGTACAAATTTTTTCTCCCGCGCGAGGAGAAGCAGGTCGGCAGCGTCTTCGGTTTCCGCCCGGGCGACGAGGCGTCGCTCCACGCCGAAGCCGAGCTCGGTGCCTACCGCGGGCTCCTCGAAAAAATCCTTCTGATCCACGCGCTCGGCGGCATGGCGACCGAGGTCGTGGCGGTCACCGTCGAGGGGATTCTCGTGGCGAAGCAGGTCCTCGGCGAACCGTTGCCGCAGGGCCAGGACATGTCGCGTTCGTTGCCGCCGGGGTTGATCGAAATCCCCTCGCGCTTCTTGCGCGCCAACCGCGACCACCCGCGGCTTTTTTTCCTCGGCGACCGGCCCTGGCTGGTGGCGGATTTGCACGCGCGGAACTTCGTGCGCGCGGTCGATGGCCACCTCTATGTGATTGATCTGGTGTCCGCCCCGTGGCCGGAGGAACGCGTCCGGGCCGACCCGCAAATCGCGGCCTGGCTCGACCGTGTGCGCCGCGACCCCCACGCCGGCGCCCTGCCCGGAGCGCACGACGACGACCTGTAGTTTCACGTATGACGTGAAACGATGCCCGGCCCATCCCTTGAACAAGGAGACCGGGCAGAGTGGGGGGATATATTTTCTCCCCCCGGCCTCCCCGGTCTTCCTGTTCCAAACGGTCCCGCCCGGTTTCGAGGTTGAACCGTTCCGGCCCTGCGGCGCACCTTGTCGCCGTGACCCCGACGACGTGGCTCCGTGTCGTGCTCGGCCTGTGGCCCCTGCTGGCCGGGGCGCAAACCCAGAAATTTGCGACGCAGTTTCGCGCCGACGCCCCCGAGGTGCCGGCCGCCGTGCGTGCGCCCGCCGTCGCCCCGCCGTGGACCGGCGCCGAAGCGGGACCGGTCGCGGGCCTGCGCGAGTTCGCCCGAGAACGTTCCGGCGCGATCTGGCTCGGCAACGATGCGGGTGCAGCGCGATTTGACCCGACGGCGACGCACCGCTGGGACCGCTGGCAGTATTTCGCCGGCCGCCGGTGGCTCGCCGACGATGCCGTGCAGGCGATTGTCGTCGATGAGCGCGCGCCGCCGAAAACCGTCTGGGTGCGCACCCGCTCCGGCGTGGCGCGATGGGAGTGGCGGCCGCTGACGCTCGCGCAGAAGGCGCAGGCGTTTGAAGACCGCATCGACGCGCGGCACGTGCGTCACGGGATGGTCGGCAGCACGCGGCTGCATGTGGCCGGGGATCTGTCCACCAGCGTGACGCACGACAACGACAACGACGGCCTCTGGACCGCGATGTACCTCGGGGCGGAGGCCTTCCGTTTTGCCGCGACGAAGGAGCCGGCGGCGCGCGTCCGTGCCCGCCGCTCGCTCGACCTGTTAATGCGGCTCGAGGAAATCACCGGCATCCCCGGTTTTCCCGCCCGGTCGTTTGTGTCGGTCACCGAGCCGAAGCCCAAGGACGGCGAATGGCATCCGACGGCCGATGGCCGGTGGCTCTGGAAGGGAGACACCAGTTCCGACGAAATGGTCGGTCACTACTACGCCTACGCGCGGTACTACGACCTCGTGGCCGATGAGGCGGAGAAGGTCGCGATTCGCCGCGTGGTCGCGCGGATCACCGATCATCTGATCCGGAACGACTACAATCTCGTTGATCTCGACGGCCAACCGACGCGCTGGGGCGTGTGGGGCGAGGCGTACTTCCAAACCGAGGAGGGCAAGTACGAGGCCCCGCTCCGTTGTCTGGAGTTGCTGTCGTTCTTGAAGACCGCGCATCACCTCACGGGCGACGCGAAGTATGCCGCCGCCTACGACGATCGGGTGCGCCGCGGGTATGCCGAGCAGATGCGCCACTACCGCCGCTGGCCGGGTGGCGGGGAGATTAATTTTTCCGACGACGAGCTCGCCTACCTGTCGTACGATCCGCTGCTGCGCTACGAGCGTGAGCCGAAGCTGCGGGCGATCTACGTCGAGGGGCTCGCGTTTACGTGGCAGCAGATTCAGCCCGACCTGAATCCGCTGTGGAACTTCATCAGCGCGGCGAGCGGTGCGGGGCCGTTGACGCCGGCGTTGCGCGACGACGCGCGACGGACCCTGGAGCGCATTCCGGTCGATCTCATCAGCTGGACGGTGAAGAACGCGCACCGGCGCGACCTCACGCGGCACACCGACCGGGACCGTTTCGAGAAGCCCCAGCTTACCGCCGTACTTGCGCCCGACGAGCGGCCGATTGCGAAGTGGAACGCAAACCCCTACGTGCCCGACGGCGGCGCGGGCGGCACGAGCGAGGACGATGGGGCTTTTTTCCTGCTGCCGTACTGGATGGGCCGGTATCACGGTTGGATCCAAGACTAGGTGTTGGCTGGTTTCTTTGGAGGCGGGGTGACTTTACCCTTCGAACCTCATGCGAAATTCCTGTCTCCGCGGCCCCTCGCGGGCACGCGCAGCGACGACCGGACAAGCCGTGGCACGACCTCACCCCGCGGCGAACCTACGACGAAGCGATCTTGCGGGTTGAGGTCACCGCGCCTCCACTCCAGTCCGCACCCCGCCCCCGATGAAGCCCAAATTGATTTTCGACATCCACCTCGACCTCGCGTGGAACGCGATTGAGTTCAACCGCGACCAGCGCTGGTCCCAAGAGCGTCTCCGCCGGCGCGAACTCGGGCAGACCGACAATCCCGGCCGCGCACGCAGCACCGTGTGTTTCCCGGAGATGCGCCGCGGGCAGGTCGGCCTCTGCGTCGCGACCCAGCTGGCGCGCTATGTCCCGTACTTTGGCCGGCTCCCCGGCTTTGCGAGCCCCGAGCAGGCATGGGCCGAAACCCAGGGCCAGCTTGCGTGGTACCGCGAGATGGAGTTCGCCGGCGAACTCGTGCAGATCCGCAACCGCGCCCAGCTCGACGCACACCTCCAACGCTGGACTGGGGCGCCTGCCGCCTCGGCCGCGGTGCCGCCGCCGATCGGCTACATTCTCAGCCTCGAAGGCGCCGATTCAATGGTGACGTTGAAGCACCTCGAGCGTTCGTATGCCGACGGCCTGCGCGCGCTCGGCCCCGTGCATTACGGCCCGGGTATTTACGGCCACGGGACGGATGATGAAGGGCCGCTCACGGCCCGCGGCCACGACTTGTTGCGCGAGATGGAGCGACTCGGGATCATCCTCGATGCAACGCACCTGTGCGACGAGAGCTTCTGGGATGTCATGCATCGTTTCAGCGGGCGCGTCTGGGCCAGCCACTCCAACTGCCGCACGCTGGCGAACTGGAACCGGCAGTTTAACGACGACCAGATCAAGGAGCTCGTGCGCCGCGGGGCCGTGATCGGGATGGCGCTCGATGCCATCATGATGGTCCACGGTTGGGCGCACCACCGTTCGAAACCGCAGGACTTCGGTTTGAAACTCGAAAAAATCTGCGAGCACATCGACCACATCTGTCAGCTCGCGGGCAGCGCGCAGCACGTGTCCATCGGTACGGACCTCGACGGCGGCTACGGCACCGAGCAGACGCCGATGGATGTTGATAGCATCGCGGACGTCGCGAACCTCGGCGGCTTGCTGGCCGCGCGGGGTTATCAGCCGGCTGAGATCGAAGGCATTTTCCACGGCAACGCAGTGCGGTTTCTGCGCGAGGCCTGGGCGTGAGTGACGGCGCTGATATGACGCCGTCGCGCATCCGGGCGCGCATCATCGCCGTGAGTATGGCGATGGCGTTCGTCCTGTACCTCGACCGCATCTGCCTCGCGGAGATCGTGAAGGCCGCGTCGTTCAACGCGGAAGTCGCGTTGACGAAGGAACAGATCGGCCGGGTGCTCGGGGTGTTTTTTCTCTCCTATGCGGTGTTTCAGGTGCCGGCGGGCTGGGCGAGCGATCGCTTCGGGGCGCGGCCGATGCTCACGCTGTACATCGTGTTGTGGTCGATTTTCACCGCGCTCACCGGCATGGTCAGTTCGTTTCCCGCGCTGGTCGGGATGCGTCTCTTGTGCGGGGCGGCCGAGGCCGGAGCGTATCCGACGAGCGGCGCGCTGATCCGGCGTTGGATGCCGCTCGCGGGGCGGGCGCGGGCGAGTTCGCTGGTGACCCTTGGCGGCCGCATCGGTGGTACGCTCGCGCCGTTTCTGACCGCCTGGATGGTGGTGAGTCTCGGCCACTGGCGGCCGGTGTTGTGGATCGACGGCACGATCGGCCTGCTCGTGGCGGCGCTCTACTGGCGGGTCGTGCGCAATCGACCGAGCGAGCATCCGGCCTGCAATGCCGCGGAGTGCACCCTGATCGGATCGCCGCCGGTGGAACCGCCGTTGCCGGCGCGTGAGGTGGGCCGCGTGCTGCTCGCGTTTTGCCGCAGCCGCAGCCTTTGGCTCAACGCCACGATGCAGTTTCTCATCAACATCGGCTGGTCGTTTCTGATCACGTGGCTGCCGACCTATCTGAAGGAAGCGAAGCAGGTCGAGCCGGTGGCCGGCGGCCGCATGGTCACGCTGGTGCTCGCGTGCGGCATGATCGGGCAGGTGGTCGGCGGGCTGTACGCCGATTGGAGCGTGCGCCGCTTTGGCCTCACGTGGGGTCGCCGCCTGCCGCTCTGCACGTCGGGCACGCTCGCCGGGGCGGCTTATATCGGATGTTTGTTCAACGACTCCGCGTGGGGCGTGGTCGGATGCTGTGCGGTGGTGTCGTTCGCCGTGGACATGGGCACGCCGGCGATCTGGGCGTTTCTGCAGGACGTCGGCGGACGGGTGACGGCAATGGCCGGTGGGTGGGCCAACATGTGGGGCAACTTTGGCGCTTCGCTGACGGCGATGATGGTGCCGACCTTGCTGGCGTTCGGTTCCACCAACGAGGAGGGCCAGCGCTACGTCTTCCTGGCGTGTGCCAGCGCGCTGTTCCTTTCGGCGTTCGCCGCACTCGGACTCCAGGCCGCGCGACCGGTGTGGGCGGGCACCGGAATCAAGGCGGACGCGGCGGGCGCCCAAGCCTGAACCGGAAGGACGGGAAGAGCGGAGAGGCGGAACTCGTCCTTCCCGTTCTTCCCGCTCTTCCTGTTACAGCGACTTGTGGTTTGGCGGCAGCGAAGGACCCGGCCAATGGCCGAGACTACAACGATCGGATCCGCGCCTACTCCGGTACGAGCTCCGGTACGACGGGCCGGCCGATGTCGCGGCGGATCGACTCGAGGTTTTGTCGGATGAGCGCGCCCATCGATTCGCAACGCAGGTAGTCGTCGCGGTGGTAGTGCTCCGCCAGGCCCTCGCGCAACGAGTACACTTTTTCGAGCGGGGCGAGCGGATCGTTGGCCATGTCGTGGAGGAGCAAGCCGAGGCGTTCGGAGGCCAGCGTCGCGCGGTGCAGGATCAGCGTCTGCTCTTCGCGCCGATACTGGGCGGCGGTTTCGGGGCGCAGGTGTTTCGCGCAAAAGCGCACGAGCGGGCTGTTGTCCTTGAAGAACTGCGGCAGGTAGAAATTTTTCCGGCCGTCGTAGCTCTGCTGGTCGAAGTCCATCGCCCGGATCCGGACCTGCGCCTCTTCGAAGTCCGGGGTGAGCACGAAGACGAAGTTGTACGACCGCATGTCGCCGAGCAGGCGCACGAAGCAACGTTCGTTGAACTTCACCAGCTCCTTGGCCACGCGGATCGGTTTCAACTCGGGGCGGCGGCCGAGCCAGTTGGCGATGAACATGTCGCCGGGGATGCCGGCGATGTGCTCCTCGATCAGCGTGGTGCCGTGGGTGAGAAAATTGAGGCGGTTCGGGGACAGCAGATGCTCGAGCTCGATGCCGTAGATGCGCGAGGCGTCGGCCTTCTTCACGTAGAAGTAGTCCTGGTTGTCGTTGTAGGCATTGACGATCCGGACCCGGAAGGGCGTCGAATTGCCGAACGTGCAGAAGTCCACGCGGTCGACATAGAGATGCCGCACGACGGAAAGGTCGCCGTCGACCTTCAGCCACGCGTAAACCTCCTTCAGCGCATCGTTCAGCTCTGACATCTCGCTGGCCTCGTAGATGACCGTGTCCCACAGCGTCGGCTTCCCCGCCTCGTCCGTCAGCGGGATTACCTCGTGAAACGCCCGCAGCCGCTCGTAGGTGATCGGCAGTTCCCGCTCCCGCTTGTAGCGACGCAGGTAGCCGCGCAGGTCGGCGCTCACCGGAAAGCTCGGTTTGCGCTGCGTCGGCAGAGGTGTGCTGGTGCCGTGATCCCCCATGCCTTCACGCTGGGTGCCGGGGTGCACGCTGGCAACTGCGCTCGGTTGCCCCGGCAGCAGGTCGCCGCGTTGGAGGCCACCGGCCGAAAACGCGGCGGAGCGTGGGACCGACTGGGCTCCGACCACGTTGTCGCTGCACGCCAACGCGGCGACGAAACGGTTCGGCTCTTGCGACGGCAGGGCTTGGGCCTCGCCCGCAACGGAGGTTTGCAACCCGTCCGCGTCCCGCGCTCACTCGACCGCCAAGCGACCTGCATCTGGCATGAGTATTTTTCGGCCCGGCCTTTTCCGTTGGCGGTGGCACGCGGCGGGCCTCGGGCTCGCGGCGGCGCTCGCCGTGCTGGTCGCCCGGTTCTGGCATCCGTATTATGGATTCACGCGCTTTGTGCAGCTCGATGAATTCGACGCGCGCAACGGCATCCACGAGGTGCGCGAGCAGCCGTTCTTCGTCTATCCCGGCAACGGCGGCTACGACGGCGCGGCCTACGCGCAGATCGCGTTTCACCCGCTGCTCGACGCGCCTGACCTGCCGACCGCGGTCGACAGTCTCGCGTACCGTGCCCGGCGCATCCTCGCGAGCGCCCTGGCGTGGCTCGCCGCCGGCGGCAACCCCGCGTGGATCACCCACACCTACGCCGGACTCAACCTCGTCGTCTGGCCCGTCTTCGCCTGGCTGTTGTGGCGGATTTTGCCGGTGACCGACGCCCGCAGCTGGGCCGGGTGGGCGGGCGTCGTCTGCTCCGCCGGCGCGCTGCACTCGGTGCGCCTCGCCTTGACCGATTTACTCGCGACCACGCTGCTCACCGCCGGCGTCTGGCTCGGCGAACGCCACCGCGGCAAGGGCGCGCTCGCCGCCTTGGCCGTCGCGGGCCTCGCCCGGGAAACCGCCCTCGCCGCGGTCGTCGGCCTCGGCCGCGACCCGCTTCGGGCTCCGCGCACGTGGCCGAAGTTCGCCGTGCGCGCCTTGCTTGTGGCACTGCCGCTGGCGGGGTGGATGCTCTACGTGCGCTCGCGCACCGGCCCCGCTGCGCAGGGCTTCGGCAACTTTACCTGGCCCGTCGTCGGCTGGATCGAGAAATGGGCCGACACCTGCGCCGAATTTGTGCGCCACCCGGAGTTCACCTGGCTCATCGCCACGACGCTCCTCGCGACCCTCGCGCTCACCGTGCAAGCGGTGTACGTCCTGCGCCGCGCGCGTTGGAGTGACGCGTGGTGGCGGGTCGGCGCGGTCTGGTCCGTGATGCTGTTGCTGCTCGGCACCGCCGTGTGGGAAGGGCATCCCGGCGCGGCGACGCGCGTGCTGCTGCCGCTGACCGTCGCGTTTGGCGTTCTGGCCGTGCGCGAGCGGGCCGGCTGGGGTTGGATTGGCCTCGGCGGGCTTTCGGCATTGAGCGGCGTGCTGGCGCTCTGGCACGTCCCGGCGGCTCCGCCGGAAATTGCCGCCGGCCGCAATGCCGCCGGGGCCTACGTCGCGCGCATCGACTCCGGCTGGTTTGGCGTCGAGCACCGCGGCAGCGCCGGGTGGGCGTGGACCGGGTCTTCCGGTGCGATCGAGGTGGAAACGTTCCCGCGGACTGCCGCGCCGCGGCGCATCCGGCTCAAACTTCGGGCGATCACCCCGCGTGACGTCGAGGTGCGTGCCGGCGACACGGTGCTGTTCCGCGGGCCGGTCGCGGTGCAGGCCGCGTGGATCGACCTGCCGGCGCTGACGCCGATCGTGGCGGGACGACTCCGTTTGGAATTACGCTCGGCCGCGGCGCCGGTGAAAGAAAACGGCCAACCGGGCGCGCGGGCCCTTGGCTTCGCCCTGCATGGACTTGAGGTGCAATGAACCCCGCCCGCCGATGAAGTTCCACGGATGGCTCGTAGTGGGTGCGGTGGCACTCACCGCGGGGATCAATCTCGTGGACGCCGTGCGCCGCGGGCCGCCTCCGCCACGTTTGCCGGCGGTGCCCGCGACCGACCCGGTGGTGCGGCATGAAGCGCGCTTCGCCGGGGTGACCGCGGCCTTGCGCCGGCACGAGGTGCGCGGGGTGGTCGGGTATTTTTGCGATCTTACGCCCGAGGTGCTCGCGGCGACGCCGGCGGCGATGGAGGACTATTTTCTCACGCAGTTTGCCCTTGTGCCGTGGGTGCTCGATCCGCGCGACCGGGACCGGCCGTGGGCGATCGCCAACCTGCGGCAGACGGGTGGCGGGGAGCCGTTGCCTGCCGGCTATCGCATGACGGTGAATTTCGGCGGCGGGGTTTTGTTGTTGGAGCGGACCCGGCCATGAGCCTCCCGCCGCTCCTTTCCCTGCTGGTCGCGTGGCTGTTGGGCACGCTGCTCGTCTCCGCGCTGGTCGGCGAAGCGGAACGTCGCCCGGGTGACACGGCGTTGCGCCTCGCCCTCGGCGCGCTGCTCGGGCTTGGCGTCACCGCGGTGATTTTCTGCGGATTTAGTCTGCTCGTGGACCGTCCGGGGTTGGCGAGCGGCATAGTCGAGGCGGCGCTGCTCGCGGTGCTCGCGCGGCGACTGGCCGGCCGCGGCGCCGCCGTGGTCGCGCCCGCCGCCGCGTGGACGTGGCCGCAGCGGTTGCTCGCGTCGTGCTGCGCGCAGGCGCTGCTCGTCGCCGCCGTCGTGGCCTGGCGCGCGTGGGCCGCGGCCCCGTGGGGCGGCTGGGATGGCTGGGCGATCTGGAACTTGCATGCGCGCCTGCTCGCCCGCGGCGGAACCGACTGGCCCGCGCTGCTGGCGGCGCCGCAACTCAGCTGGACGCATCCGGATTATCCACGGTTGGTCGCAGCCGGTGTGGCGCGCGCCTGGGCCTGGACCGGCGCCGAGTCACCGGCTGCGGCCGGGCTGGTGTCCGCGGCGTTTGCGGCGGCGCTGCTCGGCGTGCTGGTGGCGGGATTGCACGTCCTGCGCGGCCGAATCGCGGCGGCGGTCGGGGGACTTTTGCTGGTCGGTACGCCGTTCTTTGTGACCTTTGCCACGAACGAGCACGCGGACATTCCCTTCGCGGCGTACGCGCTGGCCGCGGTGGTCTGCGGCGTGCGGGGTTGGCTGATACCTGCCGCACTCTTCGCCGGGCTCGCCGCCTGGACGAAGAATGAGGGGCTTTTGTTTGCCGCGGTTTTTGGTGCCGTCCTGCTGACGACGCAGCCGCGGCAAAAGATCGGGGCGATTTTGGGCGCGCTCGCCCTGGGGTTGTTGCCGGTCATCGGCTTTAAACTCGGATGGGCGCCGGCCAACGACCTCATGGGGCCGACGCTCGCGCCGCGGCTCGCGCAACTGTTCGACCCGGCGCGGCACGGTGCGATCCTGTCCGCGCTCGGGCGCGACCTGCGGCAGTTCGGGGAGTGGACGGTGCTGCCGTACTTCGCGCTGGCGCTCGGGTGGTGGGCGTCGCGCCGCGCCCAGCCGGTCCCACGGCTGGTGCCGCTCGTGATCGTCCTGATGGCGGCCGGCTACTATGTCGTTTACCTGCTGAGTCCGCACGACCTCGCGTGGCATCTCGATACGTCCCTCGTGCGGTTGCTGCTGCAGCTATGGCCGTTGGTGATCGTCGCGTGGTGCCTGCGTTGGCCGGAGGCGGCGGCAACCACCGCAGGCGCGCCGTCGCGGGTTCGTCGCCTCGGCTGGTGGGGAGCGAACCTGGGTGTGGCCGCGGGGCTGCTCGTGGCGCTCGGCGGACAACTCGGGGCGGGCGAGGTGGCGTTGCGCCGCGTCGGGCTCGGCAAGGTCACGCTCGCGTGGGGCGAGGGATGGTATTCGCCGGAGTCCCTCGGTCGCCAGCGTTGGGCCTGGAGCCGTGGTGAGGCGCAGTTGCGGTTTGCGGTGGATCCCAGTGCGGCGGGCGGGCCGCAGCACGTGCGCTTCACCTTGCGTTCCCTCGGGGCGCGTCGGGTTGCGGTCACGCTGGGAAATCGCGTCGTGTGGTCCGGTGCGGTGGCGGAGGTGCCCGTGACGGTGGAGCTCAAGGACCTGGTGTTGCCCGAGGGAGAGACGGCGCTGGTCATCGCCTCAGACCAACCGCCGAGGGCGGAGTCGGCGGCGCCCGGCGCGCGGGCTCTGGCCTTCGCGGTCTACGATCCGGAATTGCGGTGAGGGTGGCGCAGGTTTCCTGCCTGCCTGATTCTGCGTTCACGCGAAGCCGCCCGAAGAAAAGGCCCGGGCCTGGGAGCCCTCGCCCTTTGTGGTTCGCGATCTTCGCGTGCGCCTCCGGTTGGCGCCGCTCAGGTCACAAGCAGACGTTCGCAGAGGGCCAGCAGCCGCGCCCGCAATGGTTCGCCGCGGGTGGTGAAGTCCCGCTGGAGGCGTTCGTACTCGGCGCGACCGGCGGCGGTCTCGATCGGGATCGGGGCAAATCCGATCGCCCGCAGGTCGTACGGACTGGCCCGCATGTCGATTTCGCGGATGTCGCGGGCGAGTTCGAAGCAGTCGGCCGTCAGCTCGGACGGCGTGAACGGCGCGAGTTTATAGGCCCACTTGTAGAGATCCATGTTCGCGTGCAGGCAGCCGCGCTGTTCGAGCTGCGCCGTGTCCGTCCGGGCGGGTTGGAGTTTGTTGAGCGGCCGCGCGGGCGTGGTGAAGAACCGGAACGCATCGTAATGCGAACAACACACCGCGTTGGCTTCGACGATCCGAGCGGTTTCGTCGGCCGGGAAACGCAGCGGCCACGCGTTGTGGCGGACTTCATCGGGCGTCTGCCGGTACACCATCGCCCACTCGTGCAGGCCGTAACAGCCGAAGAACGCGGGTCGCACCTGCATGGCTGCAAGCAGTTCGCGCAGCCAGGCGACGGTTTCGCGGCGGTGCGGGGGCAGCGTCGCCGGATCGACCATGACACCCTCGGCGGTTTCGCGATAGCCGGTCCGCTGGAGAAAGGTCCGGGCCTCGGCGCCGGCGAGCACGACGTCGGGCCCGGGATGCCAGCGCTGCAGCCAGGCGATGCGGAAGCCGTAGTAGTTGAAAAGAAAATCGTAGACCGGATGTTTCTCCCCCCGGGCGGCCCGCGTGCGGTGCGCCGCCGTCAGGGCATGGATGCGGGCCTCGTGCGCGGCCCGGCGGGGCTGCCACTCGGCGGGCGAAAGCAAAACCGGGGCCGTGGTGGTCACGGGGCGAACGTACGTTCGAGCGACTGGCCCGGATTCAACGGCCGCCAGGCGGCGCCAAAGGCGCGAATCGCGGCGCGGAGTGCGGTCAGGGTCGTGGCGTCGATCACCGGCGGTTTCACGCCGCGGCGGCGGCACGCCGCCCCGAGGACTTTTTTGAACGGAGTCGCTTCCGTGGCGCCGCCCCATTGGTTCGCCTGCAGGCACTCGACGAGGGCCTCGCTCTGCCGGGCGCGGGGTGGGCCGGCGCGCTTGGCGTTCGGGCCGTGGAGTTCGGCGGTCAGGCGGTCGAGTGTGGCGCCGCCGGCGACCTGACCGAAGAACGCGTCCGGCCAGCCGAGCGTTGTTTCGACGACGAAGTGAAACGCGTCGTGCGGTAAAATTCCCTGGCGCGGCAGGCCGGACTCCGTGCGTGTGCCGTCGATCCGGATACAGCTTAGCCGATCGGCCGGCTCGGTCGGGGCGGACTTGGTGAAACGGACTTGCATGCCGGTGTTCAGGGCTTGGCCGGAAAGGTGTACGCGTAACGCGCCGCGATAAAACGCGTGAGCGCATCGACCGTGACGCGGGCGAACCGGGCGCGGTTTTCCGCCGTATCGCGGAGTCCGGTGCGGTAGGTCTCGATCTGCAGCCCGTCGACTTTCGGCGTGTCGGGCGCGGCGGCGTGGACGCGGACGGTGTATCCACCGGAGAAGAACGGGTTGCCGTCCGGCTGCGGCTCCTGCGGGCTCGGGACGGCCCGGATGCCGCCGCGGGCGAAGAGGTCGCCGAGGCTGCCGGGGCCGCGCAACAGGTCGGAGGGTTTTCCGCCGACCCGCGCGTGCAGGTCGCGCAGCGTGCTCAGCGTGATGAGTTCAGCGGCGTCGAAGGCCGCGTTGGTTTGGTTGAGCTGCGCGGCGTCGAGCGCGTAGCCCAGTTCGATGCGGGCGATCGGGTGGCCGTGGCCGTGGAGGTCGACGAGGAAGGCAAAGCCGTGCCGGGCGACGGCGGCGGCCAGGGCGCCGCGGATGGCGGCGTGATATTCCATCCAGGTGCGCTCGGCCAGCGGCTGGCCCTGCGCGGCCTCCTTGATGTCGCGGTTGGGGTCGAGTTTGACGCGGTGCAGGTGGCTCGCGATCAGGTGCGGGTGGTGGCCGGTGCGTTGCAGGAATTCCGCGGCGACGGCGCGGGCGAGTTCCTGGGTGTTCGCGTCCATGTCGGTGACACCCTCGGTGCGGTTCGCGATCGCGGCGGGTTTCAGGCGACCGCCGTGCGGCGCGGTCAGTACGATGGGCAGGTCGCCGTGGATTTGCTCGACGTAACGATCGGTGCCGAACGTGGCCTGCCCCGGCGCCGTGGCCAACGCGGGCAGGGCGGGCGCGCCGTGGGACGGGAGGGCCCACAACAGGCTCGCGCTGAGGATCAGGAGACGGCGGAGGAGTGACATGGGCGGAAAATTCGAATCAGGTTGCGCGCTGCAACAGCCGCCGCACGCCCTCGATCGGGGCGGCCGTGATCGGCGTCAGCGCCAGCGGCGTGCGCACGCGCAGTGCGTCGAGGACGACCGGGTGGGTGAGGAGCGCGCCGCTCAAACCGGCGGGGACGGTGGCGAGCGATTGACCGGGAAAGAGTTTTTGCGCCACCCGCAGGGCGAGTTCGAGGAGCTCGGCGGCGGATTCGATCACGACCTGCTGCGCGGTCGGGTCGCCTTCGGCGGCGAGGCGCAGGACGGCGGGGGCGAGGGCGGCGATGACGCGGTTGGGCTCGGCGTGCTGGTAATAATAACGCGTGACGGCGCGGACGTCCCCGCCGGCGGCGAGTTGGGTGTGCTCGCGCACGGTGGCGCCGAGCGGCGAGGCGGGCAGCCAGCCCTGGAGTTCGAGCAGGCCGCGGGCGATGGCGCGGCGGCCGAGTTCGTAGCCGCTGCCCGGATCGCCGAAGCGCCAGCCGGTGCCGCCGGCGTAGTGGATGGAGCCGTCGGGCGCGCGCGCCGCGACGAACGAACCGGTGCCCGCGTGCAGGACGAGTCCGGGCCCGCCGGCGGTGGCGAGTTCGAGCGCGGGGAGGGAGTCGATGGCGGCCGAGACGCGACCGTAGCCGGTCAGCGCGGCGGCGAATTCCTGCCAGAACGTCGGGGCGCCTGACATGAAGAGCTGCGTGAGCGCGAGGGCGGGCGGCGGCGTGACCGACGCGGTGAGCGCGCGCAGGGCGTCGGTGACGATCTGCCGGGCCGCGTCGGGACCGGCGACGTTCGGATTGCAGCCGGCGGCGAGATGGCGGGCGACGATCGTGCCGGTGGCATCAACGAGGATGCACTCGGTCTTGGTGCCGCCGCCGTCGACGCCGATCTTAAAATTCATCGGACCAAGTTAACCACGAAATACACGAAAGACACGAAACGCTTTCGACCGGCTCGCCGGTTCGGAGATTTTCGTGTGTTTGGTGTGTTTCGTGGTTTCTCCGCTCAGGCGAGCTGCTTGCTCAGGCGGTGCTTGTACTTTTCGCCGACGGCGCGGTTGCGCTCGATGGAGCCGGGGATGTTCTGGCTGCGCAGCACGGGCAGGTCGTGGCCGTGGGCGTTGAGCCATTCCATCGTGGAAATCATCAGCCAGTTCAGCAGCGCCGAGCCGATGAACGTCGAGGTCGGTCCCGTGGAGACGTGGGCGTTGACCGGCATGATCGCGTCGCCGGGGACGCCGCCGTTATCGAGGGTGTAATCGGCGATGGCGTGGAGGTTCTTGCCATCGGGATGCACGGTCTTCGCCGTGGTCGACATGGCGAGCGAGGTCAGGGCGACGACGACGCAACCCTTCTTCTTGGCGTGCAGGGCGACCTCGATGGGCGAGGAGTTTTTGCCGGAGTTGGAGATGACGATGACGACTTCGCCCGGGCGCAGCTCGTACTGGCGGTCGTAGCGTTCGACGAGTTTGGTGCCGTAGCCGACGAGGTTTTCGATGAATCCGGCGGTCGGGTCGTTGATGCTCGTGATGCAGACGAGGCCGCCGGCGCGGCCGACGATTTCGCGGGCGATGATTTCGCTGTGGCCGGACCCGAAGGTGTGGATCACGTCGCCGCGCGCGACGCTGGCGCCCAGAATCGGGGCGAGCGCGGCGAGGGTGGCGGTATTCTGCTCGCGGGCGGTCGCGAGCATCTGCAGCGAGAGATCGTAATAGGCGTGGGCGAGCGGAGACAGGGACATGGGGAAGGGAATGAGGGAGCGAGGGAGTGAGGTGAAGCGGGAAAACGCGGGCTGGCGGGCGGATCGTGATGCCCTGCGTGAGTGCAGGGAGGGTCCGTGCGTTGACCCGAGGCGATCCCGGCGCTTAGGCGCCGGGCGACGTTGCGCGGACTTGCGGGGCGAGGGTGGAGTTGTACGGTCGGCGGGCCATGATCCGCGGGATCGACCACATCAACCTTGTCGTCACCGACCTTGCCCGGTCGGTGAAGTTCTACACGGAAGTGCTGGGCTTCGTGAAAACGGCGGACGTCCACATGAAGGGCGACTGGATCGAGACGATCATCGGCCTGCGCGGGGTCGAGGGGTTGGTCGCCTTTGTTGAATTGCCGGGCGGGAGCGGGCCGCGGATCGAGTTGCTACAGTATGTGGCGCCGGCCGGCGTGACCCGGCCGGAAAATTCCCGCGCCAATACCCTCGGGCTGCGGCATATCGCGTTTCGCGTCGACGACATCGCGGGGATGGCGGCGCGGTTGAAGGCGGCGGGCGTGACGTTGTTCAGCGAACCCGTGCGCGTGCCGGCCGGCGTGGTCAAGTTCGCCGCCGGCGACAAGACGCTCGTGTATTTCCTCGATCCGGACGGCGTGATTTTGGAGTTGGCGGAGTACGGCTGAGGGGGCTTCGGGGCGCGCAGACGCTGAACAGGAAGATCGGGGAGGGCGGGGAGAAGACCGGCCACTCGCTGGCGCTCGCAGCCACGACGATTTCGAACGGGGCTCCCCGTTCTTCCCGGCCTCGCGGTGCCAAGGGTTCAGGGAAAGGCAGGCTGGAAGCCTGCGCTACGGCGGAGGGTTCAGGACTCCCAGCGGCCGTAGATGCCGCAGGGGAGCACCTTGCCGTCGCGCTGAATCGGGAGGCCGACTTCGCCCGCGGTGATGGTGCCGGCGCGGCCGTGCATGAGCTCGGCGAGCAGATTGGCGACGACGGTCGGCGAGAGGCGGGCCGTGTAGGCGTTGATCAGGACGAACAGCGGCTGCTCGCTCAACAGCGCGCGGCACTCGGTGAGGAGTTCCCAGAGATGATCCTCGAGCTTCCACATCTCGCCGGTGGCCCCGCGACCGTAGGTGGGCGGGTCCATGATGATGGCGTCGTACTTCCGGCCGCGCTTCAATTCGCGGCGGGCGAACTTGAGGCAGTCGTCCGTGATGGTGCGGATCGGGGCCTCGGCGAGACCGCTCAGCACGGCGTTTTCGCGGCACCATTTGACCATACCCTCGGCGGCGTCGACGTGGCAGACCGTTGCCCCGGCCTTGGCGGCCGCGCAGGTGGCGGCGCCGGTGTAGCCGAAGAGATTGAGGACGTTCACCTCGCGGCCGGCGGCGCGGGCGGCTTTGATTTTCGCGGAAAACCAATCCCAGTTTACGGCCTGCTCGGGGAAGAGGCCGGTGTGCTTGAACGATGTCGGGTGGATCTTGAAGGTCAGGCCCAGTGGTTCGTAGCTGATCTTCCACGAATCCGGCAGCGGGCGCCGGTATTCCCATTTACCCCCGCCTTGCTCGCTGCGGTGGTAGAAACCGTCCCAATTTTCCCAACGTTGGGGTTTGCCGTCGCTGGTACCGCTGCCGCGCCGGGGCCAAATGATCTGTGGGTCGGGCCGGACGAGGCTGAATTCACCCCACCGCTCCTGTTTCATGCCGTCACCGCAGTCGATCAGTTGGTAGTCACGCCAGCGTTCCGCGGTGATGAGGGCAGGGCGCTGGACGGGCACGGCGGACATGGTTCGGTGGTGCGGGCGAGGCAAGGGTGGGTCGCCGCGGGTGTCGAGCCGCGTTTAGCCAGCACGGGTTCCGGTAGCGAAAGGCGCCGGCGCCGGGTACCAGCGTCTGCCGGGGGGGAATGGAACGGGTGCGGAAAAGGACGGAACGGCCTTTTTTTCGCGCGGCCAGTGGAGCGGGCGGCTCTCAACCCTCCAGCGCCTTCCAGTGGTGAAAGTTGAATTCGGTCCGTGGGGGCCCCGAAGGATAATCGGGGTGGCCACTCGGCCCCTTTCATTGAGATCAGGGAGATTTGTTGACTAGGATGTGAGTAATTGTACCTAGCTCGTCCGTCCCACTCACTCATGAATAAATCCCTCCTCCAACGCGGAGTCCTCTCCGTTGTTTTCGCTGCGCTTCTCGCCGCTCCCTTGTCTGCCGATGTCGTTGAAACCAAGAACGGCGCCCGGATCATCGGTAAGGTGACAAAGATCGACGCCGGATCTGTTACCGTCGCCACTGATTACGCCGGCGCGGTGACGATCAAGCAGTCGGAAGTCACCGCAATTTCCACGGACGCCCCGGTGGCGGTGCGTTTGACCTCCGGCACGCGCATTGACGGCAAGGTGGCTACGACCGGCGGGGCGGTGCAGATCACCGGCGCCGACGGTGCGATCACGACCTCGGTTGACAAGGTGGCGGCGTCGTGGGCGGCGGGTGGCAAGGATCCGGCGGTGGCGGCGCTCGAGCGCGGCTGGGCCTACGAGGCTGCGGTCGATGTCTCCGGCAAGTCCGGCAACAAGGAGCAGCTCGGCACGGGTTTCTCCGTCCGCGCGACGCTCGCGGGTTCCCAGGACACGCTGCAATTTTACACGGCGTACGACCGTCAGGTTTCCGACGGCAAGAAATCGGCCGACCAGTTCAAGGCCGGCGTCGACTATGCGAATAATTTTTCCGGTCGTAAATCGTGGTACGTCCGCAACGAAGGCGGCTTTGATCGCGTAAAGGATATCGATCTCTATGACGTCGCCGCGTCCGGTCTTGGGTATGACCTCATCAAGGAGCCAAAGCAGGCCCTGACGACTCGCGCCGGTCTGTCGTTCCGCTATGCCGGCTATAAGAACCCGGGCACCGCGGCCGTGAAGAGCGCCGGCTTGGACGTTGGCATCGCCCACCGGCTGCAGCTCGGGAACTCGCTGCTCGTGAATCGTCTGGCCTACGACCCGACCTTTGATGATTTCGGCAACTTTGTCCTCACCCACGAAAGTTCCCTCGAGCTGCCCGTCGCGAGCGGCCAATGGAAGATCCGTTTCGGTGTGGCCAACGACTACAACAGCAAGCCCGGCCGCGGGGTGGAGCGTCTCGACACGACCTATTTTACCCGCTTGGTGCTGAACTGGCGCTAGGCCACCGCGGAATCTTCCGCGACCTCGCCCGGCAAGGCCGCCCTCCGGGGCGGCCTTTTTTGTCGCAGCCGTTCGCACTCGACCCGTGACAGCGGCATTGCACGGCGGCATCCGTTCCCTTTTCCTGCGGCGTCCGTCTCTTATCCCAACCCCTCCCTATGAAGCTTCGCGTCCTGCCCGCCCTTGTTCTGGCCAGCCTGCTCGCATCCTCGTATGCGCTGCACGCCGCCGCCGCTGCCGCCGTCAAACTCACCCGCGCCGATGACCGGGTGCGCGTTGAAATCGACGGCCAGCTGTTCACCGAGTATATTTTCAAGGGCGCGCAAAAGCCCTACCTCTATCCGGTCATTGCGGCCGACGGCACACCGATGACCCGCAACTACCCGATGAAATCCGATGTGGCCGGCGAGGTGAAGGATCACCCGCACCACCGGTCGCTGTGGTTCACGCACGGCGAGGTCAACGGCTTCAACTTCTGGGCGGAGTCGGCCGGGGCCAAGCAGGGCCGCATCGTCAACACCGGCGTCGAGCAGTCCGTCCAAAACGGCGTCGGCGTGATTCGCGCCCTCAATGAGTGGGTCGGACCGGACGGCGTGGTGCAGTTGACCGACGACACGACGATCCGCCTGCGCGGCGCGGCCGAGGGCCGTTACCTCGACTACGAGGTCACGCTCAAGGCGCCCGCCGGCAAACCCGTCGTGTTCGGCGACACCAAGGAAGGTTCGATGGCCATCCGTCTCCCGCTGTGGATGACGCCGCCGCATAGTTACTCCGACGGCGCCAATAAGCGCGTGAAGCATGAGGGGCTCGGCATCATCATCAATGACGCCGGTGTTACGAACACGCCGACCTGGGGCAAGAAGTCCGCGTGGGTCGACTACTACGCGCCGAAGGACGGCAAGGTCTACGGGGTCGCCATGTTCGATCACCCGGGCAACCCGCGCCACCCGACGTGGTGGCACGTGCGCGACTACGCGCTGTTCGCCGCGAATCCGTTCGGCAAGCACGACTTTGAAAACCTCAAGGGCGAGCCCAACGCCGGCGACATGACGATTCCCGCGGGCGGCAGCGTCACCTTCCGCTGGCGTTTCTTCTTCCACCAGGGCGATGAAAAGACGGCGAAGATCGCCGAGCGGTTTAAGGACTACGCCGCCGGGAAGTAAGCGCGGGGCGGGCTTCACCCCGCCCTTTTTTTATTTTGCGACCGAGCGCCGAGAGTCTTTCACCCCTCCTCCAAAAAACCCCCCCGTCATGAACGCCCTGAACCGCCGGACCTTTCTGAAAACCTCCGCGCTCGCCGCCGCCGGCGCCGCGCTTACCGCCCGCTCCTGGTCGCAAGTTGCAGGTGCCAACGGCGACCTCCGGGTCGCCGTCATCGGCCTCAACGGCCGCGGTAAGAGTCACCTCGGCAGCTTGGCCAGGATCTCCGGTGTGCGGGTGGTGGCGTTGTGCGATGTCGACTCCACCGTGCTTGCCCGGACCAAGGCCGGCCTCGGCGAGAAGGGGGCGGCGGTGAAAACCTACGTCGATCTCCGTGAGCTGCTCGCGAATCCGGACATCGACGCGGTGACAATCGCCTCACCCAATCACCAGCATTCGCTGCAGGCGATCTGGGCGTGTCAGGCGGGCAAGGACGTGTACGTGGAGAAACCCGTTTCGCACAATATCTGGGAGGGTCGCCAGCTCGTCGCCGCCGCCACGAAGTACAATCGCGTGGTGCAGGCGGGTACGCAGATCCGCTCGGGCGAGGGCCTGCAGCAGGCGGTGGCGTGGGTGCGCGCCGGCAACCTCGGCAAGGTCACGGCCGCGCGCGGCTTCTGTTACAAACGCCGCGACACGATCGGCCTCGCCGACGGCCCGGTGCAGATACCGGCGACGATCAATTTCGACCTCTGGTGCGGTCCGGCTCCGCTCGTGGCGCCGAAACGCAAGCGGCTGCACTACGACTGGCACTGGATGCACGTCACCGGCAACGGCGACGTCGGCAACCAGGGCATCCACCAGATGGACGTGGCGCGCTGGTTCCTCGGCGAGGCCGGGCTCCCGCGCCAGACCCTGAGCGTGGGCGGGCGGCTGGGTTACGTGGACGATGGTGACACGCCCAACACGCAGGTCGTCATCCATGATTACGCGTCTGCTCCCCTGATTTTCGAAGTCCGCGGCCTGCCGGCAAAACCCGGCGCCGGCGGTGGTGGCGGCGACGACGAGGGCGGCGGCCGGCGCGGCGGGGTGATGGACCAGTACCGCGGCGTCTCGGTGGGCAACGTCATCGACTGTGAAGGTGGCAGCGTGGTGGTTCCGAGCTACACTGCGGCCACGGCCTACGACAAGGCGGGCAAGGTGGTGAAGGAGTTCAAAGGCAGCGACCGGCACATGCAGAACTTTATCGACGTGGTGCGCAGCCGGAAGACGGCTCAGCTCTACGGCCCGGTCGAGGAGGGTCACCTGTCGAGTGCGCTTTGCCACCTCGGCAACATCTCGCATCAGCTCGGCAAGGCGGCGGCCACCGACGCGCTGCGCGAGAAGATCAAGGGCAACGCCCCGCTCGCGGAGGCCTGCGGCCGGATGCTGGAGCATCTCAAGACCAACCGGGTTGATCTCGCCCAAACGGCGCTCACGCTCGGCGTGCCGCTGACGATCGCGCGCGGCAAGGAGGCGTTTACCGGGGAATTTGCCGCCCAAGCCACGCCAATGCTCACGCGCCAATACCGCGCGCCGTTTGTGGTGCCGGAGATCGTCCGCGCCAGCTGAGCCGTTGCCCGTTGAACGATCGGCGACGTAGCCCTGCGCGTGAGCGCAGGGATTCTGGCGAAGCGAAAACTCCCTGCGCTCACGCGCAGGGCGGCGGATGGAGGCTCGACCGGTGGTCGGCCGTTCGACCGTTGGGCTGGCTTGCCCGCCAATGCTCCGCGGTCGGCCTCCTGGCCGCGTCCCTCGCCTGCGGCGCCACTCCGGCCCCGCCCGCGGCCAACGAAGCCGCGGTCGCGTTACCGCCGTTCATCGTCGAGGAAATCGCGAAGGGGCCGCCGTGGCGGTACGCGGAGGCGCCGGGTTACGAGGTGCTTTCCCGGTGCAACGACGCGACCACGCGGCGCGTGTACGAGATGCACGTCCAGCTCCACGAGGTGTTGTCGGAGATTTTGCCCCCGGCCCTCCGGCTCAAACTCACCGTCCCGCGCAGCCTCATCATCTACGACGAGGAACTGCAGCCCGCGGCGTCGCAGGAAGTGATTCGGCAAATCTTAAACACCCCGGCGGAGTCGCCCGCAGCGGAACGATTTTCGCTGGGGCCGGACCGGACCTTCCGCGCCCCGGAGCCCAGGGTCCGCTATAATTTTCTACCCAACCTGCGGCTCTGGGACCGCGATGCGATGGGCATCTTCATGATTGTCCGGCGGGACGACTTCGAGCCGGACCGGCTTTCCCTTACCCCGGACTATGTGAACTTCGTCGTGAAGCGCCGGATCCCTGCGCTGCCCGCGTGGTTCATCAGCGGCATCCTGGATTTGTACCGCCAGACGACGTTTGTCCGCGGGGAGATGGTGACGGAGCCGATGGAGTGGGTTTCACCCGCGCAGACCGCGACGGTGAAGTCGGACCCGAAAATGGCGTATCCGGTCCAGCCCTTCGCGGCCTTCCTCGCCGCGCAACTGCCGCCGCCGGTGCCCGGGCAGGAAATTGCCCCGCTGCACCTGTGGCAGGCGGAGGCGGCCTTGTTGGTCCGCTGGGGCCTCGACGCCGACAAGCGGGCCCACCGGGAAGCGCTGTGGAAATTTGCCGAGCGCAGCGCGGTCGAGGGGGGGCGCGAGGCGGTGTTCCAAGCGTGCTTTGGTTTTGGATTTGAAGAGGCGCGTACGCGTCTGACCGCCTATCTGCCGGCTGCGGTGCGCCGCACGTTGTACTTTCGTCCGGAAAAACGGGCCAAGGTGCCGACCCTGGCATTGAGCAACGCCACCGACGGCCAGATTGCACGCCTCAAGGGCGATTGGGAGCGGCTCGAGGTCCCGTATGTAAAGGCGATTTCAGCCGACCTCGCGCCGAAGTATCTCGAGCAGGCGCGCAAGACGCTGAAGCGGGCTTACGACCGTGACGACCGCGACCCGCGGCTGCTGGCGGTGATGGGGTTGTGCGAAGTCGATGCGGGCAACGACGCCGGGGCCCGCGACTACCTGGAGGCCGCCCGCCGGATCGGCCCGCTGCGACCCCGTGCGAGCTACGAGTTGGCGCGGCTGCGTTTGGCGGGTTGGCGCGCGAAACTCGCGGTGGCCGGCACCAGACTTGATGTGCCGCAAACGGCCGACGTACTGCAGCCGTTGTTTGAGGCGCGCGAACTCCAGCCGCCGCTGCCCGAGGTCTACGAATTGATCGCGGAGGCTTGGGCGTCCTCGACGGCCGAGCCTACCCGGCGGCACCTCGCGGTATTGGATGAAGGCATCCGTCTCTTTCCGCTTCGCCCCGAACTCGTCCTGCGCGCGGCGGAACTTTACGCGCAGTATGGTTTTCACGAAGAGGCCGCCGCCTTGACCGAGCTGGCCTCGCGCCTGGCGATTGACGAGACGCAACGCCCGCGGCTTGAAAAGCTGCGGCTCAAGATCGCGCTGTAGGGGTTCGAGCGGAGCGGGTCGCCCTGAGCGGACTCACGTCGTTGAGCGTTGGTTCCTGAGCGTTGAGCGCAGAACCAAAGGGCTTCGTGTTGGCCGGTCCGCGTCGCCGGAGTCTCCGCCTGGGATTGTTCGCTCAACCCTCAACGCTCGGCTTTTCACGGCATCATCTTTTGGCTCAGAAATAGCCCCACGGACATCGGTCTTCACCTGCTATCTCCCGCGAAGTCCGCGACCCGCGTGAGCCTGCGCCAGCGAGGAGGCTAGCATCTGTACACTGGCCACGCTTCGGGCTGTGCTCTTGATTCCGGTCGTCACCCCGCCGATGAGACTCCGCCATTGCTTGTGCTTCCTGCTTATTTCCACGCTCGGACTGTGCCCGACGGCGCGGGCGGTGGTCGCTACTCCCGCTTCCTACCTCGCGGACGTTGTCGATGAACTGGAGCGCGAGTGGCCGCGCAACCGGGCAATGAACGTCGTCTGCCACGGCCACAGCGTGCCGGCCGGTTATTTCAAAACGCCAGTCGTCGACTCCCTCAACGCTTACCCGGCGCAGCTGCAGCGGGCGTTGCAGGCGCGGTTTCCGTTCGCGGTCGTCAACGTGATCGTCTCGGCGATCGGCGGAGAAAATTCCGTGAGCGGCGCGGCGCGGTTTGACCGCGATGTGCTCGGGCACCGGCCCGATGTGGTGTGTATCGATTATTCGTTGAACGACCGCGGGCCCGGTCTCGCGGCGGCTCGCCTCGCGTGGGTCGCCATGATTCAGAAGGCCCGTGCGGCCGGGGCGCAGGTGATTTTGCTCACCCCGACGCCGGACCTGCGGATCACG
>CAIJFT010000406.1 GCA_903820035.1 uncultured Opitutia bacterium
CCACGCTCCTGAACCGGATCCTCACCGAACACCACGGCAAGAAGCTCGCCGTGATCGAGAACGAGTTCGGCGAGGTCGGCGTCGACCACCAGCTCGTGATCCAGAGCGAAGAGGAGCTGTTCGAGATGAACAACGGCTGCATCTGCTGCAGCGTGCGCGGCGACCTGATCCGCATCATGGGCCGATTGCTGAAGCGCAAGGACAAGCTCGATGGCATCCTCATCGAGACCACCGGCCTCGCCAACCCCGCCCCGGTGGCGCAGACCTTTTTCACCGACGACGAGATTAAACAGGCCTTCCGCCTCGACGCGATCGTCACGGTCGTCGACGCCAAACACGTTTCCCAACACCTCGACGGCGACGACGAGTCCGTGAAGCAGCTCGGTTTCGCCGACGTGATTCTGCTGAACAAGACCGACCTCGTATCCCCGGCGGAACTCGACGCCCTCGAGGAACGCATCCACCGCATCAACGCCGTTGCGAAGATTCACCGCACGAAGAACTGCGACGTGAACCTCGACCACGTGCTCGACGTCGGCGGGTTCAACCTCAGCCGCGCGACCGAACTCGATCCGAAGTTCCTCCAGCCGGAGTATCCGTTTGAATGGGCCGGCGCCTACCACCTGCCCGCGGGCACCCACCTGCTCGAGATCGGCCACTGTGATCACGACCACGGGCATGAGCATGGCCACGACCATGACCACGGCGACCACCACCATCACCACCACGGGAACGCCAACGAGCTCGACGTGGTGATCATGCCGGTCGCGGCACTGCCGCCGAAGGGCGAGCCGGGTTCATCGCACCCCGCGACCCTGGCGGCGATCAACGCCGCCGTGCACGTATTCGCCGATTGGGAGTCGAACACCAAAGACGGCGACACGATCGCTCCCGGCGCGACGTTGCACCGTTTGCTGCTCGCCGACGGCAACGGCCGTTATTCGCTCAAGGTCGACCAGCCGGGCAACTATCTCGTGTTCGAATCCTGCGGGCACGACCCGCTGCACCTCTACGTCGGCGACAATACGTCCAAGCCGGTCTGGCAGGAGGATTTTCATGCGGCGCACGAGCACAACGCCGCGGTAACCTCCGTCGGCATCAGCACACCGGGCGACCTCGACGGCAAGAAGCTCAACGACTGGATCAGCGAACTCCTGCGCGTAAAGGGCGGTGACATCTACCGCATGAAGGGCGTGCTCGCGGTGAAGGGCTCGAACAAGCGCCTCGTTTTCCAGGGCGTGCACATGCTCTTCGACGCCAAGTTCGACCGCGAGTGGAAGACCGGCGAAGCGCGCACCAACACGCTCGTCTTCATCGGCAAGAGCCTCGACCGCGCCGCGCTCACCGAGGCCTTCAAGGCGTGTCTCGCGTAACTGGATTCCACCGGCGAGCCAGCACGCTACTCGGCGCGTGCTGGCTCGCCGCCGCAGCTCCGGCCGGTGGCGCCGCCGAAGGGCTCGCCGCGAAATATCCCGGCGACGCCGGCATCGAACGCGACCCGGCGGTGCTGTTCGCGGAGAATTTTGAGTCGGGCGACTTCTCCCGTTGGGACGAGCGCCGCGGCACGGCGACGATCACCGACGCGCAGCCGAATGCCGGCCGCTGGTGCGTCGCGATGCCGATGACGCGCGGCAAAGATCATGGCGGCGACACGATCAAGTGGTTCCTGCCCGGCGCCGACCGCGTGTACGCGCGGTTCTACGTGAAGTTCTCGGCGAACTACCAGTACAGCCACCACTTCGTGTGGCTCGCCGCCAACCAGCGGAAGAACAAGTGGTCGGCCTTCGGCAAAGCGGGGCTCAAGCCGAACGGCACCTACTATTCGACGGCGATGGAACCGTGGTTCGCGTGGGGCAAGAATCCGCCGCCGGGCGAGGTGAACCTCTACAGCTACTTCCTCGACATGGAGGTCGACCCCAAGATGAACAAATACTGGGGCAACGCGTTCTTCCCGCCCGGCCCCGGCAAGGGTGCCGCGGCCGGGCCGCAACGCGTCGTGCCCCCGCGCGACCGCTGGCATTGCTGGGAGTTCATGCTCGAGGCCAACACCGCGCCGGACCGCGCCGACGGTCGACAGGCGATGTGGGTCGACGGCCAACTCGTCGGCGAGTTCTCCGGCATCCGCTGGCGCAACGATCCCGACCTCAGGGTGAATTGCCTCTGGCTCGAGCACTACGGCTTCGACCCCGGCGACCCGACGAAGGCGTATTGGCCCGAGAGCCAGACCGTGTGGTTCGACGACATCGTGGTGGCACGCGAGTACATCGGGCCGAGGCGATGAGAGGAGCGACGATTTGGTGGGACCCGATGTCCCCATCGGGTCGTTTCGCAGGAGCTCACGTCTCGAAAGGGCCCGATGGGGATATCGGGCCCTACCAAGCTTGCGTTGCCCCCGCGCCTCCCGCTCAGACTCGGGCATGGCATCCGGTCGATTCTTCCCCGTCGGCGCGCTCACGGTTTTTCTTGGCCTCACGCTCGGCGGCACCTCGACGCGCGCCACGCCGGAACGCGTCGGCCGCGGCGAAGGCGGGCGCACGGTCACCCCGGTCAACCAGACGGTCACGCCCCTCGGCCGCATCGTCGAGCTGCCCGGCCTGCGACCGCAGGCCCTCGCGCTCTCACCCGACGGACGCCTCCTCATCGCCTCCGGCAAGACGAGCGAGATGCTGGTGCTCGATCCGGTCTCCGGCGACATCCGCCAGCGCGTAGCGCTGCCCAACGACAAACAGGGTGAACCACAACCCGCCGCCGTTTCGCCGAATCTCCTCGAGCCCGACAAGAAGGGTCAGGTCAGCTACACGGGCCTCGTGTTTTCGCCGGACGGGCGCCGGATTTTCCTCAGCAACGTCAACGGCAACCTCAAGGTGTTCACCGTCGCCCCCGACGGCACGGTCGCGCCCTCGCACAGCCTGCCGCTCCCGCTGGCCAACGCCCCGCGGCGCAAGGAAGAGATTCCGAGCGGACTCGCGTTTACCAACGACGGCACGCGCCTCTACGTCTGTGGCAATCTCTCGAATCAGCTCTTCGAACTCGAGGCGGCAACCGGCCACGTCCTGAGAACGTTTCCCGTCGGCGTCGCGCCCTACGACGTCGTGCTCACCGGCGGCAAAGCCTACGTGAGCAACTGGGGCGGCCGCCGTCCGGGTGAAGGGGATCTCACCGGCCCGGCCGGCCGTGGCACGCGCGTGCGGGTCGACGCCGAGAAGCAGATCGCCAACGAAGGTTCCGTCAGCGTCATCCCGCTCGGAAGCGATCCGCAGGCCCGCGCCACCGAGGTGCTCACCGGCCTGCACGCGAGCGCGCTCACGGTGTCACCCAACGGCCGATACGTCGTCTGCGCCAACGCCGCGGCCGACACCTTGAGCGTGATCGACACGCGCAAAGACACCGTCGTGGAAACGATCTGGGTGAAACCGAAGCCGAGCGACCTCTTCGGGGCGTCGCCCAACGCGCTCGCGTTCGACCCGTCCGGCCGCCGGCTCTACGTCGCCAACGGCACCCAGAACGCGGTCGCCGTGGTCGCATTCGATCCCGCGGACCGCGAATCGAAGCTTGAGGGGCTCATCCCTGTGGGCTGGTTTCCCGGCGCGCTCCTGCTCGACGCGAAGCGCGCCACGCTCGTGACCGGCAACCTCAAGGGCATCGCCGCCGCGAAAGGGAAGGCGCCCGAGATCGCCACGACGGGCTTCAACTCGAAACAGTTCGCCGGCTCACTCTCGCTCGTGCCCGTCCCGGCAAAGGCCGACCTCCCGAAACTCTCCGAGACCGTCTGGCGCAACCTCCGCCGCGAGGCGGTGCAGCAGGCGCGGTTGCCGGCGCGGCCGGGCCAGCCGGTGCGTGCGATCCCCGAGCGCAGCGGCGAACCGAGCCGGATCAAGCACGTGGTCTACGCCATCAAGGAGAACCGCACGTACGACCAGGTCTTCGGCGACCTGAAGGCGGGCAACGGCGATCCCGCACTCTGCGTCTTCGGCGAGCGCATCACGCCGAACCAGCACAAGCTCGTGCGCGAGTTCACGCTGCTCGATAACACGTACTGCGCGGGCATCCTCAGCGCGGACGGACACCAGTGGAGCACGACGGCGTTTGCGACCGACTACATGGAGAAGAACTTCGCGGGCTTCCCGCGCAGCTATCCCGACGGCATGGGCGTGGACGAGGACGACGCGCTCGCGTATTCGCCGACCGGTTTCATTTGGGACAACGCGGTGAAACACCACGTCTCGATCCGCAACTACGGCGAGTTCATGGCGCCGGCGGTGAAGTGGCGCGACGGCCGCAGCGGCACGCCGGATTTTCTCGCGTGCTATCGCACGTGGCGGGGGCAGGCAGACGAAGCGGTGTTCGCCAGTTATCCGATGGTGGAGACCATCAAGCCGTTTTCGCCCGCCGCCTACGTCGGCTGGGGCATGGAGGTGCCGGACCAGTTCCGCGCCGATTTCATTTTGCGCGAACTCAAGGAATTTGAAGCGAAGGGCGAATTCCCCGCGCTCACGATCATCTGCCTGCCCAACGATCACACCAGCGGCACGAAGCAAGGCACGCCCACGCCGGCGGCCTGCATGGCGGACAACGACCTCGCCTTCGGCCGGATCGTCGAGGGGCTCAGTCGTTCACGCTTCTGGCAGGAGATGGCGATCTTCGGCATCGAGGACGATCCGCAGGCTGGATGGGACCACGTCAGCGGCTACCGCACGACGGCGTATGCGATTAGCCCTTATGTGAAGCGCGGCAGCGTCGTGAGCACGCAGTACAACACCACGAGCCTCATCCGCACGATGGAGCAGATCCTCGGGATGCCGGTCATGAACCAGTTCGATGCGAGTGCGACGCCGCTGTTTGATTGTTTCACCGAGACACCCGACTTCACGCCGTTCGCGGCGGTCGCGAGCAACATTCCCCTCGACCAGATGAATCCCGATCCGGTGAAGGTCACCGACCGGCAGCTGCGGCGCGATGCGGTGGCGTCGGCCGGCATGAATTTCCGTGAGGTCGACAAGGCCCCGGAGGACCAGCTCAACCGCATCCTCTGGCGCGCCATGAAAGGCAGCGCGGTGCCGTACCCCGAGTGGGCCGTGCGGCCGGATGCGGACGAAGAGTGAACGATTGGCCGTCCGGCCCGATGGAGGCGGGGTGAACGCGCCCCGCAAAGCCGTTTCAAATTCGGCCGCGGATTGATGTCGGCCCGGCCGCTGGCCGGGCGGAATGCACTTCGGAACGGACTAGCCCGGCCAGCGGCCGGGCCGAGAGCGAATGGCCACAAAAAAGGCGCGAACGCTTTCGCGTCCGCGCCTTGAAGTTCTGAGGGCAGCGACGTTTAGGCGCTGACGCGATCGAGCTTGTCGATGTCGCTGATCGCCCAGCCGCGGCGATACTCCGGATAGATGAGCTTGTCTGCCTCAGGCCGGTTGGTGCGCATGGCGACCGGATCCCAGGTCACTTTGCCGCCGACGAGGATGGCGATCGTGCCGAGGCACACCATCTCGGTGAACGGCACCGAATATTCGAAGTTCGAGCCGGCGCCCTTCGGGTTGTTGGCGCGGATCGCCGCCACCCACTCCTTGTGCGGATTGTTCTCCGGCACGCGCGGCTCGGTCTTCGGCGGCAGCTTCCCGCCCTCGACGAGCTCCTTGTGGAAGGTCTCGGGGATGAAGCGGGGGCTGTTGCAGTAGTCGTTGCCGTCGTAAACCGTGCCCTTGCTGCCGATGATGAGCTGGCCACCCTTGGCGAGCTGGCGGCTTTCCTCGAGCTGCTTCGGCTTGGCCGGACGCTCGCCACCCTCGGACCAAGTCAGCTTCACGGGCGGCAGCTTGCCGCGCGCGGGGAACTGGTACTCGACGACCGCGGACTTCGGGAACGCGACCTTGCTCGCCTGATCGATCTTCTTGAGCTCGACGCTCGTCGGCGCGCCCAGTTGGAGGTTCCAGAAAGCGGCATCCATGAGATGGCAGGCCATGTCGCCGAGGGCGCCGCAGCCGTAGTCCTGATAGCCGCGCCATTTGAACGGGTGAATCTCGTTGCTGTAGGTGCGCTCCTGGGCGCGACCGAGATAAAGGTTTTGGTCGAAACCCGCCGGAGCAGTCTCGGCCTTTGGCCATTCCTGCATGCCCTGCGGCCAAACCGGACGGTTCGTCCAGATCTGCGCCTCACGCACTTCACCGAGAAGGCCGGCGTTGAACCACTCGCGGACGAGGCGGATGCCTTCGCCGGCATGACCCTGGTTGCCCATTTGCGTGCACACGCCGTTGAGGCGGGCGAGGCGGAGGAGTTCGCGGGCTTCGCCGACCGTCTGGGTGAGGGGCTTCTGCACGTAGACGTGCTTGCCCATCATGATCGCCATGTAGGCGGGCAGGAAGTGCATGTGATCCGGTGTGGCCACGCCGACCGCGTCGATCTGGTCGTCCATCTCGACGAGCATCTTCCGAAAATCCTTGTAGCGTTTCGCCTTCGGGAAGGTCTCGAAGAGCTTCTTCACATTGGGACGATCCCAATCGACGTCACAAATCGCGACGACCTCTTCCTCCTTCTGCGCCATACAATCGCTGAAGCCCTTGCCGCCGCAGCCGACCTGCGCGAAGCGGACCTTGGCGCCCGGGGCGATCGGGCGCGGCTTGCGCGGGTTCTTGATGTAGGTCGAGCAGGCCGGGAACGCCAGCATGGCCGTGACCATGGCTGAGAACGTGATGAAATCGCGACGATTCAGGGTGTTATTTGACATGGGGAGAGAGTGATCGGACTTAGGTGCAGAAAGACGCTGGGAACCGAAAGCGGTTGCGCCCTGTTTGTCGCGACAAAACTGCAACCCTCCGCGTTATGAAGGCCGCGGCGGACCCGCGAAAGCACGGCTAACACCTTGGGCTTCCGGTCGAGCCCCCTTCTCATCGGCCAGCTCGCTGGTGAGCGCATTACGGTTGGCCCCCGCTTCACCATTGTCAGCCGCGCCGCCACCCGACACGTTTTCGCGCTCCCAACCATGCCCAACGACGAATTCATGCGCGCGGCGATCCGCGAGGCCGAAACCGGGATGCGCGCCGGCCGCGGCGGGCCGTTCGGCTGCGTGATCGTGCGCCGCGGTGAGATCGTGGCGCGCGGCCACAACCGCGTCACCTCGACCAACGACCCAACCGCCCACGCCGAGGTCACCGCCATCCGCGCCGCCTGCGCCACGCTCGGCACGTTCCAGCTACCGGACTGCGAACTCTACACCAGTTGCGAGCCCTGCCCGATGTGCCTCGCGGCCATCTATTGGGCCCGCCTCCCGCAGGTTTATTACGGCAACACCCGCGCCGATGCCGCGGCAATCGGCTTCGACGACGATTTCATTTACCGACAGATTCCGCTGCCGCCGGAGCAGCGGGCGATCCCGATGGCGTCGCTTCTCCGCGAGGAGGCGCAGGTCGCGTTCCGCGAGTGGACGCAGCTGCCGGCCAAGATCCGATATTAGTGCGCGGTGGGGAAACGGGCTCGCGTTTCCCCACCGCGCCGCATCCTCCACAGCCCTACGCCCGCCGACCCCACCATGCACCCTATTCCGCGTTATTCACGTCCCCTGATCCTCGCCCTCCTCTCCGCCATGTGCTTCGCGCCACTCCGGGCGCAGGACAAGCCCGCCGCCACCGCCACGCCGGCCCCGGCAGCCGCTCCGGCCAAATCGTCGACCGTCGAAAATTCCGTCGTGAAAATCTTTTCGACCATGCGGTACCCGGACCCTTACAAGCCGTGGACCAAGCAGGCGCCGCGCGAGTCGACCGGCACCGGCGTGATCATCGAGGGCAAACGCATCCTGACGAACGCCCACGTCGTGCTTTACGCCAGTCAGGTCCAGGTCCAAGCCAACCAGTCCGGCGACAAGATTTCCGCCACCGTCGAGTCCATCGCCCAGGGCATCGATCTCGCCGTGCTGAAGCTCGACGACGAGTCGATGTTCGAAACCCGACCCGCCCTGCCGCGCGCCACCAAGCTGCCGTCCGTCAAGGACTCGGTCATGGTCTACGGCTTCCCCACGGGCGGCACCACCCTCTCAATCACCAAGGGCATCGTCTCCCGGCTAGACTTCACCCAGTACAACTTTCCGACCTCGGGCCTGCGCATCCAGATCGACGCCGCCATCAACCCCGGCAACAGCGGCGGCCCCGCCGTCGACGGCGAGAAGATGATCGGCCTGGCGTTCAGCCGGCTCGGCGGTGGCGACAACATCGGCTACATCATCCCCTGCGAAGAGATCGAACTCTTCCTCAAGGACGTCGCCGACGGCCGCTACGACGGCAAACCCGCGCTCTTCGACTCACTGCAGACGTTTGAAAATCCCGCCCTGCGCCCGTACCTCAAGGTCGACCGCAGCGTCGAGGGGATCATCGTCACCCAGACGGATGTCACCGATGAATCGTACCCGCTGAAGGCCTGGGACATCATTACACGCATCGGCGATACCACGATCGACAACGAAGGCATGGTGAAGGTCGGCGACATCCGCGTGCGCTTCCAATACCTGATCCAGAAATTCGCGCAGGACGGCAAAGTGCCGCTGACCGTCGTGCGCGCCGGCGTGGCGCAGGAGGTCTCCGTTCCCGTGCCTGCCCGGCGGCCGATGGTGATTCCCGACCTCGAGGGTTCCTACCCGTCCTACTTCGTCTACGGTCCGCTGGTGTTTTCGACCGCGACCCAGCTCTTCTTGGGCGGACTCAACAACGCCGCCGCCGCCCTGTCCGCCGCCGGCAGCCCGCTCGCCCACCGCCGCGCGGATCGCCCGGCATTTCCCGGCGAGGCGCTGGTTGTCGTCTCGTCGCCGTTCTTCCCGCACAAGTTATCCAAGGGCTACTCCCCCGCCCAATCGGGCGTGGTGGAAACCGTGAACGGCATCACGATCAAGAGCCTCAACCACCTCGTCGCCGTCCTCCGCGACGCCAAGGATGAATTCATGGTGTTTGATTTTGCCGGACGCAAAAACGAGACCCTCGTCTTCCCGCGCGCCGACATGATCGCCGCGACGGAGGATATCCTAAACGACAACGGGGTGCGTGCCCAGGGCTCCCCTGACACCCTCGCGGTGTGGAAAGCAGCGCCCCGTCCGTAAGGTCGCCCGCGGCGTGAGCCACGGGACCCACCCATCCCCGGACCGCGCTCGCCACTTGCCAATCGCGCTGCGGCCACCAACATTGGTCGCCTATGCATTTCGACTCACTTCAACCCCGACTCTCCGCCCCGCGCCCCCGTCTCGACGACGAGGATGACGACGAGGACACGGGGTGCGGCGGGAGCAAGAAAGCGGCCACCCCGGTGGCGATGTTGATCCAGCGCAAATTCCTCGAGCAGCGGAAGATTTTCCTCTGGGGCGCAGTGACCGACGAGACCGCCAAGGACATCACGGAAAAACTACTCTACCTCGAAGGCTTGGCCCCGGGGACGGACATCACCTTCTACGTCAATTCCCCCGGTGGCTCGATCACCGCCGGCATGGCGATCTACGATACGATGAAGCTCGTCACTTCGCCGATCACCGTCGTCGTCACCGGCATGGCCGCGTCCATGGGCTCCATCCTGCTTTGCGGCGCCGCCAAGGGCCGGCGCCTGCTCTACCCGCACTCGCGCGTGTTGATCCACCAGCCACTCATCTCCGGCCGCATGATCGGTCCGGCGAGCGACATCAACATCCAGGCCCAGGAAATGGAAAAGCTCCGCCAGGAGTTGAACCAGATTCTCGCCACCTCGTCCGGCCAACCGCTGGAGCGGATCAACCAGGACACCGACCGCGACTTCTACCTGAACGCGAAGGAAGCAATCGCCTACGGTCTCGCCGATCGGATCGTCGACAAGGTCTGAGCACACCGCCAAGCAGCCACGTCACCTCAAGCCCGTTGCGCGCAACGGGCTTTTTTGTGCCCGGCGGGGCTTTGTCGCCCGGCGTGTGAGCGGAGGGGCCGCATCGAAACGAAGTCCCTGCGCTCACGCGCAGGGCTACTTTTGAAGTTAGTTCTGCTCGATGAGCCACCGCGTCACGGCTTCGGCACCGCCCACGGACGATACAGCGGGTCACCGATCAGCACGGCCTGCCAGCTGAGCGCCGGCAGCGCGTAGTACGCGGCGTCGACGAGGTTGTCGCCCCGGAGCAGCGCGCGCACCAACCGATCCGGCCGGTGGGTGAGCAGCAGGTACGGCTCATAGACGTTGCCCACCGTCGCCGTCACCCCGCGCGCGACGAGCGGCCCGGTCCAACCGTGCATCGGATCGCGGAGGGTCGCCGCCGAAAAACTGTGGATGTGCAACGCGATCGCCCCTGGCGGAAACCGGAACCCCGGCACCGCGAAAGGTCCGTCGATATCCGGCGTGTACCAGCCGAAGTACCACACCGGCGCCTCGCCGCGCGCCGTCGCGGCCATGGTCGCCGGCTCGCGGTCCACCACCGTTTCAAATCCCGCCGCCTCGAGCAGCTTGCCCGCGGCCTCAAGCATCGCGTCGCCGTTGCGATCGCGCTGCGCCAGGTCGATGTAGGCTCGCCCGCGCAGGCCGGCGCGTTCCGCCATGATCGCGAGGTCGACCAGCGCCAAGGCGTCCGCCACGGTCGGGCCGTCGAGCCGCGACACCTTCACCACCTCACCGCGCTGCAACGCCGTCGGACGGTCGTTTTGAAACAACGGATTCGGCACGTAGGCCGTGATGGGCCGGTTCGCCGTCGCCAGGAGACTGAGCTCCCCGTCGACCGAGCCCTCGTTCGTCCGGAACTCCGCCCGTATCGTCAGCGGGGGCACCTCCGTCACCAGCTGCGGATCCGCCGCGATCCGCAACGGCACACCGCGGCAAACGACGAGCGCGGCGATGCGGTGACCGTAGGGCGCGAACTTGCGCCGGCCCACCGCGTCACGCGATTCCGAGCCGGTCGCCTCGATCCACCGCTGCGCGACGAGCACCGTGCGCAACGGTTCCCAAAGGGTGTCCACGAATTCCCGCCACGGGATGGTCTCTTCGCGCGACAACGGCAGCGTGATGACATTGCCCGCCGGCACTCCGCGGACCTCTGCGTAGTGCCGCGCAACCCGCAGCGAGTCGGGATCGTCGCGATTCGCCAGGAGCACGACGCGTGAGGCCAATGAGGCTTCGTCCGTCGCCGCAGCGGCGATGCCGCAACCAAGGAGAAAAGCGATCAACCGGTGCAACGTGAGGCGCATACCGCGGGCCGACTGTGCGGGGAGCCGCCGGATAATCGAGATCGCGTTTGCCCGCCGGCCGCGCGCCACCCACCGTCGCGCCGGCATGAAGCGCCTCCTTAATTTCCGCGAAACCGCCGCGGCCCTCGGCCAGATGCTCCGCTGGAGCCTGCTGGTGGTTCCGGTGGGCATCCTCGGCGGCTCGGCGAGCGCACTTTTCCTGTGGTCGCTCGACCGCGTCACCACGCTGCGGTGGGCGCACGGGTGGCTGCTGTTTTTGCTGCCCGTCGCCGGCGTGGGGGTGGGCTGGCTGTACCACCGCTTCGGCCGTGCGGCGGCCGGCGGCAACAACCTGATCATCGAACAAATCCACGAGCCCGGCGGCGGCGTGCCGCGACGCATGGCCCCGCTGATCCTGCTCGGCACGTTACTCACGCACCTCTTCGGCGGGTCGGCCGGACGCGAGGGCACGGCGGTCCAGATGGCCGGCAGCCTGGCCAGCGCGTACGGCAAACGGTGCCGCTTCGGGAAGGAAAACATGCGCGTGCTCCTCATGGCCGGCGTGGCCGCGGGCTTCGGTTCCGTCTTCGGCACACCGCTCACCGGCGCGATCTTCGCGCTGGAAGTGCTCGTGATCGGGCGCATGCGTTACAACGCGCTGCTCCCCGTGCTGGTCGCGAGCCTGGTCGGCGATGTTACCTGCACCGCATGGGGCATTGCGCACGCCCATTACCGGATCGCCTGGGACGCGACCGCCGGCGGCGCGTTTCACCTCAACGCACTTCTCGTCGGCAAGGTCCTGCTCGCCGCCGTGGCCTTCGGGCTCGTGAGCCGGCTGTTCTCGGAACTGACCCACGCGTTGCAGCGGGTCTACGAACGCCTCGTGCCGCCGCCCTGGCTGCGGCCCGCGCTCGGCGGAGTGGTCGTGATCGGACTCGTTTATCTGGTCGGCTCGCGTGACTACCTCGGCCTAAGCGTGAGTTCGCCGGATCCGCAAGCGGTGACGCTGGCCACGGCCTTTGCACCCGGCGGCGCCACCCCGTGGAGCTGGTGGTGGAAAATCCTCTTCACCGCCGTCACGTTGGCCGCCGGCTTCAAAGGCGGCGAAGTCACCCCGCTGTTCTTCATCGGCGCGGCCTTGGGCAACACCCTCGGTGTGCTCCTCGGCGCGCCGGTGGATCTGATGGCAGGCCTCGGCTTCATCGCGGTCTTTGCCGGCGCCACCAACACGCCGCTCGCCTGCACGGTGATGGGCATCGAACTCTTCGGCGCCCACTACACCGTCTACTTCGCGCTTGCCTGCTTCATCGCCTATTACTGCAGCGGTCACTCCGGCATCTACCACGCGCAACGGATCGGGGTGGCGAAACCCGGCCATCAGCCGGTGCCACCGAACGTCACGCTGCGCGAAGCCCGGGCGTTGCGCCACGCGGCGCGGAAACCCGCCGCCTGAACCCGTAGCCCTGCCCCTGAGTGCAGGGCGCCTCCAGCTCGACCGCTTGCTTACCCAACGCGACCCACTTCGATCGCGTTAAGCAAACTCGTCTCGACAGAATCCCGTATCCTTCACCCCGCCGCGCCCGTCATGTCCCGCCAGTCGACCTTCACCATGCCCTGCCCTCGCCTCGCTTCGTCGGCCCTCGCGCTGGGCCTCCTCGCCGGTTGCTCGACCTACGAAGCGAAGGAGCTCAACCCTGCGACCACCCAAACCCAGCTTGAAAGCCGCACGCTGGCCGATGCGGGTCTGACCCGTACGCTCACAAGCCACGGTGCCCCCGTCGACGGCGAGTGGGACCTCGCACGCTTCACGCTGGCGGCGTTTTATTTCAGCCCGGAACTGGACGTCGCGCGCGCCCAACTGGCCGAGCTGGAGGCGGGCGTCACAACCGCCGCGGCCCGGCCAAATCCGACGCTCAACTTCACCCCCGGCTACAACCCAAGCGCCACCGGCGGGGTGACGCCGTGGATCCTCGGCTACGCGCTCGACCTGCCGCTCGAGCTGGCCGGCCAACGTTTCTATCGCACCGCCGAGGCCCAACACCAGGCCGAGGCTGCACGCCTCACCGTTGCCGGCACCGCCTGGTCCGTCCGCCACACCGTGCGTCGGGCACTCCTCGAGTTGCACGCGGCCACCGCCGCCGCCGCGCTTTGGCGTGAACAAACGCCCCTGCTCGAACAAGCCGCCCACCTCGTCGACGCACAGGTGAAGGCCGGCGAAGCCTCACCGCTGGAAGCAGCTCAAACCTCCGTGGCGCTGTACCGCGCCGAACTCGCCGCCCGCGAAAGCGCACGCACCGTGCACGAGGCCCGGAGCCGGCTCGCCGAAGCGATCGGCGTATCGGCCGCCGCCCTGGCGAACGTAAACCCGTCCTTTCGTAGTTTGAACGACGCCACCGCCATCGACGCCCCCGAAGCCCGGCGCTGGGCTGCACAGAATCGCGCGGACCTGCTCAGCGCGTTGGCCGCCTACGCCGCGAGTCAGTCGGCGCTGCAAACCGAAATCGCCCGCCAGTATCCGGACCTCTCCTTCGGCCCGGGCTACCAACTGGACCAAGGGGAAGGAAAATGGGCCCTTTCGCTCGGCGTGACGCTGCCGCTCTTTCACCGGAACCAAGGCCCGATCGCCCTCGCGCAGGCCCGGCGCGAAACCGCCGCCGCAAAATTCATCGCCCTCCAAAACCACGTGCTGGCGGAAATCGATCGCACCGTCGCCGACGTCACCTCCGCCCGTGCAAGCCTCGTGACGGTCGAAAAAATCCGGCACGGGCTCGACCGGCAAACCACCACCGCCAAAGCCCGCCTCGCCGCCGGCGAAATCTCGCGCCTCGACCTCGCCCGCGCGCAGCTGGATCGGGTCGACACCGCCCGCGCCGAACTGGAGGCCCGCGGCCGCGTGGAACAGGCCCTCGCGGCGTTGGAGGACGCCGTGCAGCGCCCACTCGCCTGGCCCGACTCCGCGTGGCGCGCCCCCCGCCGCTCCACTGCGAATTAACCCTCTTCACCTTTGCCCATGTTCGCCTCGCCCTCGTCCCACCTCACCCGCGTCTTGCTGTTATCCTTGGCGCTCTGCGCTCCCCGGCTCGCCGGCGGCGCCGAAGAGGAGAAGAAGCCTGAAACCCTGGTCACCGTTTCGGTCACCTCGGTCGTCCGTGCCACCGTGCACGCCACCGTCACCGCTTACGGCACCGTTGAAACCGCTCCAGCCGCCGGAGCCAGCCGCACCGCCGGCGGCGCCCGCCTCGCCGCGTCGGCCTCGGGGCTCGTCGTAGCCGTCGCCGCCACGGAAGGCCAACGCGTCGAAAAAGGCGCCGTCCTCGTCCAACTCGATGCCCGCGCCGCCGACGCCGCCGTGACCCGGGCGCAAGCCGGCCTGACCGCCGCACTCCAAGCCCGGACACGGCAAACCCGGCTGCTCGCCGCCGAAGGCACCTCGGAGCGCGCCGTGCAGGAAGCGGAGGAGAAGCTCGCGGCCGCCCGCGCCGAACTGTCCGTCGCCCAACTCCAGCAGTCTCAACTCGCCGTCCGCGCCCCGCTCGGCGGCATCGTCGCCCGCCTGACCGTGAAGCCGGGCGAGTGGCTCGACGCCGGCAAGGACGTCGCCGAGATCATCGATCCGGATCGGCTGGTGGTCACCGTCCAGGTGCCCTCAACCGAGGCCCGCGCCGTGCAGGCCGGCCAAACCGCCGCGATCTACGGTCGGTTGGGTGCCACGGAAAAGCCGCTGACGACCGGCACCGTCCAGTTTGTTTCCCCCGTGGTCCTCGCCGCCAACGACACGGTGCTCACGCGTCTCGCCCTGCCCCAAGCCAGCGGCGTTCGCCCGGGGCAATTCGTCGCGGCCCGCATCGTCACCGAAGAGCGGGCCGACCGGCTCGTCGTCCCCGCGGAGAGCATCAGCACCGACGCCGAGGGCCACAGCACCATTGCGATCGTCGAGGGCGACCTCGCCCGACAGAAGCCGGTGCAGGTCGGCCTGCACGAAGGTGCGCTCGTCGAGATTTCCGGTGAAGGCGTGGGCGAAGGCGCCAAGGTCGTGACGGTCGGCGCGTACGGCCTGCCGAAGGAAACGAAGGTCCGCGTGCTCGCTCCCGCCACGGAGGCCGGCAAATGAGTCGCGCCCCCGCGGGCGAAGCCTCCGCCGGAGCCGGTGCGGGCGCCTTCGCCATCCGCCACCGGTTGGCCATCGTGTTCATCACCGTCGCCGCCTGCCTCGCGGGCGCCCTGTGCGCGTGGCGCATGCCGTCGTCGGTGTTTCCGCAGACCAACTTCCCGCGCGTCGTGATCCTCGTCGACAACGGCGTGATGCCCGCCGACGAGATGATGGCGACCATCACGCGCCCGATCGAGGAGGCAATGAAGGATATTCCCGGCTCCGTGACGATCCGCTCCACCACGGGACGCGGCTCCGCAGAGATCAGCGTCTTCTTCAACTGGCAGGTGGACATGGTCCAGTCGGAGCTGTTCGTGCACAGCCGGCTCGGCCAGATCCGCTCCGCGCTGCCGGCGACCGCAGGCACGACGGTCTGGCGGCTCACGTTTTCCGCGTTTCCCATCATCGGCGTCAGTCTGACCAGCCCGCAGCGCTCGAGCACCGAGCTCTGGGAAACCGCGCGTTACGACCTCAAGCCGCGCATCCTCCGGATCCCCGGCGTCGCCCGCGTCGACCTCGTCGGCGGCCGCACGCCGGAGTACCACGTGATCGTCGATCCGCTCCGGTTGCAGGCGGCGGGCCTCGGGCTCGCGCAGGTCGCTGAAGCGTTGGCGAGGAACAACGTCGTGGCCCCCGCCGGCATGCACGAGGAGAACCACACGCTCTACCTCACGGTGGTCGACGGGCGGCTGCACTCGAGTGACGACATCGCGGCGATGCCCGTCGCGGTGGTGAACGCCCATCCGGTGTTGATCCGGGACTTCGCCCGCGTGGAGCGCGGACCCGAGCCGGTGTTCAACGTCGTCTCCGCCGAGGGCTCGCCCGCCGTGTTACTCAACATCCGCAGCCAGCCCGATGGCAGCACCCTGGATATCGCCAAGAGCCTGCAGCAGGTGCTCGCCGAGGTGAAACGCGAGCTGCCGGCGGACCTGCACATCGCCTACTACTACGACCAGTCCTCCTTCGTCCGCGCGGCGGTGAGCAGCGTCTGGGACGCGATCGTGTTCGGCCTGATCCTTTCCGTCCTCATCATCTTTCTCTTCCTGAAGAACTGGGGCACCACGCTGACCGCCATCGTGGTCATCCCGGTCACGGTCCTCATCACGCTGGTCGCGATGCAACTGGCCGGGCTAAGTTTCAACCTGATGACGCTCGGCGGCATCGCCGCGGCGATCGGCCTCGTGATCGACGACGCCATCGTCGTGGTGGAGGCGATCTACGCGAAGGTCATCGCCGGCCTTTCGAAGCTCGACGCCATCCAGGCGGCCAGCCGCGAAATCTTCCGCCCGCTCGTCGCCTCGACGCTGACGCCGGTCGTGGTGTTCATCCCGCTCACGTTCCTCGAGGGCATCACCGGCGTATTTTTCCGCGCCCTCGCCCTGACCATGGTCGTGGCGTTACTCACGTCGCTGCTGCTGGCGATCACGCTGACGCCGGCCCTCGCCACCTGGTTTCTGCGCGACCGCGCGCGGACGGCGCCGGATCGCGCGCCCGTCAACCCCGACGGCGGTTTCCTGTTGTCGCGCGTGGTCCGTTTCTACGAGTCCGCCGTGCGCGCCGCGCTGCGCCACAGCCGGCTCACCCTCGGCGCCTGCGTCATCGTGCTGTTGGCCGGCGCGGGAATCTACCTCCGGCTTGAAACGGACTTTCTGCCCGCGATGGACGAGGGCGGCTTCGTCATCGATTATGTCGCCCCTGCCGGCACGAGCCTCGCGGAAACCCACCGGCAACTGCTGGTCGCGGAAAAAATTCTCACCGCGCAGGCCGACGTGGAGAGTTTCTCCCGCCGCACCGGCGCGCGCCTGGCGCTGTCGATCGCCGAACCGAACACCGGGGATTTTCTCGTGAAACTAAGGGCGGACCGCGAGCACGCGACGGAGGAAGTCATCTCGGCGCTGCGGCACGATTTCCATGTCGCGGTGCCCGGCATCGAGTGGGAATTCCCCGGCATCCTCGGCGACCTCATCGGTGATCTCACGTGGTCGCCGAAGCCGATCGAAGTGAAGCTGTTTTCCACCGACGTTGAATTCCTGAAGAAGAAGGCGCCCGAAATCGAAGCGCAGCTGAAGCAGATCAAGGGCGTCGTGGACACGAACGACGGACTCATCACCGCGGGGCCGTCGATTCGTTTCCGGGTGCGCCCGCTCGACGCGCAGCGTTTCGGCCTGACCGCGACGGATGTCGCGACGGCCTTGAATACCGCCATGCTGGGCCAGACCGCGTCCTCGGTGCTGGAAGGCGACCGGATCATCGCCATCCGCGTGCAGGTGGACCGCGCCGCGCTGGAGCAGATGGCGGCCTTGCGCGAACTGCCGCTGCGCGCGGCCGACGGCACGGTCGTGAAGCTTTCCCAGCTCGCCGACCTCGTCGAGGAACCGGGACAATTGGAACTCCGCCGCGAGGACCTGCGGCAGAACGTCGCGGTCACGGCGCGCCTCGAAGGCCGGGATCTCGGCAGTGCGATGGCGGAGATCCGGGAAAAGCTCGGCCACGACAAATCGCTGCCGCCCGGCACGATTGAATTCGGCGGACTCTTCCAGCAGCAACAGGAGTCATTCCGGAATCTCATGCTGGTGCTCGCACTGGCGATCTTCCTTGTTTTCACGGTGCTCCTGATCGAGTTCCGCTCGTTTGCCGAGCCGCTCGCGATCGTCTTCGGCTCCGTCCTCGCGTTGTTCGGCACCGTGCTGGCCCTGTGGCTCACGGGAACCTCGCTCAACGTCGTAAGCTTTCTCGGCGCCATCATCGGCGTCGGGATCGTGGCCAAAAACGGGATCCTCATGCTCGATTTCGTCGATCAGCTGCTGGCCGAAGGCAGCAACCTGACCGACGCCCTCGTGCGCTCCGGCCACCGCCGGTTGCGCCCGGTCCTGATGACTTCGCTCGCCGCCGCGTTCGGCATGCTGCCGCTCGCCTATGGCATCGGTAGCGGCGCCGACATGCTGAAGCCGCTCGCGATCGCCGTGATCGGCGCGCTGTGCATCTCGGTGTTGCTTTCGTTGGTCGCCACGCCCGCGGTTTATTTCATCCTACGCCGCGGCGGGCGGAGCGGCCAATAGCAACGATCCTCTGCGCGCTGAAGGCAGGCCGTGCCACGGGCGGGCCGACCGCGAGGAAGTCGAAGAGCCTGGCGCCCCGGGGCTCAAGGCGAAGCGGCCTTGGCCGAAGGCCGCGCACTTACGTTTTGAAATTCGCAACCCGTCGTAAACCGGCCAATTTTTCAGCTTGGGCCTCGGTCAGCGGCTCTGCCGCTTCAGGGTTTGGGCGCTTCCTTCACCGCGGCGGCCTGCCGTTTGCCCAAAGCCGTACGGAGAAAGTTGTCGGGCCCGGCGCCGCGGTAAGCCGCCAGCCAGATCGACGCGAGCATATGACCGCCCTCCAATAGGCGCGCCTCGATGAACGCCCGCCCCTCGGCACTCACCGCGGCATCGCGGTTGCCCAGCTTGCCGTCTTTCTCGAGCTGGTACAGCGGCTCGAGCTGCGCGTGCTGCGTCTGTAAATACTCGAGAACCGCGATAAACATCGGATCGCGGGCGTCGGGCCGGGCCGCAAGCGAAATGGCGCGGGCGGGCACGACGCGGGCCGCCAGCGCCCCGCTCTTGATCCCGGCCTTCGCGGCCAACCCGCCGTCGATCCAGGAGTGAAAACCGGCCCACGTCGTATAGCCCTTGGGGTTCTCGCCGACCCAGCCGTTGTGGTGCTTGGTCGTGTGCAACGGCTGCGCGCAGTCTCCGACATAGTGCCCCATGAGGCCCATCAGATACACCACGTTCGCCTGCGCATTCATGATCTCGTCGGCCGTACCGAGTTCCTCGAACACCTTCAGGTAGGAAAACGCCGAGCGCAGCCGGCCAAAGTGCTCCGGCACCGCCCAGGGAATAAAGCCGGGCCATTCCCGGGTGTGATCGGCATTCTTCGCGGGATCGACCACCGGGAAATGCGCCGGATGCGCCGCCCGTCCGGCCGCGTATTGGATCATGAAGTCGTAGCGGAACGAGGTCAGCGTCGCGAGGTCGATTCCCGCCGCCGAAAGATACTCCAGATCGCAAAAATGATCGGTCCAGCTTCCGCCCGACTGTTTGAGCGGCAAGTCCGGCGCGTTGCGCCAACGGTCGGGCTCACCGGACAGGAAGGCGATGCGCTCGGCGTTGACCGGCGCGTGCACAAATTTCGGATACTCCGGCGGGAGCGCGGCCAGCGCCAGCTGGTTGACGGTGCGATGCCCCTCGTAGTCCCAGGCGCGGACGGGCGCCGCAACACCGCAGACGACCAGCACGACGAGACTGAAGAAACGGGTGCGCATGCCCGTAGCGACTCAGGACGCGGGGGTAATTTCAAACCTGTTCGCGAGAAATGAACGGCATCGGCCGGAGCCCGGTGCGCTCAACCTAGACGCTCCAGCGGTGGGACTCCGCTAGCACCTCCGAGCCGACCAATAAAAGTAAATGCGCGCCTCAACCCGGACACTCCAGCGGCGGGACTCCGCTAAGAGGAAGCGGACCCGGCCGCGACGCGCGCGGCCCGGGCGCGTTCCACCGCGGCGGCGTACTCGCGAATCCCGGCGGCGATCGCCTCCGCGATCTTCTGGCGGTAGGCCCCGGTGGCGATCTTGCGGGCCTCTTCCCGGCTGGTAAGGAAGCCGCACTCGACGAGTACGCCGGGGCACGTGAGCCCGCGCAGCACCCCCCAGTGGGCAATTTTCTTGCCCCGGTCGAAGGTCTTCAAGTCGTCGACGAAGCGGCGCTGGAGTGAATGCGCCAGCAGGGAACTCCAGTGATCGAAGCGGTTGACCGGCGCCGCCTCCCTTTCCGCATCACCGCCCTCGCGCGGTCCCCAGGAGTTGGTCGAGCGCTGGTTCTGGGGGGCAAACGTGAAGATCTCCACCCCCGAAGTCTTGGCGTCGTTGGGCAGGGCGTTGAAGTGAATGCTGGCGAAAAGCTGCGCGCCATGGGTCACCGCGAGCGCGCTGCGCTGCGGCAGGTCGAGGAAGACATCGGCGTCCCGCGTGAGCACCACCTGATGCCCCGCCGTCTCCAGAATCCGTTTCACCCGGCGGGCGACATCGAGGGCGAACGTTTTTTCGTTGGCGCTCGTGCCGTTGTCTTTTCCCCCGTGGCCGGGATCCAGCACGACGATTTTCGGAGCCGCCAACGCGGGCACGCCAAAGCCGGGCTTGAGCAAGGGCGCAAGGGCGCGTTCGAAATCAATCCGGCTGACGTAAAGTTGCCCCCCGAATTCCAGCACCGGCTCCCCGAGGAAAACCCGCAGCCCGTTGGCCGTGACCTCGCGACTGTCCTTTTCCAAGTCGGCGCGGGTGCCGTTGCCCACCAAGCTCGCCTTGCGGCCGCGCTCCCCGGCACCGGCCCGGAGCCCAAGCCGCGCGGCGGCGTCGACCACGCTCAGATAATCGCTGGAACCGAATTTCCTCGTGCCCGATCCGGCCGAAGGCACCGCC
>CAIJFT010000407.1 GCA_903820035.1 uncultured Opitutia bacterium
AAGGCAATGTCCCTTGAGTTTTGGAATTTGCCGTCGCCGCGAGCGCCAGTGAGCAGATGAATCATCCATTTCGCTGGCGCTCGCGGCGACGCGGAAAAGCAACTTCCGAATCTCTTGGCCGGTTGGTATGGAGTTCGGCTCCGGGAACAGCGTTACCCTTAGACAAATAGTCGGGAGATCCTGAAGAACATCGATTCTGCTTTTGTAGACCCGGCCGTTGGCTGGTTGCCCGCCCAGCGGGCGGGCCTAAATCGGAGATGGCTGAAGGTCTCGGGTTTTCTTGGAACCGGCAAACCCGCACTCAGTTGGCGGCGCGCGTGCAGTCGGCGTAATGGGCCAGGGCGCGGAACATTTCCGATCCGCCCCAGCGATGCATCGGAACATTATCCCAGCCCACGAGCAGACGACGGCTGCGGAAATGTCCGTCGGGTCGTTGCCAATTCCCGAGGATTTCCTGCACGGTCCGGTCGACGGCCGCATCCAGCGCGGGCTTTCGACCGCGCAGCAGGACGCCGAGATTGATGCACTCCGCGCAGTCGTAGAGTTCGCGGCGGTAAACCGTGAGGCGCGGCGCCCGCGCGAAGGGGCGTGGTAAACCATCCTGGTCGAACAATTCCTTCAGGTAAAATTCGACACCCCGTGCCAATGCCGCCGTGCAGCCGGCATGGCCGGTCAGGGCTTCGATCTTGGCCAGCGCCTTCATGACAAAACAGGTGTGGAAGTGATCCACGAACGGCCGCGCGCCATCCATGGCGTAGGGCCAGGAGCCGTCCGCCTGCTGCGATTGGAGGACGAAATTGAGGTTGCGGATGGCCGGGGTGTGATAGCGCTCGTCGCCGAATTCCCGCCACGCGCTGAAGAGGGTGAAGGCGCGGTAGGCGCTCGCGTTGACCACATTCTCGCCGCCGGTGGGCGTGTACGTGCAGGTGGCGGCGTCCGGTCCGGCGGATACGTCGCGATAATCCAGCAAGACGTGTTCCGCGATCGAGCGCATGATCTCCCGCCAGCGGTTCTGCCCGTCCAGGCGAAACACATCGGTAAACGCCTCGTAGCAGTAAGGCGTCGTCGTGATCAGCGGCGTCCCGCGGGCCAAAATGCCGTTGCGGGTCTGCCAGTCGAACGGGTAGCCCCACCCGTGGTGCTTGAACTCGGGACAGCGGGTCGACTCCAGCACCGCCAGAAAATGGATCGCCCGATCGAGGTAGCGCTGCTCTCCGGTCACGCGATGCAACCGGGCATAGCCCATGGCGAAATGGGCATCGGAGATCGGCAGCCGCATCCGCGGGAAGAAGAAACACCGCGTCCAGGGGGCGAAGGCCTCGCACGCGACCATCGGCAGGACGGCCGCCATTCCAAGGAGTGGCTTGCGATAATAGAGATGCTTCGCTGCGCGGCCGACTCGGCTGGCATAGAAGTCCTGATGGTCCTGCGACGTTTCCCCAAAATCCTCCAGCCAGACGACAAACCGCTTGAGGGCGGTCAGCAGTTGCGGATTGGCGGGCGGCGTGGCCATGGGTGGTCGATTAGGCAAAAGCGGGCGGGGCGAAGGGTGCCGGGCCGATCGAGCCGTGATCAGCGGAATTTCGCCGCGCACAGCGGGGATTTCGGATCGGTGAGGGCGGTCACGCAGTCCTTGAAACCGGAGAACATTCGCTCGATCGAGGCATCGCGCAGGATGTCTTCCC
>CAIJFT010000408.1 GCA_903820035.1 uncultured Opitutia bacterium
GAACCAAAGGATTATGAGTCCTCTGCTCTAACCGTTGAGCTATAGGCCCGGCGCTGAAGCCGGATTCCGGCGGCGACTCGGCGCGGAGTCAATGGGGCGCCGCAGGGTTGTGCCGTCCCCCCGGCCAGCTACCACTCTTCCTCCGTTCGCCCGGTTTGCTTCTCTGCGGTCTTCAGCCTTTGGCCTTCTTGGCCGCCGGGGCGGCGCTCGCAATGACCGGGCCGTACTCGCGGGCGGTCTGGATGCCGGGACGCGGCACGGGGTACTTGCCGTCGGCTTCGAGCTGCACCGGGGCGGGGGAATTCGCCGCGAGTTGGTCCACGCCGGGGGCAAACTCGTGGTCACAGTTCAGAATATCATCGAACGTGATGATCCGGCCGGTGTGCGCCGCCATGCGGCCCATCGACGCCACCAAGCTCGCCTCGACGCCGCGCTTCACCTCGTTGTACGGCCGGTCTTGCCGGATCGCGGCAATCAAGTCGTCCCACTCGAGTTGATACGGGCTGGGCTCGGGCTGCGGAAACGCCCAACGGAGGTTCTTGTCGGTGAGGTCGATCTTTTCCGCTCCCGTCAGGATGCGGGGAATCTTCTGCCCCGCGTAGATGCGCACATTGCCGGGGGTGTGCGACCGGGTCGTGATGACCGCCGAGCCCTTCGAGCCGTGCGCATAGCTGGCGAATTCGTTGTGCACGCCGGGCATGTTGCGGCCCTCGTAGTATAATTTCGAGCCGTCCGGATAAGTGTACTGGACCGAATAGGTGTCGAAGTTCTGGTCGAGCGAATCGCCGCGATAATGGCGTCCGCCGATCGCCATCGCCTCGACCGGCCACGCGTCCTTCATCCACGAACATTCGTCGATCTGGTGGATGTAGTAGTCGGAGAAGACGCCGCCGCTGGCCCAGAGGAAAGCGTGGAACTTGGAAATCTGATACAACAGTTCGGAGATCCCCTCGGGCTTCGGACCGGCCGTACCGCCACTGGAGCCCATGCGGTAGGCGCGCATCGCGACAATCTCGCCGATCTGGCCGTCGCGGATGCGTTGGTAGAGTTCCTGGCGGCCCTTGCAGTGTCGCACCATCAGACCGACCCCGACCTTGAGGTTCTTCTTCGCGGCCTCTTCGCCGAGCCGGAACATCCGCTTGCTCGTTGGGCCGTCGACCGTGAGCGGCTTCTCCATGAACACGTGCAGGCCCTTCGCAATCGCGTAGCTAAAGTGCGCCCAGCGGAAGGCCGGCGGCGTGGCGAGGATCACGACGTCGCCCGGCTTCAACACGTCCATGGCCGATTTGTACGAGTCAAACCCGAGGAAACGCCGGTCCGCGGGTACGTCCATCAAGTCCGGTTTGGCCACGAACTGCTTGGTGAGCCGCTCGTGCGAGCCCGCCAGCTTGGCCGGGAAGACGTCGGCCATCGCCACCAGCTTGATCGGACCACTGGTGGTGGAGATGGCCTGGCCGGCGGCGCCGGTGCCGCGGCCGCCGCAGCCGACGAGGGCGACCCGAATCATATCGCTGCCCGCGGCGTGGACGTGCGGGAGGGTAATGCCGGCGAGGGCGGAGACGGCGGCGAAGCGGCCGGAGTCCTTCAGAAATTCACGACGCGAAACAACGGGGGAGTTTTCGTTCATGTGCAGGCGGGGGTTCGGGTTGGCGTTCGGGCGAACAAGCCGCCCGCGGGTCGAGCAGGCGACCAACGGGATGCTGCCGCGCCGGCACGGGCCCGACAAGGAATCTCCTTCCGCACCCCTTGGCCCGCCGTGCGCATGGATTGGCGGGAGGACGCGAACTATGGAACCACGCAAGACCCGCAACCCACCAAAGCCCAAACGGGGTACCACACGGCTTCGGCCAAACCAAACGCTCCACAGGGAGAGCGGGAAGGACAGAAGAGAGTTAAAACTTACCGCCCTCCCCGGCCGTCCGGTTCAAGTTTTGGGTTTCAGCGGGTTGCTCCGAGTAGACGATTCCCGTGGATCAGCGCGGGGCGGACTTCTTTTGCAGGAAATTCCGGAGGCGTTCGGCGGCGTCGCCTTCGGTGAGGCAGCGGAGCGAGGCATCCGCCTCGATGGCCGCGTTCTCCTCGAGCCGGGTGCGGAGGCAGGAGGCGAGGATCTGCTTCATCTCGCGCACCGCGACGCGGCTGTTGCCCGCGAGCGCCCGCAAAAATTCATCGAGCTGCCGGCCGAGCGCCTCCGGGGTGCCCTGCCAGTCGGCCACACCGAGCCGGACCGCCTCGTCGGCAGCGAAGAGCCGACCGCTGAAGATCAGCTCCTTGGCGCGGGCCAGGCCGACGCGGCGCACCAGCCGGTAGCTCCCGCCCCAGCCGGTGACGAAGCCGAGCTTGGTTTCCGATTGCGCAAACTTCGCGTTCGCCGAGGCGAAGATCAGATCACAGGCCATCGCGAGTTCGAGTCCGCCCCCCATCGCATAACCCTCCACCCGCGCCACGACCGGCACAGGCAGGGCCTCGAGGCGATTCATCAGCCGATGTCCCCGTTCCACCCACGGGCCGATCGAGTCGCGGCCGATCGTCTCCAGCACCTTCACATTGGCGCCGGCGCAGAAAAACTTCGGTGAGGCGCTTTGCAGCACGACGGCGTTCAGCTCGTTGGCGCGCGCCTCGATCTCCGCCAGCACCTGGTCCAACGCCGTAATCACGTCCGGATCGAGCGTCGGCGGCTTCCCCTCCGGCGGGTGCATCGTGATGGTGAATACAGCAGCGTTGGTGGTCGTCGTGAGGCGCGTGGTCATCGGGCAGCGGCGGAAAGCCGTTGGTATCCTTCGCCGTGACCCCGGCGGCGGCAATCGCAGAAGGGAGGGCCGGGGGAAACCGTGACCGTCGTCCCATGCCGGAAGACCCTGCGCTTACGCGCAGGGCGACGCGGCAGGGCGGTCCGACTTTCAACGTTCAACCTTCAACGTTCCACTGTCCGTCGTCGGCGTCTGTCTTTAGTTTGACAATCCGCGCGGCCGCCACGGCTCTGTTTCCCTCTCCGCCATGGCCACCCCTTCCGCGCTTTCGGGCATCCGCGTCGTCGACTTCAGCCACGTTTACCAAGGTCCCGTCGGCACCCAGCTGCTCGCGGACTACGGAGCCGACGTGATCAAAGTGGAGCGACCCGACGCCGGCGACTGGAGCCGCCGCTGGGGACCGTTCGTCCACGGCGTGAGTCTGCCGTACGCGGGGCTCAACCGGAACAAGCGCAGCTTCGCGCTCAACGTGAAGAGCGAGCAGGGCAAGGCGGCGATCCGCGCGTTAATCGCAACGGCCGATGTCGTCGTGCACAACTTCCGCGCCGGCGTGATGGAAAAACTCGGGCTCGGCTACGAACAGCTTGCGGCGCAGCACCCGCGGCTGGTCTACGCCTCGTCCGGAGGTTGGGGCGACCACGGGCCGTCGGCCGACCGCGCGCGCGGCGGCCACGATCTCATGGCGCGCGCCGAGGCCGGCTGGTTCACGCAGCCCGACCCGGCGAAACCGCCGTTCCCCGCCGGCATCTCGGCCGACTATCCCGCCGGGCTCATGCTGATGCAGGGCATTTTGATGGCGCTCCTCTCGCGGGAGAGCACGGGAAAGGGACAACGCGTAACGACGGACCTGCTCAGCGTCGCCTTTCACGCCCACTCGTGGGAAGGGCCGGCGGCGATGAACGCGGCCCGCGTGACCGAGGTGTCCGGCGTCAGCGCGAACGAAGCCATCGTCGACAAGTCCTTCGCCACGCAGGACGGGTACCTCGAAATTTCCCCGGTCTTTTCCGATAACGCCGTGCGCGACATCGCGGTGGCGATCGGGCTCGGCGATCTTTCGCGGCGGGCGGAATTCGCCACGCATGCGCAGCAGCAGGCCAATCGCCGCGCCTTGAACGAACTCTTAGCCGCCCGTTTCCGCGAGCGCACCACCGGAGCGTGGTTGGCGGAGCTGGAGCCGAAGGGCGTGTTCTGCGCCAAGATCAATACCCTTGAGGAGGCGACCGAGGATGCGCAGCTCAACGCCAACGGCATGGTGATCGAGGTCGATCATCCGCAGGCCGGCGTGTTGCGGCTGCCCGGCACGCCCGTGCGACTGCACGGGACCCCGCCGGTGCCGCGCCGCAGCGCCCCCGGACTCGGCGAGCAGACGGTCGAGATTCTCCGCGAGCTCGGCTACGACGACGCGGCGCTGGCGGCGTTGAAGCAGGACGGCGCGATCGGCTGAACAGGTAGCGCAGACTCTCGTCTGCCTCAGAAAGCAGACTGGAGGTCTGCGCTACGCCTTCCGTTGGTGTCGGCGGCGGTACGCGCCCGGGCCGATGCCAGACATTGCCGCGAAGACGCGCGTGAAGTGGTGCCGGTTCGCAAATCCGGTCGCAGCGGCGATTTCGTCGATGCTTCCCTCTCCCCCGCCCAACCGGGCGGCAGCCAGCCGGACGCGGAGGCGCTGGACGTAGCGAGCGGGAGTTTCGTCCATGGCGGATTTGAACCACGCGGCGAACTGCGTGCGACTCTTACCGGCCAACCGGGCCAACGCGGTCACGCTCAGGTCCTGCTCCGGATGCTCCTCCATCTGGGACAGCAGCGCGCCCAGGGCCGCGGGTACGCTGCGATAGAGGCCCGGTTCAAGCCCGGCAAAAACACCGTGCAGGAGCGCCTGGCTGAGATGGTGCAGGCGGGCCAACCCGGCCCGGGCCTTGTCATTCCGGAAATCGGCCGCCAACTCCCGCAACACCGCCCGTTGCGGCGGCGCGATACGGACGGACACCGGCGAGCGGAGCGGCAGCCGGTAACCCCGCGTCGGGGTGAAGTGGATCCAGGTGTGCAGCACCACCCGCGGGCCGCGAGTGTCGATGCGGACGCCCGCCGGGGTAAGCAGCACCATGCGCGGGTGTAATCGATACAGGCGGCCGTCGCACACCACGCTATTGCCCGGCGCGAAATTGTAGTGCAAGCGCCAGTAGGGGCTGATGATTCCGCGGTGGTTCCAGTCCCGGTATCGGAGGCAGCCCGCCTCATGAATCAGAAAATCCGTCGCCGCGGCCGAGTCACCCGCGAGCCGCACGCCCACGCCAGTGAAGGGGTCGCGATAGTCACGGTGGGGGTTCATGGTTCGGGACGAATCGATATAAAAGCGGGGCGATCCTCCATAGACGAGAACCACCCCTTTGGCTATGCTGGAAACACCATGCTGAACCAAGTGCTGATCATTGTCGGTGACGCCTCGGAAACACTCGATACGCTTTATCCGTATTACCGGTTGCAGGAGGACGGGTTTGAACCCGTGGTCGCGGCCCCGGAGAAACGAAAGTACCAGATGGTGATGCACGAGGTGAAACCGGGCTGGACCATCACGAAGGAGTGGGAGGGCTACACGATCGACGCGGCCATTACCTTCGCCGACATCCAGCCCGAGGCCTACGCCGGCATCTTCTTCAGCGGCGGCCGTGCGCCCGAGTATATCCGCGAGGATGAAAACCTCCTGCGCGCCACGCGCTGGTTCTTCGCCCACAACAAGCCGATCGCGAGCGTGTGCCACGGCGTCGAAATCCCCGCGCGGGCCGGCTGCGTCCAGGGCCGGCGCATGGCCACAGTCGCCAAGTGCAAATTCGACCTCGAGGTCTGCGGCGGGATCTACGTGAACGAGCCCTGCGTCGTCGACGGCAACCTCGTCAGCGGCCGGACGTTTCACGACAACGGCAAATACCTCGGCGCGTGGATCAAACTGCTGCGTGAGGAACGCGCCCGGTCCGGGCCCTAGCCGAGGCTGGGCGATCCGGTCACATCTCTCTCTTACCCCTACCCCGCCATGTGCTCCCTTCTCCCGAAACCCGTTGGCCGCGGCTGCGCCGTCGCGCTATTCGCCCTCGCCACCCTTGTTCCGCCCAGCCGCGCCCAGCTCCCCTCCGCCCCGGAGTCCGGCCCCGGCCGCATTACCGGCCAGGTGAGCAACGGCGCCACACGCACGCTGCTCGAGGGCGCGTCCGTCGAGATTTCCGCGCTCGGCCGACGCACGCTCACCGACAACCTCGGTCGCTTCACGTTCGAGGATCTACCCGCCGGTCCACAGGCCGTGAGCGTGCGTTACATCGGGTTGAACCCCGAAACCCGGACGTTGCTGGTGAAGCCCGGCCCGCCGGTCTACGCCGGATTCGAACTCAGTTCCGAGGTGTATCGCCTGGATAAATTCAGCGTGGTCGGGGAGCGCGAGGGCAACGCGGCCGCGCTGACCGCGCAACGCAACGCCGACAGTGTGAAGAGCGTCGTCGCGCTCGACGCGTACGGCAACCTCTCCAACAGCGAGGCGGGCGAGTTGCTCATCCGGTTGCCCGGCATCGCGGGTGCACTCAACGGCGAGGGCGTGGTCAGCGAGGTGATGGTGCGCGGGACCAACAACACCCTCAATTCCGTGACGGTCGACGGCAACAAGATGGCCAGTTCCGGGGGCATGAACCGGAATTTCCGCACCAACAGCATCCCGGGGGCATTTTTCGACACTATCGAGGTCACGAAAGCGGCGACGCCGGACATGGACGCCGACTCGCTCGGCGGGAACATCAACATGAAAACCCGCTCGCCGCTCAGCCTGAAGGAGAAGCGACGCATGATCTACCGGTTAGGCGCAAAGTGGGCGCCGTTCTTTTACGATCATAATCCGGCGACGCGGGACCATAATCTACACCCGATGACGTCGTTCAGCTACCAGGAGGTCTTTGACGCCTTCGGCGGGAGCCGGAATCTCGGCATAACATTTAGTGTTTTCTACAGCGAGAACGCGGTGAGCGGAATTCAGATGACGGAGGATTACGCGTTCACGACCGCGAGCCCGGCCTACGTTTGGGATTATCGTTCAGCCGACATCTACAACAACCGCATGAACAAGAGTGCGACGTTGAAGATCGACTACCGCTTCAATCCCAATTTCCGCGTGTTCCTCAACGGCATCTACAACGATGCCCACGAGCGGTCGTTCGAGTACCTGCGGACGCGCGCCTACACCGCCCGCAGCGTCGCCCCGCTCAACGCCGCCGGCCAACCGACCGGCAACAACGCCATCCTTGCCGACTTCACCGACAAGATCACCCACGTCCGGCCCGTTGCGGCTTCGAACTTCGAGCTGCAGACCGACGGCAACCGCTTCGAGGATTCGCAGCGGCAGGTGCAGACCGGCGCCGAACACACGTACGCGCGCTTCACGCTGGATTACGACGCCGCGTATTCGGAAAGCCTCGTGCGCCAGAACGACGGCCAAAACAGCCCGAAGGTCGGCTCCGGGGGTTATTTCCGCACCTGGCTCAGCGGCGTGGGTTGGACGCTCGACAAGACGGCGAGCGACGCGCGACCGATCTTCACGCAGACGGGCGGGCCGAGCATCTTCGACCTGAAGAACTATACGAACAGCGAACTCAACAAGCGGGACAACGAGCGCAACGGCATCCTTGAGTCCGTCTCCGCCAACGCCCGCTACACGTTTGACGCCCGTGGCGCGACCTACCTCAAAGCAGGCGCCCGCTTCCGCCGCCAGATCGCGGAGGAGGTCGGCGGGGACCGGCGCTGGCAGTATGCGGGGCCCGACGGCATCCTCGGCGTCAACCCCGCCACCGGCCGCAAGGACGAGGACCTGAGCGTCTTTCTCTTCAAGGACGTGCAGACGGCGGAGAGCCAGCGCAACGGCCCGATCCCGTATACGCACATCGGGTACGTCGCCGAACACGTGAAGAAAAACCCGACGCAGTGGATCACCGATCCGTACTACGACGAGTCGCGCAAGTTCATCGGCACGCGCAAGGTGACCGAGGACATCTCCGCCGCGTACCTCATGGGCGGCACCCGGTGGGGTCAGCTGCGGGCCGTCGCCGGCGTGCGCTTCGAGGAGACGGCGGTCGACGGCACGGGCTTTGTCCGCGCCCGCACCCTCGCCACCGCCGCCGCGATTCCCGATCCCGTGCTCCGCGCGCGGGCGGACTACAACAATCCCCGCCGCATCGAGGGCCGGTCCAGCCAGACGTTTCCCGGCGCGTACTTCACCTACACGTTTTCGCGCAACCTCCTCGCACGGGCCAACTGGTCGAACAGCATCGGCCGTCCGCCCTTCACCAATCTCGTCCCGCGCGAGGATGTAAATGACCAGACGCGGACCCTGACCGTCGGCAACCCCGCGTTGAAACCGCAATTCGCGGAGAACTTTGACGTCACCGTCGAGTATTACTTCGAGCCGGTGGGCGCCTTCTCCGCCGGCGTATTTCGCAAGAACCTGACGGATTTCATCGTCACGCTCGGTGGTCAAAGCGTCCCCGCCGGCGCCAGCAACGGGTTCGGCGGCAACTACGCCGGTTATGACCTGACCACAGACCTCAACGCCGGGCGTGGCCGGATCCAGGGCATCGAGCTGAGCTACCAGCAGCAACTGACCTTTCTGCCCGCGGCGCTGCGCCGGCTCAGCTTCTTCGCCAACTACACGCGCCTGACCACCGAGGGCGACTACGGCACCACCGGGCCCCGCACCACGAACCTCGTGCCGAATTTCGTCCCGATCACGGCCAACGCCGGTCTGAGTTTTCCGTGGGGCAAATTCCGCTCGCGCGTGCTGGTGAACTACACCGGGGAGCACCTCGTGGGTTATTCGACCGATCCCTCGCGTCTGCGTTACAAATTCGACCGGACCGCCGTCAATCTGAACCTCAGCTACGTGGTCTCGCCGAAACTCGAGTTCTACTGGGACATCCAAAACATGCTCAACGCGCCGCAGCGCTGGTACTACTACACGCCCAACCGGCTGCAGGCGGATTACGACAACGGTGCCTTCGTAAACTTCGGTATCAGCGGCCGGTTTTGAGATCGCCCCGGACCGCCCTCCATCGAAGGGTAACAACGTTCTGATCGCGCCACCTCCGGCCCACCCCTGCATGATGAACCGCCGCCACTTCCTCCAATCACTTGCTGCCGGCGCATCTTTGCCCGCCCTGAGCCGCGCCGCCTCCGCCGAGCCGTTCGCCCTGCGCTACGTTCTGGCGTCAGCCCTTTACGGCGAGCTGCCACTGGCGGATATCCTCCCCGAGGTGGCGAAGGCCGGCTGCGAAGCGATCGACATCTGGTGCCGAGTCCACGGCAACCAGCGCGAGCAGATCACCGGGATGGGCGACGAGGCTTTCAGCGCATTGCTCGCACGCCATCGCGTGCGGCTCGGCGTGAGCACGCGCTATCCGCTCGGTCCCACCGGTCTCGGAGACGAGATGAAGTGGATGAAGAAACTGGGCGGCGGAGTGATTGTCACCGGCAGCGGCGGGCCGAGCGAGCCGTCCGGCCCGGAAGCAAAGCAGGCCGTTAGGGCCTTTCTGGAAAAAATGAAGCCCCACGTTGCAGCGGCGGAGGATAACGGGGTCACGATCGCCATCGAGAATCACAACAAGCAGTTTCTTCATCACCCGGACGCGCTGCGCTATTTCGCGGAATTCAATCGCTCCACCCATCTCGGCGTCGCCCTCGCGCCGCATCACCTGCACCCATGGATTGCAGAACTTCCGGCGTTGATCCGGGACCTCGGGGCCAAGCAAATCCCGTTGGTATATTTTCAGGAGCACTCCGCCGGCATCTTCCAAAAGGTCGCCAAGGAGATCGAGCTCCAGCAACTGCCGGGCTTCGGCGGCGGGCTCGACTACCGGCCGATTTTGCGCGCGCTGCGGGACATCCGCTACCCGGGCCTGGTAGAGATCTTCATGCACCCGACGCCGCGCGGGATTCCGATTTTGCCGACCGTCGGGGAAGTCACCGGAGCGGTGAACCGCGCGCGGGACTACGTCGAACGTTGCCGGCGTGAGATCACGTCATGACCCGGCGCATCCGACCGACTCTCCGACGAACGCTCGGCCTGGTCGTCGGAGGGCTGGGCCTATGCAGCGCGCCGTGGCTGTCCGCCGAACCCCGAGTGGCCGGCTTCAATCGGTTTTACGCCGCCGCGCCCGACGCCGAGGGTGGCCGCCTGCTTTACAACGAACTGGGCTGCGCCGGTTGCCATGGCGGCGACACGGGGCTGCCAGCCCGCCGCGGTCCGGACCTGGCCGGCGTCACCACCCGCGCGCGGCCGGAATGGCTGGAGGCGTTTCTCACCGAGCCGGAAAAAGTCCACCCCGGTACCGTCATGCCACACTGGCCGGCAGGACGCGGCGCCGCCGCAGCCGGCGACATCGTGCACTATCTCGGCACCCTGAAACCCAAGGCGCCTGTCCGCCCGAAACTCATCCGGCACATGGATGGGGCGCACGGGCGGGACCTGTTTCACAGCCGGGGTTGCGTCGCCTGTCACGAACCCCGCGGCGACTTCGTTCCCGCCGAAGGCCCGACCGCTGGCGCTGAGACAGCGGCGAGCAGCGTGCCGTTGCCCGACCTCAGGGCAAAATACGTCCTCCTTACCTTGTCGGAATTCATCCGCGATCCCCTAAAGCCGCGCCCTGACGGCCGGATGCCGAAGGTGCCCCTGGAAGAACAGGATGCGGTGGACATCGCCTGCTACCTGCTTGGCCTGAGCGGCAGCGACGGGGAGGAAAGTCCCAAACTCGCAACGTGGGCCCCGGACCGAATCCGGGCCGAGCGGGGCCGGGTCGCGGTGCAATCTTTGAATTGCGTCGCCTGCCACGACCTGCCGGGCCAGACTCGGACTCAAACACCTATCGTGATCGTGGATAACGGTTGCCTCGCCGAGGCACCTCCACCCTCAGCCCCACGCTACAACCTAGGCGCCGCTCAACGCCAGGCGCTGGTGGCCCACCTCGGGAAAAGCAAGTTATCACTTACTATTCAGCAGCGTGCAACCCTCACGCTCCGGGCGCTCAATTGCACCGCCTGCCATGAACGTGATGGCCGCGGTGGTCCCGAAGTCGCCCGGCTCCCTTATTTCACCGGAGACCATAACCTGGGCGACACCGGCCGTTTTCCGCCCCCGCTCACCGGCGTCGGAGGAAAGTTAACGCTTTCTTGGTTGGAGCAATCCTTGAAAGGCAGCGTGACCGTGCGGCCGTACCTGCAGACCCGCATGCCCGTTTACGGTGAGAGCGTGGGCAAGCTCGCGGTTCTTCTCGTGGAAAGTGATGTCCACCAAGAGGATAAACTTCCCTTGGGTGACGTCGAGGCGGGGCGCAAGCTCCTCGGCACCCAGGGCGGGGTGAACTGTATCACTTGCCACCGGTGGGGCGATCGGGCGTCGCTGGGCATTCAAGGGCTTGATTTGGCCAACCTCACCCAACGACTGCGGCCGGGTTGGCTCCGCGCCTACTTGATCAATCCCGCCGGCTACCGCCCCGGCACGCTGATGCCCTCGTTTTGGCCCGAAGGGAAGGCGTCCAATACGGCCGTGCTAGGCGGCGACACCGACCGGCAAATCGCGTCAATCCTCGCCTTCGCCGGCGAGGGCAAGGGCCTGCCGGAAGGGTTTCCATCCCTGACCACCAAGGAGTTTGAACTGGTCCCGCGCGACCGACCGATCGTGCTCCGGACCTTTTTTGCGGGGGTCGGGACGCACGCCATCGTGGTGGGCTTTCCCGCCGGATTTCATTTGGCCTACGACGGTCAGGCGGGCCGGCCCGTGCTGGCATGGAAGGGTCGCTTCTTCGATGCGTACGGCACCTGGTTCAGCCGCTTCGCTCCCTTTGAAAAACCGCTGGGGGAATCCGTGGTGAGCTGGCCGGCACCTACCGCGCCCGCATCGACGATCCGCTGCGACGGCTACCGGCTCGACGAAGCCGGGGTGCCGACGTTTCTCCTGTCGTTCGACGGCGTTCCCGTGGAAGACCGCTTCGAAGCCTCCCCCCAGGGCCTGCGTCGGACGCTGCGCTGGAAAGCGGAGGCGCTCCGCCTGCCGCCGCCGCCCCATCCGCCGGGCGTCACCGTTACTGCCGAGCCGACTGGGGCCGCGGGAAAACTCAGCTAC
>CAIJFT010000409.1 GCA_903820035.1 uncultured Opitutia bacterium
CGGAGGAAACGGACTCCACCGCGAGGTGAATTCCGCCGCGCCCTCTGAACCGTCCACTCGCGGCTACCGGAAAGATCAAGGTCGGCGTGACCGGGGCGATCCGCATGGTGCAGCGCAACGCCATGGGCCGGCTGGCAGCGCAACCAAATCCCAACCACCAACCCTTTGGCCGCAAAATGACCCGAAAATCGCAGGGCCGTTGAAGCTCCCGAGACGCCGATACGCGCGCGGAAATTTTCCGCCGGACGCGCGGACCCTTTGCGTTTTTTCGCGACCACCTGCCTCGAAAGCCCCGGATGCACCGGTGCAATCGGCCGAAGGGCGGTAAGAAGAGGCGGGGCCGCCTCGACGTTTTTCCGCGACCCGGCTTGTCCCGCGGCCCGCACTTTGGAATAGTCCGGCAACCGCATGCGCCGTCTCGACCAACTCCTCGCCAACCTCGGCTACTGCAGCCGACGGGAGGCCCGCGGCTGGATCGAAGCCGGCCACGTCACCGTACGCGGCAAAGTTGCCGACGACGTCGGCCAAAAGGTCGCCGCGACGGACGTCCGCGTCGAAGGCGAACCGCTCGATCATCCCGAAGGCGTGCTCCTGCTGGTCCACAAGCCACTCGGGCTCGTCTGTTCGCACGAGGAGCGCGAGGGCCCGAACGTCTATTCGCTGCTCCCCGAGCGCTGGCGCCGCCGCAATCCGGTGATTACGAGCATCGGGCGTCTCGACAAGGAAACGAGCGGGCTTCTGCTGCTCACGGATCAGTCCGAGCTGGTGCACCGCCTCACTTCGCCGAAGCACAAAGTGCCGAAAGTCTACCGCGCGACCGTCGACCGCGACCTGGCCGCCGACCTCGGGCCGTTATTCGCCGCCGGCACACTGATACTCGAAGGCGAAAAGGCGCCGTGCGCGCCCGCGGCATTGCGGATCCTCGGGGCGCGCGAGGCCGAGCTGACGCTGACCGAGGGGAAATACCACCAGGTGCGACGGATGTTTGCCGCCGCCGGCACCACCGTGCTGACACTGCACCGCGCGCATTTCGGCGGGCTGGAACTCGGCGATCTCGCCCCCGGGCAATGGCGGGAGCTGGCCTTGGATCATTTTGCGGTGGATGCCGGGCCCTCGGCGTAAGAAGGGCGGCACACCTTGCGCTTGGCGTCGGGCGGATTGTGCGAAAGGGTACGGGCCATGTACGAATTTCCTCTCACGGGTGCGCAAAAGTCCTACCTCCGCGGCGTCGGCCAGACGCTGGAGGCCGGCCTGAAGGTCGGGCGCAGCGGGCTCACCCCGGAATTTTTCGCCGAGCTGCAGAAGCTGCTCCGTTCCGAGGAGCTTGTGAAGATCCGCTTCCTCGGCGCCGAACGCGAGGAGCGCACCGCCCTGTGCACGCAAATCGCCGACCAAGGTCGCTGCGTCTGCATCGGTGCCGTCGGCCACACGGCGTTGTTTTACCGGCAGAACCCCGACCCGAAGGCCCGGGTCGTCAATCTGCCGGAAAAGCCCGCCGTCTAATGTAGCCCGGTGCGCGAGAGCAGGGAATAAGCGCGTCCGGTAAACCCCGCCCGCGGCTGAAACCACGGGCTAAGCTTGTTTTCGAAGGGGCGCGGGGCGCTCTTAAAATTGAGCGGGCCGCGGTCGGAGATTGGACCGGCTCCGCGCCCGGGTCTTTCACCTTTCAACCTGGAACTTTTAACGGCATAACTCCGGATCATAGCTGGCCGGTTTGCACCCGTCCCGTGTGCCTCGTCCGCCCCCCCCAGCCACCGTATGTCCCCGCTGCCGACCCGCGCTGAAATCGAAGCCGCTGCCGGGTTGGTCACGCCGGTCGTGCCGACCACTCCGCACTATTCTTGGCCGCTGCTCAACGCCGCCGCGGGCTGCGAACTCTGGGTCAAGCACGAGAACCACACGCAGCTCGGCGCCTTCAAGGTGCGCGGCGGCCTCGTCTACCTGGACGCCCTGCGCCGCCGCGAACCCGCCTGCCGCGGCGTGATCGCCGCCACGCGCGGCAACCACGGGCAGTCCGTGGCCTTCGCAGCCCGCCGCGCCGGCCTCGCCGCCGTCATCGTCGTGCCCCGCGGCAATAGTCTGGAGAAAAACGCCGCCATGCGCGCGCTCGGCGCGACCTTGGTCGAACACGGCGAAGACTTTCAGGCCGCTCTTGAACACGCCCGCGGGCTCGCGGCGGAACGAGGATTGCACGCGGTGCCCTCGTTTGCGCCCGAGCTCGTGACCGGCGTCGCGGTCTCGGCGCTCGATTTTCTGCAGAACACACCGCCGCTCGACACCGTTTATGTCCCGATCGGCCTCGGCTCGGGTATCTGCGCCATGCTGGCGGCACGCGCCGCGCTGGGCTTGGACGTCAAAATCGTCGGCGTCTGCGCCGCGGAGGCGCCGAGCATCGCCCTATCGTTCGCCGCGGGCCGCGTGGTGCCCCATCCGACGACGACCCGCCTGGCCGACGGACTCGCGTGTTCGACCCCCAACCCCGACGCCCTCGACCACATTCAGCACGGGGTAGAACGCATCGTCCGGGTATCCGAAGCCGAGATCGCAGCGGCGATGCGCCTCGCGTTCACCGCGATGCACAATGTCCTGGAAGGCGCCGCAGCCGCGGGGCTGGCCGCCGTGCTGCAGGAGCGCCCCACGATCGCGGGCCGGCGGATCGGCCTCGTGCTGACCGGCGGCAACGTCGATGCCGCGGTTTTCGCCCGGGTGCTGGCCGGCGGCGCCTAGGCGCCGCGCTTTCGCCTCCCCACCCTTGCTATTTGGGCAAAAAAAATGCCGCCCACCCCTGGGCGGCATTAGTGACCTAACACCAAGCAAACCTATTGAACTACGCAGGGACAGACGCCCGAGTCGGCCAGACGTTCAATGTGCGGGAGGATTTTTTATAAAATCGCCCCCGGCCGGCTGAAGGCGCAGGCCGTATTTTACGTTAATCCTTATCCTTCAGGAGCAAGTGCTACTCAATTAGCGCGAAAAAGCCGTCCGCCCGGTCGCGGTGCGACATCGGCGAATTGGAATAGCCGCCGCGGGGGTTGGCCTTGGCCGTCGGCAGGGCCGTGACACGCGTGAGCGTCGAATCGGGCCTGATCGGCGCGAGGTCGGCGCCCAGCAAGAACCCGAGTTCGGGCCCGAGCGTGGCGGCGCAGCGGACGTTGCCGGCAAGGCGCGCCGTGGGTTAACCGCATGCATATTTATTTTGCATACTCATTCGAACTAGGCCCCGCTGGTTCCTTGACACTCCGCCGGTGGCGCGACGCAATCGTTAATCATGCCGAATGATTATTCAGACGACCGCCTGCGCCTGATCGCCCGGCTGTACTACCTCGACGGGCTCGGTCAGAACGAGGTCGCCAAGTTCGCCAAGGTCTCACAGGCCAAGGTGTCGCGCCTGCTGGCGCTCGCCCGCGAACGCGGTATCGTCCGCATCACCGTCGCCGACTACGAGCCACGCCGGCGCGAGCTGGAGGAGAAGTTGCGGACAAAGTTCGGGCTGGCCACCGCAGTGGTGATCAAGTCGAGCGACGGGCTGGAGGGCACCGACCTCCGCCGGGCCGTCGGCCATTTCGGGGCGGCCGTCGCCGGGGGCCTGATCGAACCGCGCGACATTGTGGCCGTCGCCGGCGGTCGCACGATTCAGGAACTCGTTCAGCACCTGCCCGCCGTTCACAACCGCAGCCTCACCGTCGTGCAGGCGATGGGCAGCGTCGATTCCAACGTCAGCCAGGTTGACGCGCAGGAAGTCGGGCGCGTGGTCGCCCAGCGGCTGGGCGGCAACTTCCTTTCGTTGAACACGCCGGCCTTCATTCCCGAGAAGCGCACCCGCGATGCGCTGCTCACCCTGGAACAGGTCCGCAATGTCCACGCCCACCTCGACCGCGCCCGCGTCGCGCTGGTCGGCCTCGGGACGCTCGCCAACTCGGTGTTCGTCGAACGCGGCACGCTCGACGCCGTCATGATCCGGGACCTGGAACGCGCCGGCGCCGTCGGCGAGGTGTGCGGCCGCTTTATTGATGCGCGCGGCCAGGAATGCGCGACCGCGTGGCGCGACCGCGTCATCGGCATCACCCTCCCCCAGTTGCGAAAAATTCCGCAGGTGATCGCGATCGTTTCCGGCAGCGACCGCACGGCCGCGATCCTCGCTGGCATCGCCGGCGGCATGATCAAGTCGCTCATCATCGACGAGCTGGCCGCGAGCACCCTGCTCGGCATGCCCGCGCTTCCCCCCGCCAAGGTCACGCGTAAGTCCGCCCGGTCATGACCCCGGCCACACCCTCCTCTCCACCGCGCCTGACGTTGGCCGAAGCCCTGGGCTCCGCCCGCGAAACCCGCGCCCTCCTCGTCGGCCGCGGGGTGCTCGCGCAAACGCCGGAGGTGTTCCACGCCCAGTTTCCCCACCACCGCGCCGTCGTTGTCACCGACGAAACCACCTTTCAGATCGCCGGGCGCGCGACGCAGGCCGCCCTGCAGGCCGCCGGAATCCCAACGCTGGCGCCCTATGTCTTCAACGATCCCGACCTGTACGCGGAGCACCGCTTCGTCGAAATGCTCGAGGCCGCCCTCCGGCCCCACGACGCCATTCCCGTCGCCGTCGGCTCCGGCACGATCAACGACCTCGTCAAACTCGCGGCGCACCGCACCGGCCGACCGTACCTTTGCGTGGCCACGGCAGCCTCGATGGACGGCTACACGGCGTTCGGTGCCTCGATTACACACGAAGGCGCCAAGCAAACCTTCAACTGCCCGGCCCCGCAGGCCGTCGTGGCCGACCTCGATGTCATGGGCCGCGCTCCGGCCGAGATGACGGCCTCCGGCTACGCCGACCTGATGGCCAAGGTGACGGCGGGCGCGGATTGGATTTTGGCTGACACCTTGGGCGTCGAACCCGTCGACGCCCGGGCCTGGGCCATCGTGCAGGGCGGGCTACGCGAGGCGCTGGCCGATCCGGCCGGCGCACGCCGTGGCGACCCCGCGGCGGTCGGGCCGTTGGTGGAGGGCCTGATGCTGGGCGGGTTCGCGATGCAGTGGTCGAAAACGAGCCGGCCCGCCTCCGGGGCCGAGCATCAATTCAGCCACCTGTGGGACATGGAGCACCACACCCATAACGGCACCGCGCCCTCCCACGGTTTCAAGGTCGGCGTCGCCACCTTGGCGGTCACCCGCCTCTACGAACAACTGCTCGCGTTTCCGATCGGGGAACTGGACCCCGCAACCAGCCTCGCCGCGTGGCCAGACGCCGCGACCTCCGACGCGGACGTCGGCGCCCGGTTTGCCGGCGCGGAGTTCTTGCCGACCGCCCTGCAGGAGACGCGCGCGAAACTCATTTCACCGGCAGACCTCGAACGTCAGCTCGGGCGGCTTCGCGCCAGCTGGCCGGAGCTGCAGCGCCGCGTACGCGCCCAGTTGCTGCCCGCAGGAGAGTTGGAACGCCGGTTGATCGCAGCGGGCGCGCCGACCGAGCCGGAACAGATCGGCCTGACCCGCGCCCGGCTGCGCGACAGCTTCCGGCGCGCCTACCACATCCGCCGCCGCTTCACCGTTCTCGATGTCGCGGTGCGCACCGGCCTGCTCGACCCCCTGCTCCACGGTCTCTTCGGCCGCGGAGCCGTCTGGGAAATCCCCGCCCACCCCGCTTCATGAGCCCTACCCCCGCCGCCGGACCAAACCCCGCGAATGAACCGGCTGAGGCGTCGTCGCTTTTCCGCTACTGGCAGATCCGCACGCTCTTCGCGACGATGTTCGGCTACGCGGCGTTCTACTTCGTGCGCAAGAACCTCAGCTTCGCCATGCCGGAGATGGAGAAGGATCTCCTCCTCTCCAAGGCGAGCCTCGGCTTGTTTCTCACGCTGCACGGCGTGCTGTACGGCATCTCGCGATTTGTGAACGGCGTTTGGGCCGACCGGTGCAACGCGCGTTACTTCATGGTCGCGGGCCTGCTGCTGTCCGTCGGGGCCAACGTCTTCTTCGGGTTTTCCTCGACGGTGCTCTGGCTCGGCGTCGCCTGGATGATCAACGGCTGGGTCCAGGGCATGGGCTTCCCCCCGTGCTGCCGGCTAATGACGCACTGGTTCCATCCGTCGCGCCTCGCCTCGAACATGGCGGTGTGGAACACGTCGCACACCATCGGCGCGGCCCTCGCGAGCGTGGCCTGCCCCTACTTTCTCTACCTCGGCTGGCGCTGGTGCTTCTTCGGTCCGGCGATCCTCTGCACCGTGGCGGGACTAATCCTGTTTATTCTGCTGCGGGACACCCCCCGCTCGGTCGGCCTGCCGGAGATCGTCGTCGCGGGCGCGAAGCTGGGCGACGACACGGATCGAAGCTCGGCCGCGTACAAGGCGTTCGTGAAACGGCAAGTCTTCCAAAACCCTTATATATGGTGGATATCGCTCGCGAATTTCTTCGTCTACGTTCTCCGCTTCGCCGTACTCGATTGGGGTCCGACCCTCCTGAAAGAAATGAAACATTTCTCCGTACAAAAAAGCGGTTTCATGGTCGGCGCCTTCGAAGTGGCGGGGCTGATCGGCATGCTGCTGGCGGGCTGGATCACCGACCGGTTCTTCCAGGGCCGCGGCTCCCGCACGTGCGTGTTCTGCATGATCGGAGCCAGCACCTCGCTGTTCCTCTTCTGGCAGTTCGGCTCCACCCCCGCGACCGCCACCGCCTTCCTCGCCGCGGCGGGTTTCTTCATCTACGGACCGCAGGCGCTTATCGGAATCACCGCCGCAAATCTCGCCACCCGCCGCGCCGCCGCCACCGCCGCGGGCTTCACGGGCCTCTTTGGTTACCTGAGCACCATCGTTTCAGGTTGGGGCCTTGGCCGGCTCGTGCAGGAAGCCGGCTGGAACGTCGCTTTCGGCGCCCTACTCGGCCTCGGCGCCCTCGGCACCTTCATGTTCATCCTCGCCTGGCCCGCCAAAGCCCACGGCTACCAATCCGCCCCCGCCTGAAATGCCCGCGCCCGCTCCGCTTCCCGACCTCCCCTCCGCCCTCGCCGCCCGGTTGCGCGACATCCGGCATGTCGCCCTCGACATGGACGGCACGATTTACAAGGGCGGCACCCTCTTCGCCTGCACCCTGCCCTTTCTGGCCCGCCTGAAGGCGCTCGGCATCGGGTACACGTTTCTGACCAATAATCCGTCCAAGAGTGCAGCCGACTACCTGACCCACCTGCGCACGCTGGGGGTGTCCGCCACGGCCGACGAACTGTATACGTCGGCCCAGGCCACGGTCGACTGCCTGCGCGCGCGCTTTCCGCAGGTGAAGCGACTCTTCGCCCTCGGCACCGCGAGCATGCTATCGCAGTTCACCGGCGCCGGGTATGGCCTGACGGCGGACGATCCGGCGGACGCGCCCGACGCCGTGGTCGTGGGCTTCGACCTGACCCTCACGTACGCCCGTCTCTGCCGAGCCGCGTGGTGGATCCAGCAAGGCAAGCCCTTCATTGCCACCAACCCGGACCGGGTGTGCCCGACGGACCAGC
>CAIJFT010000410.1 GCA_903820035.1 uncultured Opitutia bacterium
CATTTTCCAGGCGCAGGAGTCGGGCTGTGCGATCATCACCGTGCCCCACGACATCCTCGCCAAGGCCGCGAAGATGGTCGGCCAGGACCTCACCGAGCTGTCCCTCGACACCGTGAAGATGTTCGCGAAGGACGCGGCGGACGTCGGCTTCACGTTGTGAGGGACTGAGGGAGTAAGTGGGTAACCCGAGTTTTCGGGTATCGCCGCTCGTGACCTTTGCTGCAGGTCGACCGGACCTGCTCCGATGAGTCCTGAATTAAACAGGAAGATCGGGGAGTTCGGAAAGCCGGGCCATGCACCCTGAGTATGGCAGGGCGCATCGCTGGACGTCAGTGGTGATCGGGGCGGCCATCGAGGTTCATCGGGAGAAGGGCCCGGGCCTCCTGGAGAGCATCTACCAAAAGTGTCTGCGCCATGAACTGAGCTTGCGTGGCGTTCCGACCCACGGCGAAGTTCAGGTGCCAATTTCGTACCAAGGACTGGTTTTTGACGAACCGCTCCGCCTCGACCTGCTCGTAGATCACTGCCTCATTATCGAGGTCAAGGCGGTGGAAAAGACCCAGCCCATCCACCTCGCCCAACTCCTGAGTTACATGCGCCTGCTCAACGCCCCCGTCGGCCTGCTGATCAACTTTCACGAGTTGGTGCTCAAGGACGGGATCCGCCGCCTCACGCTGCGCGGCGCAGACCAGCCTTGATTCTCCCCGCCCTTCCCGTCCTTCCTGTTAGCTCCTTTCCCGCCTTGAACATCCTCTTCGTCAACTACGGCGACTTCACGACCAACAGCCTGAACCATATCGGGGGCTTCGCGAACACCCTGTGCGCCGCCGGCCACGCGTGCGTCGTCGCCGTGCCGCACCGCAAGGAAACGCTGGTCCACGTCGCCCGCCCGCTGTTCATCGCCGCCAACTACGACGAGGCCGTCGCCCGGCCCAACCTCTTCCCGGACGGCAAACCGGCCGATGTCATCCACGCCTGGACCCCGCGCGAATGCGTGCGGAAATTCACCGTCGCCTACCAGCGCGCCGCCCTGCGCGCCACCGGCGGAGCCGCCGCGCGCCTGATCATCCACCTCGAGGACAACGAGCACTTCCTGCTCGAGGGCTTTACCGGCCAACCCTTCGCGAAACTCCGCGAGGCCTCCGCGGCCGACCTCGACGCGCAGCTCAACGACAGCCTGCCGCACCCGCTCCGCAGCGAGAGTTTCCTGCGCCTCGCCGACGGCGTGACGCACATCATCGACACGCTCGCCGAATTCGCCCCGCCGGGCACGCCGACGCACCTGCTGTTCCCCGGCGTCGACTTCGACCTCTACCACCCGCAGGCCGCCAACGCCGCCTACCGCGCCGAACTCGGCCTCAAGGCCGACGAAAAGGTCATCGTCTTCACCGGCAGCAACACCTTCGCCAACGAGCCGGAGATGCGCGACCTCTACCTCGCCGTCGCCCTGCTCAACGCGGCCGGCACCCGCACGCGCCTCGTCCGCACCGGCTTCAATTCGCCGCGTTTCCTCGCCGGCCTCTCCGACGACGTGCAACGCCACGTGCTCGACCTCGGCTTCATCGAGAAGGCCAAGCTCCCGCAGCTCCTCGCCCTCGCCGACGTCCTCGTGCAGCCGGGCCGCCCCGGTCCGTTCAACGACTACCGCCTGCCGTCGAAGCTCCCGGAATTTCTCTCGAGCGGCCGGCCGGTAATCCTGCCGCCGTCGAACCTCGCCGCGCTGATGACCGACGGACGCGAAGCCGTCTTCCTGCCCGCCTCGGGCACGCCCGCCGACATCGCCGCCGCCTGCACGCGTCTCTTCAACGACGGCGACCTCGCCGCGAGCGTCGGCCCGTACGCCCTCGGCTTCGCCCGGCAACACTTCAACCTCGCGGCCAACACGCGCGGCCTGACGGAATTTTACACCGCCACCGCGGGCCGCGCCTCCGCCGCCGACTGGTCACTCGCGCAAGACGCCACCGCGACCGACGCCACGCTCTTCTCCGCCGCCCTCGCCGGTCAGCTGAACGCCGCAGCCGCCGCCCTCGACGATCCCGCCGCCCGCCAACTCGCCGCCTCGACCGACCTCCTCGCCCACGTCATCCGCCAGCTCGAGCAGTCGATCGAAACCTCCGCCAGCCAACGCGTCAGCGCCGCCGCCGCCGATCGCGACGCCATCCTCGCCCGCGAAAAGCTGACCCAGCAGCACGTCAAAAACATCGAGGACCTCCTCGCCGCCGCGCGCCAACACGCCGCCGGCCTCGAGCAGTCCCGTGCGATGACGCAGACCTACGCCGACAACATCGCGAAGGAAGCCGAGAAACATAAGCAGCGCCGCGAGCAGGCCGAGGTCTTGCTCCGCACCGGCCGCCTGCAGGTCACCGCCTACGAAAACGCGCTCCTCGCCGCCGACGCCGAGATCGTCGCACTCAAAGACGACCTTGCCCGCACCCAGGCCGCCCTTGCAGCTTCGCGCGCGGAAACCGCCGCCGGCCTTGAGGCGATCGCGCAACTCCGCGTCGCCGAGCGCCAGGCCCAGGATCAACTCCGCGCCGCGCACACCGCCGAGCTCGCCGTCGCCGCCGACAGGCTTGCCCAGGTCGAAGCCGTGGTGCGTTCGCGCGACGAAAAAATCTCCGTAATGCAGGGGTCCTTCTCGTGGAAATTCACGTCGCCGCTCCGGGCGCTGCGCCGCAAACTCCTCGACAAACCCGCCGCGCCCGCCGCCTCCGCGCAACTGCTCGGCAACATCGACTACCCGCAGGACTGGGCGAACATCGCCCCGACGCTGAACGTGCGCGGCTGGACCCTTCACCGCGGCCGCGTGCCGCTGCGGGCGATCCGCGCCACGCTCGACGGCAAGAGCGTACCCGCCGAATTCGGCCTCGAACGGCTCGACGTGCTCGACCACTTCCGCGACTACCCCGGCGCCGAGCGCTGCGGCTGGATCGTCAAGGTCGACGTCCCGCGCTACGGCACGCACCTGCTGCGCATCGAGGCGCAGGACGAAGCCGGCACGTGGCATCTCGCCGTGGCCCGCCAGATCAAGCGCACGGCCGACGCCGCGCCGCCGCCGCCGAACACCTACGCCGCGTGGGTCGCCGCCTACGACCGCCTTACGCCGGAGAGCGCCGATAAAATCCGCGCCAAACTCGCCACCCTCACCCGGCGTCCGTTGATCTCGGTGCTGATGCCGACGTACAACACGCCGGAGAAGTGGCTCGTCGCCGCCATCGAGTCCGTCCGCCGCCAGCTCTACGACAACTGGGAACTCTGCATCGCCGACGACGCCTCGAAGGAGCCACACGTCCGCAAGGTCCTCGAGCGTTACCAGAAGAAGGATCCGCGCATCAAACTCGTCCTGCGCGAGACCAACGGCCACATCTCCGCGGCGTCGAATTCCGCCCTCGCCCTCGCGCACGGCGAGTTCATCGCGCTGCTCGACCACGACGACGAACTCCGCCCGCACGCCCTCGCCTGCGTCGCCCTCGAACTCGAGTCGCACCCGCACGCCGACGTCATCTACAGCGACGAGGACAAGATCGACGAGAACGGCCACCGCTACGACCAGTACTTCAAGCCCGATTGGAACCCGGACCTGTTCCTCGTCCAGAACTACATCAGCCACCTCGGCGTGTACCGCACGCTGCTCGTCCGCGATGTCGGCGGATTCCGCGTCGGCTACGAGGGCTCGCAGGACTGGGACCTCGCGATGCGCGTCATCGAGCGCACCGCCGGCGACCGCATCCGGCACATCCCGAAGATTCTCTACCACTGGCGCAGCGTGCCCGGCTCGACCGCGATGCTCATCGGCGCGAAGAGCTACGCCACGCAGGCCGCGGAGAAGGTCATCAGCGAGCATTTCGTCCGCATCGGCGTCACCGCGACCATCTCGCCGACCAAGGGCTCGTACTGGCGCGTCCACTACCCGCTCGCCTACCCGACGCCGCGCGTGACGCTGATCATCCCGACGCGCAACCGCCTCAACGTCCTCCAACCTTGCGTGGAGAGTCTGCTCGCCAAGACCACGTACGCGAACTTCGAGATCCTGATCGTCGACAATGACAGCGACGAGCCGGAGACGCTCGCCTACCTCGCGCAACTCGCCGCCGAGGGCGCGGGCGGACGCCAGCCGAATGCGCGCCGCGTGCGCGTGGTGACGTTCGCCGGCGAATTCAATTACTCCGCGATCAACAATTTTGGCGTGAGCCAAACCGACGCCCCGCTGGTCGGCCTGTTGAACAACGACCTCGAGGTCATCCACGGCGACTGGCTCGACGAGATGGTATCGCACGCGTTGCGCCCCGAGATCGGCTGTGTCGGCGCGAAGCTCTACTATCCCGACGACCGCATCCAGCACGCCGGCGTCATCCTCGGCATCGGCGGCGTCGCCGCGCACGCGTGGCAGACGCACCCCCGCGGCGCGGCCGGCCAGGCGCACCGCAATCTGCTGCAGCAAAATCTGTCGGCGGTGACCGCCGCGTGCCTGATCATCCGGCGCGAGGTTTACCTGCAAGTCGGCGGGCTCGAGGCCGAGCAGCTGAAGGTGGCGTTCAACGACGTCGACTTCTGCCTGAAGGTCCGCGCCGCCGGGTACCGCAACTTTTGGACGCCCTACGCCGAGCTCTACCACCACGAGAGCGCGAGCCGCGGCAAAGAGGACACCCTCGAGAAGCGCGACCGTTTCCGGACCGAAGTCGAGTACATGACCGCCAAGTGGGGCGACCTGCTGCTCAACGACCCCGCGTACAACCCGAACCTCACGCTCACGATCAACGATTTCACCCTCGCGCTCCCCCCGCGCGAGTGGCCGCCGCTGCAGTGATCAGCGGGGTGAACGGGTAATCGAAAATCGCCCGGAGCTGCGACCGCCAGCGAGTGGCCGCAGCTCCGTCGGAGAATCGTACGACTGTAGGCCAGCTCGCTTGCGAGCCGAACGACCCGTCACCGCGCTCCTGATCTCTCCGTCCTCACCGGCCTTCCGGTTCAAGGCTCGAGTCTGATCCGTTCCGTGTAGCCCCGCCCGACTTACCGGGCGCCGCCCAAGCCCGAGGTCCGGGCCGCCCACGCGTCGAACGGCTCCGCCTCACTCCGCAGGGCCGCGTGCGGGTCTCCGGCGGTTCGCAGTCGAAAGGCCTCGTGGTGGGCGCGGGCGCTCCAGTTCTTTTGCACGCGCAACACGGCGAGGATGCCGTTGGGGTTGGCCGCCGGAAAATGCCCGGTCACTTCGAGGACCTCCCACCAGAAACGCGGCACGCCGGCGTGCGCCGCCATCAGCGTGGTCAGCCACTCACGCACGCTCCCCGGCTCGAAGGTGTGGAAATGAATATTGATGTCCTCTCCCCGCGCCACCGCTTCATGCATGCCGCGCGCGAGTTGCGCCCGGCGCGCGGGGACTTCGGCTTCCGGCGTGTCCGGTTCAAAACGCGACCAGTCCGCCTCGTGGACAAAAGCCTCGATGTGCGTGTCGTCGCACGCGGTGGTGCCGTGTCGGAAATCATCCAAAAGATGCGAGACGGTGGTGAGCGTGCGGCCGTGCTCCCACGTCGCCCGCCGGTCGGGCAACACCAGGTAGATGATGCCGCCCGGCTGCACGACGCGGTAACACTCGGCGAGGGCGGCGACGGGATTGGCCACGTGCTCGAGCACGTGCGACGCGATCACGTAGTCGAGGGAGTGATCGTGGAACGGCAGCGCGCAGGCGTGCCCAAAGTAGTCGGCATGGTTGGGCGCGGCGCCGAACGACTTGAAGCAATCCACGTAAACCGGAGCAGGTGAGAGACCTTGTACCGGCGAGGCCCCCGCGCCGATCTCGACGCCCCGGTGGCCGTCGCCGATCCACTGCGCGAGCTTGCCCGCATGGGTCACAGGGCGGAGGCGACCGCGAACAGGTTATAGTGCAACGGCGTGCCCTCGACCGTCCGCAGCGGATACGGCGTGTGGAAGCCCAGCTCCACCTGCGGATAAAATTCACGCAGCAACGCGCCGAGGCTCCAGCGCGTGAAGAAATTCGTGTGCGTGGCCTCCAGCATGTGCCACGGCGTCGCGAGGTGATCCCAGAGGTAGCCGAGCAGTTCGCAGTTCGGCACCGACACGATCAACTGCCGCGGCGCCACCCGACTGATTTCGCGGAGAAACGCCCGCGGATCCTCGATGTGCTCCAAAACCTCGATGCACAACGCGGCGTCGAACGCCCCGTCGGCAAACGGTAGCGTCCGTCCGTCCACCTGACGGTGCGGCAACCCAAGGCGCGCGAGCTCGGCGCAGTCGGCCGCGCTCACCTCGGCCCCCATCCAGTCATAGCCGTCGGCGATCAGGCCGCGGCCGTACGAACCGAGGCCGCAACCGACGTCGATGAGTTTCCGCGGCGGCGGTCCAAGGTGCCGACGGAGCAGCACGGCGACTTCGCCGCTGCCCTCGGACTGCGAAGGTCCGACCGCCCAGATGTTGGCGTGACGCTGGATCGCGGTTGTCTCGCGGTGGAGCAGCACGCCGAAATGATTCGTGCGGTAGTCGCGGGCGATCGTCTTCACCACGGACTGCGACAGCACGGGCGTCCGGCTGCCATCGGCGAGCCGTGCGCGAATCTCAACCGTGAGTGGTCCACCGGCCGCTGCAGCGGAGTGATGACCAAACAGGTCGAAACCGGTCCGCGATCCCGGCGCGAGACAGTGCGCGCGCGTGACGTCGAGCCGTTCGTAGAGCGCCGTGGTAAAGCCGACGAGCGTGGCGCCGACCCACGCCTCGACGGCCGCGATTTTGCCCTGCGTCTCGGGTCCGAGCCACAGCCAACCGCGCGCGGGGAAACACAGCGGATCGATCGCGGACTGGGCAGCGGGTTCGTCGAGGTACGAGAGCATGAGGTGATCGATCGGGGAGGCGACGGGGCCGGTTATTGCGGGCAGCGAACGCGCACGCCAGCCCTGATCGCACCACGGACGGTCGGGCGTGGCGCCGGCGGGCGGCAGCAGATCGGGCCGGCCGGAAGAAAGCGCATAGCGCGGCCCGCGAGAATCCGTGGTCACGAGCACGTCGCCACCCGCCGCGCGGCGGAGCGGGCGCAGGCTCACGGGACAAACGAGCGGCAATGGCGGCAGCTCCGCCGCGACCGCAGTGAGTTGAAACGACCCCGCGCTTGCCGCCGCGCGGGTGAACCACCCGAAGCGCTGCGAACGCTCCGCTGCCGGCGGCGCCTCCGGGTCGGTCGCACCCGCACCGGTCTTCGCGAGGAGCAGCGCGATGCCGTCGGCCCGGCCTGGCGGATAGCGGTCGGCGTGCGAGAGTAATTCGAAACGCGGTTCGTCGCCGCCGAGAAAACCGGTGGCGTGCAGCGCCGCGTAGACCGAGTCCGGCGTGAACGTGTGATAGTGGATGTCGATCGGCTGGCCCGCGGCGAGTTCGCGGAGATAGCGGGCGCGTTCGTCGGCCTGCACACGGGCAACCTCGGCGGGCGCGAGGCCGGGACGCAGGACCGACCAGTCCGATTGAAAAACAAATTCGTCGATATGCCCTGCCGTGCCCGCGGCGGTTGGGCCCTCGATAAAATCGCGCACCACGTGCTCGGGCGGCGTCAGGGCGCGCCGGACATCGAAGGTCGCGCGCTTGTCGGGCACAACGAGGTAGAGACACCCGCCGGGGCGCAGCACACGGTGCCACTCGTGAAGCGCGGCCAGCGGGTCGGCGAGGTGTTCGAGCACGTGCGAGCTGCAGAGGTAGTCGAGCGTGTTGTCCGCGAGTGGCAGCGCCCGGGCGTCGGCGAGAAAATCGAGGCGGCCGGCCGTTCCCACGTAGTCGGCGACGGCGTCGGTGTAATACGGCGTGAGCCCGGCGACCGGCTGGGTATGCGCACCGATCTCCAGCCCAAGCGCGCCGGCGGGCATGCGGGCGCGAAGCAACGCAAGCGGGTGGCGCTCCGGTGGCGGCGGCGCCAGCCGGCGCGTGACGAGCGGCGCGGTGCGCGAACCATCCTGGCGCCGACCGAGCAGGGTCAGTTCCACGACGGCGTCGGGCCGGGCGTCGGGGTGATGCGCGGAAAATTCGAATCCGGTGCGCGTACCGGCGGGCAGACCGTATTTCGCGGATACATCCGGCCGCTCATGCCACGTGCCAGCGGCAGCCGCGCCAAGGCAAAGTCCGTCGGCGTGAACTTCGACCGCGACGATGTCCCCCGGTGCGGCCTCGAGCCAAAGCCAGCCGCACACCCGGAAGTCCGCCGGGGTAAAGGCGGCGCCGGGCGCGGGGGCATCGAGGTGGGCGGGCATGGAACGGAGCGCAAGGTTTGACCACGGAATCCGCCAAGGTCGCGAAAAAAGGCGGCGGCCAACGACGGCACCCCGTTTCCCGCCGTGCCCGCGCTCGATTGAAAGCTTGAGCCGGACTGCGGTTCGTTTCCTCTCGCGACGTCCCGTGTCGAAAAACTTCCTCACCGTCGCGTTCGCCGCCTGCCTCTTCCTGCTCATCGTCGCCGCCAAGTGGACGACGTTCGACCGGTACGGCTCGCCGATGCCGGACTGGGACCAGTGGGACGCCGAGGGCAGCGAGCTCCTGATTCCGTGGGTCGAGGGCGACCACTTCGTCTCGCACCTGTTTCACGCCCACAACGAGCACTACGTCATCATGACGAAGCTGCAGAACCTCACGCTCGGCCTGCTCAACGGCCAGTGGGACTCGCGGCTCGAGGCGTCGACCAACGCGATGCTGCACGCCGCCATCGCCACCGCGCTCTGGCTCTTCGGCCGGCGCCGGCTGACGGCGTGGTGGCACGCGGCGCTGTTCGCCCTGATCTTCGTTCTCTTCGGCCTGCCGGTGGCCTGGCAAAACGTCCTGGGCGGTTTTCACTCGCAACAATACTGGCTGCTCGGGCTCTCGCTCATCGCGATCGTTACGCTCCCGTTCACGCGCCCCGCGTCCGGTGCCTGGTGGCTGGGCGCCGCCGCCGCGCTCTTCGCCCTCGCGACCATGGGCTCCGGCCTGCTGGCCGCCGCCGTGGTCATCGGGCTCGTCGGCTGGCGCTGCTGGCAACGCGAGGTCCGGTTGCGCGACGTCTGGCCCACGCTCGTCCTTGCCGCCTCAATCGCGGCCCTCGGCTGGGCCACGCGCGTGGATGCGCCGTGGCACGCGCACATGAAGGCGAAGACGATCAGTGCGTTTCTCCTGAGCACCGTCCACAGCCTGCAGTGGCCCTGGCGCGATCACGATGGGCTCGGCGCCATCCTTTGGCTGCCGTGGGTGCTCACGTTCGGCCGCGTGCTGCGCTGGCCGCGGGGTCACCGCGGCGAGGACGCCCGCACCTCGAACTTTCTCCGCTCCGGTCAGATCGTCGCCGCGATCGGCGGCTGGGTTCTGGTGCAGATCGCCGCCACCGCCTACGCCCGCGGCGGCGACGGCGGTTATCCGGCCTCGCGCTACATGGACACCCTCGCGGTCGGCGTCGCCGCCAACGCGCTGGCCGTCGGCTGGCTGCTGTCGGTCACCGGTGTGGTTCGCGCCGTCCGCGCGGCGCACGTCGTGGTCGCACTCGCCTGGCTGGCCGCCTTCGGCTTCGGCTGCCGTCCGCTGCTTGGCACGGCCTTTGAGGCCGAGCTGCCGGATGCGAAGAAGTATTACAACAAGGCCGAGGGTAACATGCGCCGCTACCTTGCGACCAACGACGCCAAGCACCTCGCGCATCCGGAAATCCCCTACCCGAGCGCCGAGTCGCTGATGGACCGGCTCGCGCGGCCCAGCCTCCGGGCATTCATGCCGGTGCCGATCCGCACGCCGCTGCCGCTGGAAACCGCCGCCACCGGCGTCGGCGGTCCACCCGCCTTTGAGCGCAACGACGCGCGCTCCGCCGATCCCGCACATCCGCCGCGCCTGGGACTCTCGCCGGCGATCCAACCGCTCGACTACACGCCCACGTGGGGCAGCTTTGGCGATGCAACGCAGGGCGAGTGGCGCAGCGCGCCCGTGACGCCGACCCGTCGCGGCGGTTGGCTGCGTTTTGAAACCGCCGGCCAGCTCGGGGAACCGGGAATCGAATTGGAACTGCGCGATGCCGCCAGCAACGACGTCATCGCCCAAGTCCGTCCGTCGAAAGTGCCCGGCGACGCCTGGCGCTCCGCCTACGTCCCGCAGCCCGCGGCCCCGTTCGTGGTCGTGGCCCGCGATCTGGATCCGACGCGCTGGCTCGCGTTCAGCGGGCCGGTCGAAATGGGCCCGCTCTCGTACTGGGCATGGCAGGCCAACAAGCACGCGCCGCTGTTATTCATGATCACCGCCGCCGTGACCGCGCTGCTGGCGCTCGCAACGCTGCGGGTGCGCCGGCCGGAATAAGACTGTAGCGGGACGTCCGCAAGGCCGCCGGATAATTCCTTGTCGGCCTAGGGCCGTTCCGCCGAGACTGCGCGACTCGCATGAAGTTTTTCACGTTCCCGGCATTGCTCGCGGCCGCGCTGCTCAGCGTCGTCGCCGCCCTGCCGTTTCTACCGGGCGCGAAAACTCGTTCCGATCTGTTCCAACTTGAGGTGAGGCTCACCGCGACCGGCAACGGTCCGCTGCAGGTCTATTACGACGACGGCGGCGGTTTTCGCGAGGACCTCTCGGCGCGCACCACGGTCACCGCTTCGAGCACACCGGTCAGCTACCGCCTGCCGCTGCCGCCGGGCACCTACCAGGTGCTCCGCCTCGATCCGCCGGACCACGGGGTGACGACGGTCATTTCGTCCCTGCGCGCGATCGCCCACGGCGACCAGGTGCTCGCCGACCTGCCGCTGGCCGGCCTCCAACCCGTGCAGCAGATCACCTCGGCGGTGGTCCGCGACGGCGCCCTCGAAATCAAAACCCCGGCGAACGCCGACGATCCGTATTTTCACTTCACGTTTGCACCGCCGCTCGTGGTGCGGACCACCCTCGCGG
>CAIJFT010000411.1 GCA_903820035.1 uncultured Opitutia bacterium
AGATCAACCCCGGCGAAACGCTCACGGCCGGCTTCGTGGTAGGCGGCACCACCGCGCGAACCGTACTCGTCCGCGCCATCGGGCCGGGCCTCGCCGCCTTCGGCGTCCCCGGCACCATGCCCGATCCGCAGCTCGCGCTCTTCCGCGGCGGCGACCAGGTCGCGGGCAACGACAACTGGGGCGGCGACCCGCAGCTCACGGCGGCCGGCGGCTCCGTCGGGGCGTTCGGGATCGCTGACACGCAGAGCAAGGATGCCATCCTTCTGATCACGCTTCCGCCCGGCAGCTACACCGCCGAGGTCAAGGGCACCGGCGCCGGCGGCTCGGCGTTGGTTGAAGTTTACGAGGTCCCGTAAGGCGCTTCAGATGGGATCACGCAGTCGAAGGCTGCGCGTTGAGCGACGAACTACCGTCAGCACTCCGGTGTGGACCCGATGTCCTCAGCGGGTCATTCGTTGCGACGACATTTCCCGTTTCGCCCGATGGGGACATCGGGCCGCATCCCTTGAGTTCTCCCTCAACCCCGAGCGACCCGCTCTCCATAGCATGAGTGTGGCTCATCCCCCGGCGGAATCATCCGGCTGCCGCCGGGCTGTCGTCCGGGGCGAGATCCGTCGCAAGAGCCAGCAGAGCGCCAAGAGATCAAGCAACGGCGTGATCGCCATCACACGAAGACCATAGTGGGAGACACCGGCCCGCCGGGGCCGGTGCGCCACGGGGACTTCGCAGACCGTAAAACCGGCAGCCACCGCAAAGGCGGGCAGAAAGGAATACATCGTCCGGATCGGCAGAAAAGAGCCGGCAACCTCCCGGCGGAAAAGTTTCAGCGAACAGCCGGTGTCAGTCACGCCGTCGCATAGCAGCCGGCGGCGGACCGCGTTGGCCAGCCGCGACATCCCGCGACGCAGCCATGAATCCTTGCGGCCGATACGCGCTCCGGCGATCATGTCGGCCGAATCGCGCCGGGCCCAGAGTTGCGCAAGTTCCGCAGGCGGATTCTGTCCGTCGCCATCAAGCATCGCCAGCCACGCTCCCCGCGCGCGTTGGAAACCGTGGCGCAGGGCCGCGGCCTGGCCGGAGTTGCGGGCAAGCTGCGTCACCTGCAGCTGCGGCCAGGCGGCCGCGGCACTTTCCAACACCACGCCCGTGGAGTCGACGCTCCCGTCGTTGACCGCGATGACCTCGGCCGCGATCCCGAGTTGCGCCAAGGCGAGGCGAAGTTCGTCGAGCAACGGGGGGATGCTCGCGGCTTCGTTGTAGAAAGGCACGATCACGGACAGTAGCGGCGTGTCCTGGTGGTCGCCAGCCGTCACAGAGGGGTTCAAGGCTGGGCGCATGATTTGATCCAGGCGGTCAGATTGTCGGGATTGAGCCCCTGGGCCACTAGGACCGCCAGTTCGTCCCCGCGGCGCCCCAATTCGGCCCCCGGCACGAGCCGGTGGACCACATGACCGTCGGCTTCGACAAAGACCACGGCCGCGCTGCTCGCGGCGCGCACCGTTTCGACCGGTTGGTGTTCGGCGACCCAACGGTCGGACCGCACAAAGTTGACCGGGCGCTCGATCACTTGGGAAGCCAGACGCGGCTGGGGCAAAAACGGCGCGCCCAGCGCCTGCGGACAGGACCACGCCCAAAGCAAAACGTGCCCACGGGTTTCAGGAACCGCCACGAGGGCAATCGTCCCTTCATCGCCCGCCGCAATATCCTGCGTGAATGCGGCCAGCACTTCGCGCGATAGCCGGCCGGCCTCCCGCCACGGCGCCAGCGCGGCAAAGTGTGCCGCCAAACACCAGCCGATCACGACCACGGCCAGTGACCGGCGCCACCGCCCCGCCCCCAAAGCCAAACCAACTCCCACGGCCACGCCCGCGCTCGGCAGGTAGAGATGCCGGGGAGAAAAATAAACCACCACGAAGAGGCCGAACGTGGTGGCGAACCACCAAAAGCCCCCGAAGAAAACCGCCCCCAACCAAGCGGTGCGGCGGACCAGCCCGATGATGAGCGCCAGCCCGGTCAATGCCGCGAGCCCCAACCAAGCAACCCGCAGCATGCCCAGTGCCGGTGGCGTTGCCCACTCGTGGCCAGTGGTAAACGGCAGGACCGGCAGGATCCAGCCCCAGTAGGTCGCCTGGCGGTTCCAGGCGGGTGAATCATTCCAACCGAAAAAACCGTTGCCGGTGTCGGCACCAAAAGCCGCATAACGCGCGACTGCATAACCCACGATCACCGCCAGCGCACCGAGCATCAACCCGCCCCGGCGCCCCCACACCGTCCGTCCGGCACTCGGATCCAGCAAAAGCCAACGCAGTAACAAAAGAACGGGGACAGTGAGACAAAACTCCTTGGTGAAAACCCCGAAGAACAAGGCCGTGAGGGCGGAGACCGCGGTTGGGATGCCCCCACGGGTACTGAAGACTTCGGCGGCCCACACGAAGGCCAGCGCCGCCACCGACCCCAGCAAGTCCGGCCGGCCGGTGATCCATACGACTGTTTCGACGTGCACGGGGTGCACCGCAAACACGAGTCCCGCCACCCAAGCCACGCGCCGAGCCCCGACCCGCGGACCGGCATAATGCCAAGCCAGGCGCACGAGCAGCCCGGTCGCCGTCAAGTGCAGGGCCAAGTTGACGAGACGATAACCCAACGCGTGACCGCCCCATAGTCGCGCATCGATCATGAATGACAGGGCGGCAAAGGGGCGCAGTTCTTTCAGTGGTTGCCCCCACACGCCACCCGACCACTCGTGCGTGAAAAACTGCGGCCACGCCGCCCAAGGCATTTCACTGAAGCGGGCGATATAGACAAAATCGTCCCCGAGAAAACCCGCACCTAAAGCCGGGATAAACACGGCCGCCGCTACCCCGAGAATGGCCCCAAGCAGCCAGAGCGGCGGAGCGTTTTCTTTCGCCGGAGGGGGAGGATCGGGCACCATGCAGGGGACAAACTCAGGTTGACTGCCCCGGGGCAAGTCCGGTTCACCCCGCAGCCGCGACCCCGAGCGCCAGAAACCAGCCGAGCCGGTGCGCCCCCTTCTCGCCGCAGGGCGCGGGGCTCATGTTTATTGTATTCACAGTCCCAATGCACGGCGCACCACGGGTGCCAGCCGCCGCGCGATGAGGGCATTGCCTTCGTCATTCGGATGCTGCGGGTCGTGCAGCAGCGCGGCGTCGCCCGGACCGAAGAGCTCGAGGCCTTCGACCACAAGCGTGAGGGCGTCGCCGGCCTGCCGCCGCGCCAGGGCCGCCTCGCGCATCATCGCACGCAGCCGCTCGGACTTCTCGCGGTAAGGCGGCTCGTTCGGCTCCTTGCTGGAATAAATCGGTGTCACGCACAGGATGGGCGCCCTGGGATGCCCCGCCCGCAGCGCGGCCAACATGCGCACGTAAGCCTCGCGGTCCTGATCCCCGTACGACTTGCCGAGATCCAAAATAAAGCAGGACGCGTCGAGCTGGTTCACCAATTCAACCACCGCCGCCTCCGCCTTGCCGGCGCCACCGAAGCCGAGGTTCACAAAATCGAGCTGCAACGCTCGCGCCAGCGCCGCCGGGTAGGTTTGCCCCGGATGCGCCGCTCCGGTGCCCTGTAAAACGGATGAACCGTAGCACACAACCGGCGCCTTGACCGCAAAGGCCGACGGCGGCTGCAGCGGAGCCTCGACGTCCAAACCGACCGCGTGGACCCGGACCTCGTGGTTGTTGGGCAGGTAAAGCGTAATGTTTTTCATCGCCCGTTCGCGCCCGGCGAAGAGCTCAAACTCCGTCGGCCGGGTGCCGAGCACCCTGGCCGAGCCGGCGAACACGTTGTCGATATAGACGTCGATAAAACACGGCCTGATCTGTTTCGGCATGGTCTGAACCCGGAGCATGAGCCGCGTCGTCGTACTGGAGAATCGGATGCGCCCGCCATCGGGGGCGACCGCCCGCGTCCAGACCGCGCTCGGGATGCGGTCCTTCGCGCCCAGGGGAAAGCGCCACAGCTCCGGCGCGTTGACGGAAAACCAAGGCAAACCGCTCAACGCCAAAGCGGGATCGGGAAAAGTTATCCACCGCAGCCCCGTCGAGGCTCCGTTCGCGGGGCCACCACCGAACAGCCACGCCAACACCGCGAGTCCGAAGGTCCACGCGCGCACAGGGGATTTCATACGGCCAAGAGTGGTGCAGGTTTTGCCGGCCGACGGAAGCCGATAGCCTGCCCCGCGCGGGGCAGGCGCATTGAGCTGCACCGCCGTCTCAGCCTGACTCCGTTGCGCCCGAGCCATGCCTTTTTCATCTACCCGCCGTGCTCTTCTCCCTAGGTTCCTATCCGGCGGCACCGCGTTGCGAGCGAAACGCCGGCTTCCGGGCGGGGAGCGCCGCGCGGAGGATGTGCATGCGTGCGCATTGCTGTCCGCTACACAGAGCGCGGGCGCCGTGCTGAAGCGCGCGCTTGATGCCCGCGAGCTGCGATTTCAGTTCGGGGCAAAACGCCACCGCCGCCCCGTGCGCGCCATCCACAAGGAGCCACAGCCGGTGGGCCGCGCAGAAGTCAGCGAGTGCGTTAAGATCGTCGTAGATGCCGGTCGACGTCGAACACGCGCTCGCGACGACCGCGACCGGCTGGCGTCCGCGGCGCCGGGCCTCGTCCGGCGCCGCAGGCAACAGTTCGGGCCGCATCTTGAACCGGTCGTCGGTCGGCACCGTGACCAACCCGTCGCGCCCCAAACTATCACCTGCACCGCACGCACCGTGCAATAGTGGCCTTATTCGGACGCGAGGACCGCCCACGCGGCATCCGTCCCGCGAGTTAGCGCCTCCGCTCCGAGCATCCGCCCGCGCGCCGCGAGGAGCGCTGTCAATGTGGCTAGGGTACCACCCGAGGTAAGAAATCCGTTGCCCGGCACCAGCCCCAGCACCGCACAGGTCTGCTTCACAATCCAAAGCTCCAGCGCCGTGGCCGCCCGCCCCATCTCGTAAACGGCCATGCCGTTGTTGAGCAGTTCCGCCGCGAGCCCGGTCAGCGCCGCCGCCGGCACCGACGCGCACACCTGATGGCCCACGTAATGCGGGTGATGCGGCTTGATACTCCGCGCCGCAAACTCGCCCAGAAACGCCGCGACGTCCTGCGCCGGCGCGGCCAGCCGGCGCTCCCCGTGGGCCAACTCCTCGCACGGGGGCGTCCACGGCAGAAGCGCGCCCTCCCCAGCCGCAGTCGCCGCCGGCAGGTCGGCCAATTGGTCAACCACCCGATGCCCCTCAGCTCGGAACGTTTAGGGATCAAATGCCGCACTCAACCTCTGTGTGTCCGGAGGCTAAGCCGGCTCGAGGGGCCCCGCGCACGCAAAGTGCAACCCCTAGATTTGAGGCCCCGTTTCTGGGGGCGGCGGATTGCCACACTGCGATTTCAACGCCAAAACGATCCCCGCATGACCCTTCGCAACCGCACCGTCCCTCAGATGCTGTTCAGCTCCGTCAAACGCCGTGGAGGCGGTCCGAGGGCCCACGTCGCCGCGGCGCAAGGACCGATCAGAGGGATTAAGTTCACGGCTAAGGATCGGAACGGATCGCCAAGCGAATACGTATACCCATTGATTAAAGATGCGTTCCTCTTCCGGCGGCAGACCACCGCCAGCATTTTCATGTAACCCTGGCCGAGGAAGTCAGGCAACGATGGGATGCCGGAGATCGCCAGCTAAAGAGCCCCGTGTTCACGTTTTGCACCATCGATACCCTAGCCCATCGCGGACTCACTGACCTTAATTTCCATGCGCTCAATTACTCCATCTCTGATCGGCCAATGGCAAATGCTCCGCGCCGAGCTTAACGGTGAGTCCGCGCCAGAGCTGGCCACCGCGAAGACCGAGTTGGAATTCACCGCGACGACCTACGCGGTACGTTACGCCGGAGATGTGATGGACAACGGGACGTACGAACTCGGACCGGAAGCCAACCCACAGAATCTGGTTCTGCGCAGCATCGCCGGCACCAACAGTGGCCGGGAGATTCCATGTATTTACCAGCTCAAGGGGAATCGCCTACGCATTTCTTTTGGTATTGAAGGCGGCAGCCCGCTCGCTTTTTCGGCTCCACTCCGCGGGAGCTATTATTGTGCGGTCTACGGCCTTAAGCAGCCCGTAAATTGAAAAACGCAACTCTCGCCGTCCGCGAGAGTCCCGACGGCTAACTATCGAATCCCTAACACGACCTATCCCACCCCATAAAGCAACGACCCGCCCCGTTCCATGACTACCACCGTCGCCCTCATCGCCCTGTTTGTTCTCTGCATCGGCCTTGCCATGCTGGCCGCCAACCCGGGACGGCTGACCAATCAGGTATTTGCCTTAGGCGCACTGTTGCTGGGGGCGGAGCTTGTTATAATAAATCGCTCGTTCGAAGCGGGGGTAAAGTACCTAGAAAACGGAACTGGAGATCCGTTATTCTGGGTCCGCGCTAGCGCCGCAATGAAATGGCAATTCCCCTGGATAATCTGGATGATCGGAGACTCTATCATCAACCCAAGTAAAAACTTTATCACCCTTATAAAAACCTCCAAGCCATGTTTTTTTACAGGCATCACACTTGGAATAGCAACCACAACAAATTGGTACATTCCCTCCAATTCACTCCCCAACCATATATCGAAAGGGCCGCTTTACACCATCTTACAATCATTAATGATAGCATATTATACTTCAATATTAATCAATTACACACGCAAGCTCAAAAGCCAGTCAGGAATACGCAGGATAGAGATGCAATTCTTAGTTATCAGCATTAGCATCACTGCATTAATATCGACCAGCCTATTCTCGGCCGGCCATATCTTTAACATTTATTATTACAAACAGGCCGCTATTTATTTCACACTGCCAGCACTATCATTAGTTGCATTTTATATCTCATATTACCGCATAATCAGCACAATAGAGTTTTTTTTAAATTTATTACATAA
>CAIJFT010000412.1 GCA_903820035.1 uncultured Opitutia bacterium
CATCGCGAGATCTTCGCTTCCGGCAAAGAATGCTACGCGCGGTTGCGGCCAGGCGGTCTGCTCAGCGGTCTCGTGGACAAGCATGCAGATTTCGCCTCGACCCTACTGGTCAAAAAACTCGACGCATCAGGCGCGGTGTTTCGGTTTCCAGCGGATGCCTCAGAGCCGATCATCGGGGCCGCGCCAAAGCACGCATGCGACGATCGGCTGAGCTACCTTGTCGCTGATTGGAGTAGGGGACGGAGTGCGTAATGGCTGAATCGAACGGTGCTTGCGAGGTAACCTCACCGATCTGTCTTCTGCGCATCGGTTACGGCCCCATGTTCGACGGCCCCCACAACATCGCCATAGGTGGTCGTCTGACCGTGATTGATCTGGGCCAAGACGTCCGCGGTCCAATCAGGCGCTGACCCATGTACTCACAAGATCGTCATTAGTATCGTGTCCCAACCCTCAACTTTACCCCCTGTGCCAGCTCCCGTCTCGACCACCGCCCCGGACCCCAGCCGCCTGCCGCGACACCTGGGGACCTGGAACGCCGCCCTGTTGCTCGTCACGTATACAATTGGCGTCGGCATTTTGCAGTCGCCGAGCGTGGTGGTCGCCAGGACCGGTGGCATTCCGCTCGCGTATGCCGCGTGGGTCGTGGGCGCCGTCGCGGCGCTGTGCGGGGCTTTTGTGATGGCGGAACTCGCGGTGCGGACGCCGCGGTCGGGCGGTACGACGGTCTACCTGCGGCAGGCGTTCGGGCCGCGCGTAGCGTTCATGTTCGGCTGGACTTCACTGTTCCTCACGCCGGTGGCGACCGCGGCGATCACCCTCGTGAGCGTGCGCAACCTCGGGGCGATCCTCGGCTTTGGCGAGAGCGTGCAGATCGCCCTCGGCCTTGCGTGGGTCGGTGGCATCACGCTGCTTAATCTGCGCTCCAGCAAACTCGTGGTGCGCATCGTCGGCGGCGTGGGGATTTTTAAGATCAGCGCGCTCGCGACCGTCGTCGTCTTATGCTTCGCGGGGAACGGCGCCACGCCCGCGGCCGCCCCCGTGCTGCCGCCGGCGGTGGATTCGATCTGGGTCGGGTTCGGCCTCGCGGTGATCGCGACGATGTTCGCCTACGACGGTTGGGACGGCCTCGCTTTGGTGGCGGGCGAAGTGCGCGACCCGACGCGGATTCTGCCGCGCGCCACGCTCCTGGGCATGGGGTTGATTCTCACGGCGTATCTCGCGGTGAACGCCGGATTTTTCCATGCCTTGCCCCTTGGGCAGATCGCGACGACGCCGGCGCTGGCCGCGACGGCGATGGGACGCGTGGTCGGGCCCGACGCGAGCCAGTTCATCACCGCCTTCGTGGCGTGCAGCGCGGCGAGCACGGTGTTTAGCTCCCTCCTGTGCAACCCGCGCATCGTGTTTGCGCTGGCGGAGGAGGGACAATTCTTCCGCGCCGTGGCGGTCGTGCATCCGCGGTGGAAAACGCCGGTGGTGGCGACCCTGCTCTACGGCGGCATGACGATGCTCTACATCGCTTCGGGCAGCGGCTTCGAGCGGCTCACGCGTTATATGGTCCTCGGCTTCCTCCCGTTCTACGGCCTCGTCGCGATCGCGGCCGTCCTGGCGCGGCGGAAAGCGGCGGCGACCGGTTTTGCGATGCCGCTTTATCCGCTGCCGGTGGTTTTTATGCTCGGTTACGTGGCCTGCGGGATCGCGAGTGGTTTCGCCGGCGACGCCTGGGCTTCCGCCGGCGGCCTTGTGATTATCGGCGCCGGCGCGTTGGTGTACGAAATCTCGCAGCGGATGCGGAGGTAGCGGAGTGGCGGTTTCCAACCGCCGCGGGGCGCTTGGGCAAGCGACCCTCCGGGCGGACCGGCTCGTTCAAAAGATCTGCGTCGGTCGGGCGTGCATCGCCCAGAGGGCCTCGGCGTATTTCGTCCCGCAGGCGGCGCCGCGGTAGCGGGCGAGGGTGGTCTTGGCGGCGACGGCGGGGTCGGCGAAGTTTTCGTCGTAGGGCTTGTTGCGCACGAAGGCCATCAACTGGCCGAGCCATTCCATGGCCGGCTGCCAAGTGTCGCTGACGTCGACGGAGGTGTTGGGCTCGAAGCCGATGGTGTGGCCGGGGCCGTTGTCGTAGAGGTAAATTTGCCCCGGCACCTTGACCTTGTCGTCATTGAGGATCCGGCCGGCCAGCTTCAACGCGGCCTTGCTGATGGCGGAGGCGGCCTCGTGGTCCGGATGCCGGTCGTTCGGCCAGAGCATGAAACCGATGTCGGGCTGCACCTCGGCGACCACCTTCGCCACGGCGAGTTTGGTTTCCTCATTCAGGCTGAATTTGCCCGAGGCGTAATTCAAAAATTGCGTCTCGATCCCGTGATAGTGGGCCAGCGTGTGGCACAGTTCCTTAAGTTCCGAACCGCGGTCCTTGGTCGGAGGCCAGTTCGTGTAGTCGCCGATCAAGGACAGGATCACGACCCGATGTTCCTTCTGCGCCGCCTGCAGGAGGAGCCCAGGGAGACCGAAAACGCAGTCGTCGTAGTGCGCGCCGATCGCGAGGAGGGTTTTGCGCGGGGTGGGCATGGGGGAGGGAGTGAGGGAGTGGGGGAGGGAAGGTGAAGGGGGGCTATTCGAACGGGCGTGGCGGCGAGTGCCCGAGGGTGGCGCGCGCGGTGTCGGCGGGATGATCAATACGGCAATGCGCCTGCCCCTTACGCGCTGCTTGCGCGGGTGGAGACTTCGATGACGTCGTGCGGCGCGGCTTCCTTCTGGCCGGCGGGGCTGACGCGCGTGTAGCGGGCCTTGGTGCGCAGTTCCGTGAGTGTCGCGGCGCCGAGGTAGCCCATGCCGCTCTGCACGCCGCCGATGAGGTTGGCGAGTACGTCGTCAACCGAGCCGCTGACTTCCTTCAGCGCCTCGATGCCTTCCGCCGCGACCTTGCGGGTGCGGTCGTTCTTGTCGTGGCCGTAGCGCGCCGCGCTGCCGGCCTTCATGGCCGAGAGGCTGCCCATGCCGCGGTACTGTTTGTAGACCTTGCCGTTGATTTCGAGGATCTCGCCCGGCGCCTCGCGGCAACCGGCGAGGAGACCGCCGAGGATCACGGCATGCGAAAGCGTCAGCGCCTTCACGATGTCGCCGCTCTTCGTGATGCCGCCGTCGGCGATCAGTTTCACGCCGGCTTTTTTCGCCGCCGTGCTGGCGACGTACAACGCGGTGAGCTGCGGAATGCCCACGCCCGCGACGATGCGCGTCGTGCAGATCGAGCCGGGCCCCTGACCGATCTTGATCGCGTTGGCGCCGCAGTCGCCGAGGAACGCCACGCCGCTCGAGCTGGTGACGTTGCCCGCGATGATGGTGAGGTCTTTGAACGCCGCGCGGACGAGCTTCACGACTTCGCCGACGCCGGCGGTGTGGCCGTGCGCGGTCGAGACTGCGATGGCGTCGACGTGCTCGTCCATGAGGTGGCCGACGTGCTCGAGGATTTTGTCGCGGTCGAGCGAGCCGTCGGGCTTGCGCACGGGTGACAGTGCGGCCCCGACGAGCAGGCGGAACTCGGAGTCGCGGGCCGGTTTGCGGCGCGCCTTGGACTCGGCGGTGATGCGCTCGACGTCCGAGGCGGTGACGAGGCCGCGCAGGCCGTTGTCGTCATCGACCACGAGCATTTTGTTGAGCCCGACATTGCGGCTGAAAAACGCGTCCGCCGCCCGGATCGGGTCCTTGGCCACCGCGCGGTGCTTCTCGGTGATGATGTGCGCGCGGGCCGTCATGACCTCGGCGACCGTCTTGGATTTGTAGCGGTCTTTGACGACGTTGCCGGAAAGCAGGCCGGCGAGTTTACCGTGGCGGTCGACAACGGGGAAGGTGGAGAACGCGAAACGCTTTTTCTCGATCATCGCGAGCACGTCGCTGATGAGTTCGTCGGGTGAAACCGTGATCGGGTCCTCGATGAGCCCGTGAATGTGGCGCTTCACGCGGGCGACCTGCTTCACCTGCTCCGAAGGCGGCATGTTATAGTGAATCAGGCCGAGGCCGCCGTTGAGGGCCATGGCGATCGCCATGCCCGACTCGGTGACGGTGTCCATGTCCGACGAGATGACGGGAATCTGCAGTTTGAGCGCCTCGCTCAACGAGGTCGAGGTGTCGGCGTCCTTCGGCAGAATGTCCGAGTAGAGGGTGGCGAGCGAAACGTCGTCGAACGTCAGCGCAGTCGGAATATTGGCCCGGAAGAACGCGGCGGCGGGGAGATAAAATTCCGCCTCGGCCCCGGCATCGGCAGTGGAGTGAGTCGTGGCAACCTTCGTCATGAGTTGCCATGAACGGAGTATGCGGGGGCCAGACGAGCGCAAACAGAAAGTCGGGTTTGCGCACGGCCGCGGGGGTGTATGAGGTGACGCCATGCGCCTTCGTTTTCAGTTTCGACCTTACCGGCTGTCGTTTCGGTCGCCGGTGCGCACGGCGCACGGGAGGTGGGTGGACCGCGAGGGCGTGATCGTGCGCGTCGAAGACGGGGCGGGTGCCGTCGGTTGGGGCGAGGCCGCGCCGTTGCCGGATTTTGGCACCGAGACCGTGGCCGAGGTGGTGGCGGCCTGCGGCGGGTTCGGCGAGTGGACCACGGCGGCGGAGCTGAATGGCGTCCCCGCGCGCTTGGGGTGCCTGCGGCATGCACTGGTGGCGGCGTTGGCGGAGGTCGGGCGGGTTCCGACGGAAGCCGGTAGCGACCAGCCCGCGGCGAGTGGCCGCCCCTATGTGGCGGTGGCGGCGTTGCTGCCGGCGGGGCGCGCGGTGTTGGCGCAGATTCCGGGGCGGGTGGAAATGGGCTTCCGGGTTTTCAAGTGGAAGGTCGGGGTGGGGGACTTGGCGGATGAGTTGTCGCTGCTCGATGACGTGTGTGCGGCGCTCCCGTCGGGGGCGAAGTTGCGGCTGGATGCGAATGGCGCCTGGGAGCGCCGGCACGCCGAGCGCTGGCTGGAACGGTGTGCGGATCGGCCGGTCGAGTTTGTCGAACAACCCTGTGCCGCGACGGAGCGCCGGAGCTGGACGGACGCGGCGGCGTGGTCGAAGGCGGATGACCTGCTGTTGGGCCTGGCCGGCGATTTCCCGACGCCGCTGGCCCTCGATGAATCGATCGTGGGCGAGGGGGATGTCGAACGCTGGCTCGGCGCGGGCTGGCCGGGGCTGTTTGTCATCAAGCCTTCGCTGCTGGCTGACGTGACCGGAACCTTGGCCCGCTTGGCAAAGGCGCGGGCGCCGGTGGTGTTTTCGTCGGCGTTGGAAACCGCCGTGGGGGCGCGCACCGCGTTGCGTACGGCGTTGGCTTGGGCCGGCGAGCCGCGCGCGGCCGGGTTCGGCGTGTGGCCGTTGTTTGTCGATGGCCGGTGCAATGGCCCGATGGCCGCGCCGTTTATCCGCGCGGAGGACGTGGCCCACTTGGATCCGGAGGCCGTATGGAGCGCGCTGAGCTGATCCGGCTGCTGCGGGGGACGGGCTGCGCAGTCGAGCGTTCCGGCGGGGTTTTCCTGTGTGATCCGCAGGGGTCGCCGCTGGAGCGAGCCCAAGCGGAACGGGTGATCAGCCAGGCTGCGGTGGTTGCCGGCGAGGCCGGCGCCGGCTGGTTGGCGGTCCGGACCGGAGGCAGCAGCGGCGGCGTGAAATTTGCGCGGCATGATGAGCGCACCCTCGCCGCCGCCGTCGCCGGGTTTTGCACGCACTTCGGTCTGGCCCGGGTGAATGCCGTGAACGTTCTGCCGGTGCATCATGTCAGCGGATTGCTCGCGGCGGTGCGCTGCACCGCGACCGGCGGGGAACATATGGCTTGGGATTGGAAGCGGTTGGAGGCCGGCGAGGTGCCGGTGATGCGGGCGGGGCCGGACGGCTGGGTGATTTCCCTCGTGCCGACGCAGCTACAGCGCCTCCTCGCGCGGCCGGATACGCGGGATTGGCTCGCGCGGTTCCGGCTGATTTTTGTCGGGGGTGGACCGCTGTGGCCGGACCTCGCCGCGGCGGCGGCGACGGCGGGGCTGCGGGTGTCGATCAGCTACGGCATGACCGAGACGGCGGCGATGGTGGCGGCGCTGACGCCGGAGGAATTCATCGCCGGCGACCGCAGCTGTGGTCGAGCGCTCCCGCATGCGCGGGTCGATGTCGCCTCGGACGGCGTGGTCCGGATCGATGGCGAGTCGGTCTTTCGTGGATACTGGCCGGAGACGCGGCGGGCCGGGCCGTTTGAAACCGAAGACCTCGGGCGGATGGACGGGCAGGGCCGGCTGCACCTGCTCGGTCGGCGCGATGCAATGATTATCAGCGGCGGAAAAAAGATCGCGGCGGCCGACGTCGAGGCGGCGTTGCGGGCGTCGGGCGAGTTTTGCGACGTGGCGGTGATCGGCGTGCCGGACCCGGAATGGGGCGAGAGGGTGGTGGCGTGCTATCCGGCCGCGGCGGCGCGCGCGCCGGATCTGGCCCGCGCGGTCGCGGCGCTCGCGCCGGCGCAGCGGCCGAAGCGCTTTGTGCCGCTCGCCGTTTGGCCGCGCAACGCCCAGGGAAAAATCAACCGGGCCGAGCTGCGCCAGCGGGTTTTGGATTTTCCGGTGTAGGCCCCACCGCAGTGCGTCGCGCCCCGCCGCCGTCGAAATCCGATTTGCCTTCCCGCGGCATCCCGAACGCGGAAAGCTCCGGTTGCGCCATGACGAAAAACGAAATCGCCGACATCCTTTCCGAGATTGCGACTTTGCTGGAGTTGCAGGGCGAGAATCCGTTCAAAATTCGCGCCTACCAGAGTGGGGCGCGCGCCCTCGAGGCGATCGAAGCCGGAGAGTTGGCTCGGCTCATTGCCGCCGAGGAGCTCAAGTCGGTGAAGGGCATCGGCGATGCCCTGGCGCAGAAAATCACCGAACTGTGCCAGACGGGCCGCTTGGAGTATTTCGATAAACTCAAGGCGTCCGTCGCTCCGGGGTTGGTGGAAATGCTGCAGATTCCCGGAATGGGACCGAAGAAGGTGCGCGCGTTACACGACAAGCTTGGGATCGCGGATATCGCCGCGTTGACCACGGCCTGTCAGGATGGGCGCGTGGCGGAACTGGCCGGCTTCGGGGAGAAGACGCAGGAGAAAATTCTCGCCGGCATCAAGAATCGCGAGGCTTACGGCAAGCGCCACCTCTGGTGGGAGGCCGCGGCGGTGGCCGAGCCGATCGTCGAGGGACTCCGGCGTCTGCCCCAGGTGCAGCGCGCCGCCGCGGCGGGCAGTTTGCGGCGCGGTCTCGAAACGGTCGGCGACCTTGATTTCATTGTGGCGGCGACGGACGTTGCCCCGGTCGTGGCGTGGTTTGTGGCGTTGCCGGGCGTCAAGGAGGTGACGGCGCAGGGCGAGACCAAGGCCAGCGTGCGGTTCGAAGGCGGGTTGCAGGCCGACCTGCGCATCGTGCCCGACGCGCAGTTTGTTTTTGCACTGCATCATTTCACCGGTTCGAAGGACCATAACGTCCAGATGCGCCAGCGCGCGCTGGCCCGCGGCCTGAGCCTCAGCGAGTGGGGTCTGGTGCCGGCGGAAGGCGAGGGGACCGCGAGGGAGAAAGCGGAAAAGCAGAAAGGCGCCTCGGTGCCACCCGCGGCTCCCGGTGACGAGGCGGCCCTGTTTGCGGCGCTCGGCTTGCACTTTGTGCCGCCTGAACTCCGTGAGGGCCTGGATGAAATCGAGCAAGCGGAGCGCGGGGCGTTGCCGCGGCTGATCGAGGCCGGCGATCTGCGCGGGGCGTTTCACAACCACACGACGGCGTCGGACGGTGGCAATACCCTCCTTGAGATGACGGCTGCGGCGGAGGCGCTGGGCTGGGACTACCTGGGGATCGCGGATCACTCGAAGGCAAGTTTTCAGGCGAACGGGCTCAACGAGGAGCGGCTTGCGCGGCAAATCGAAGAAATCCACGCGCTGAACGCCTCGAAGCGTTTCAAGGTCCACGTTTTTACCGGTACCGAGTGCGATATCCTCAGCGACGGGCGGCTCGATTTTGACGCGGACGTACTGCGCCCGCTCGATTACGTGGTGGCCTCCGTGCACAACGCCCTCACGCAGGACGAGGACACAATGACCGCACGCCTCATCCGCGCGATCGAGGATCCCTGCACGACGATGTTGGGCCACGCCACGGGGCGGCTCCTCCTGCGCCGCGAAGGGTACCGGGTCGACCTTGGCCGGGTCATCGATGCCGCGATTGCGCACGGTGTGATCATCGAACTGAACGCGAGCCCCTGGCGGCTCGATCTCGACTGGCGGCACTGGCGCCGCGCCGCGGAGCGCGGGCTACTGTGCGCGATCAATCCCGACGCCCATGAAACGTCCGGATTGCAACACGTGCGGGCCGGTTTGAACAGCGCGCGCAAGGCTGGATTAACGCGCGAGTCGGTTCTGAACACCCGCTCGTTGGCGGACGTGCGGAGCTATTTTGCGGCCCGCAAGGCATGAGATCACCGGCTCAAGGTGGGGCGATTTTTCCCGGGCCAACGCCTCCGCGTGGCTTTGCGGTGGTTTTGGCGGGTAAGCCACGCTCTTTCCTCGCCAAGCTCTTTTTGGTTTTCAGGCTGGAACGCAGCCGCGATTTCGCTTTCCCACCGCAGAGACCCTTCCTTTTACCTATGTTGCACTCCAGGTCATACTCACTCGTTCGTACCGCCGGTCTGCTCTTGCTGGCCGGTCTCGCCGCCCTGGTGCGCGCCGAGGATTATTCCATCGTGGGTTTTGCCGGCAACGGCAGCGTGGCCGGCGGCGCCGACGGCAAGCCGGGGACGTTCAATAACCCCTACAGCGTCGCAATCGACGCCGCGAAAAACCTGTATGTGGCGGACACGGTCAGTAACACCGTCCGCAAGATCAGTCCGTCCGGGGTCGTCTCGACCCTGGCGGGGACGGCCGGTTTGCTCGGCGCCACCGATGGTACGGGGGCGGCGGCGCGGTTTAATTTTCCGGTCGGGGTGGCGGTCGACTCTGGGGGTAATGTCTTTGTCGCGGACTCGAAGAACTTCACGATCCGCAAGATTACGCCGACGGGAGTGGTGAGCACGTTTGCCGGAACCGCCTTCCTGCTCGGTTCGACGGATGGGGTCGGCGCCGCGGCGCGCTTCTTCCTGCCGTACGGCTTGGCGATTGACGGGTCGAACAACCTCTACGTCACCGAAGGCGGCAATCATACCATCCGCAAAATTGCGCCGGACGGTACGGTTTCAACGCTGGCGGGCGCGGCGATGACCCCTGGCGCGACCAACGGGACGGGCTCGGCGGCGCGCTTTACCAGCCCCTTTGGCGTCGCGGTCGACGGCGCGGGGAATGTGTACGTGGCCGACACCGGCAACAACCTGATCCGCAAAATCACCGCGGGTGGGGTGGTCTCGACGCTGGCGGGCTCCGTCGGGGTCGCCGGCGCGACGGATGGGGTCGGAACCGGTGCGCGTTTTAACCAACCCCGCGGTCTCGCGGTCGGTGCCGGGGACACGATTTTTGTGGCCGACTACGGCAACGCGCTCCTTCGCTCGGTCTCCTCCGCTGGAGTCGTCACGACGCTCGCGGGCTCGGCCGGCATCGTGGGTGGAACCGATAGTGTGGGAGCGTCCGCTCGCTTCTACGATCCGACGGGCATCGCCGCGGATGGGACGACAGTCTACATCGCCGATACGTCCAACAACCTGATCCGGCGTGGCGTGCCGGCGAGTGCCGCGGGATTGCCCGCCATCACGATCCAGCCCCTGGACCAGGAGGTCAGCGTGGGGCAGAGCATCAGTTTCCGCGTGGTGGTGACGGGGGGCACGGTCGCTTATCAGTGGCTCAAAAACAACGAGATCATCTCGGGTGCCAACGCGGCGACGTACACCATCCCTGCGGCGCAAGCGAGTGCGGTGGGGTCCTACTCGGTCCGGGTTTCCGGTGGCGGCGGGAGTGTCGACAGCTCCCAGGGTAATCTCACCGTGACCCCGGTGGGCACGGGGCCGATCGTGATCACGGCGCGCCCGGTTGCGCAGCATGTCGAGACGGGCCAGCCGGCGGTATTCAGTGTGGTCGCCTCGGGAGTTGGCCTGACTTACCAGTGGTTGAAAAACGGCAGTGTCATCGCCGGCGCGACGCAGGCGAGTTACACGATTGCCGCGGCGCAGTCCGCCGATGTCGCGACCTACACGGTGCGCCTGACCTCTGGTGCCGCCACGGATTTGGCCGCCGCGAAGCTCAATGTCGGCGCCGCCACGGCGGGGGTATCGATTTCCTCCCAGCCTTCCAGCCTCTCGGTCACCGTCGGTCAGCCGGCTTCGTTTACCGTCGTGGCCTTCGGTTCGGGCCTGTCCTATCAATGGTTGAAGAACAGCACGGCGATCGGCGGCGCGACCGCGGCCACCTATTCGATCGCGAGCGCCCAGGCGGGCGACGCCGGCTCGTTCACGGTTCGCGTCGCGGGATCCTCCGGCACGGTGGAAAGCGCCGCGGCGACGCTGACGGTGACGAGTGTTGCGCCGCCGCCCCCTCCGCCGGCAGCCCCTTCGTCCCGGCTCGTCAATCTTTCGATCCTCACCGACATCGCGTCGGCGGGTGACTCCTTCACGATGGGTTATGTCGTCGGCGGCGCCGGCACGAGCGGATCAAAACCGATTTTGATCCGCGCCGCCGGCCCGGCTTTGGTGCAACTCGGCGTGGGCGGCGTGCTCAACGACCCGAAGCTCGAGACCTATGCGGGTTCGACCAAGACGGGCGAGAACGACAACTGGGGCGGCTCGGCCGTTCTCAGCAACGCGTTTGCCGCGGTCGCGGCGTTTCCCTACTCGGCCGCCACGTCGCTCGATGCCGCGGTGTTCGGTAATATTTCCGCCGGCGACAACTCCGTGAAGGTCTCCGCGACCGGCTCGGGCACGGGCCTGGTGATCGCCGAGCTCTACGACTCGACGCCCGTGGCGGCGATGACCGCGACGACGCCGCGCCTCGTGAACGTCTCCGTGCTCAAAGCGCTCGGCACCGGCATGACCGCGGGGTTTGTGATCGACGGCACCAGCCCGAAGAAGGTCCTGATCCGGGTGGTGGGGCCGACGTTGGGCACGGTCTTCGGTGTCGGCGGCGTGGTGGCTGATCCGCAGCTCACCTTGTTTTCCGGCCAAGCCGTCATTGGCAGCAACGACAACTGGGGCGGCACGCCGGAGTTGACGGCCGCGTTCACCCAAGTCGGGGCCTTTGGGTTGCCGGCGGCTTCGAAAGACGCCGCGGTCTTGGCCACGCTGCAACGCGGCAGCTACACCGTCGAGGCCAAGGGCGTCGGCGGCACGACCGGCGTGGCGATCCTCGAGGTGTACGAAGTGCCCTGAGCGGTACGCGCGCGTCGCCCTGCGCGTGAG
>CAIJFT010000413.1 GCA_903820035.1 uncultured Opitutia bacterium
GCTTTGGCCGGCCTGACCTTCGATAACCAATTCGCCACCTCGTATCTCATCAGCGGGGAATTTGCCGCCATCCCGTTCTACCAGATCACCGACCAATCGGGCGTCGTCTACGCGAAGATCCCGCCACTCCAATTCCCCACCGACGCCGGCGGCCGCTTCGTGTTCGCCCGAGACTATCGCACCTATAACGACAACGCGGTCGCGACCGCCTTCGCTAGCGCGCTGCGCACCCACGGCGCCCTGCCCTCCCTCCTGAACAAGAGCGGTATCCAGGATCGCCATCTCCAGGCATCCGGTTTGGACGTATTCCAAGGCGGGGACGCGGTACCGTATCTGAAAAGTCGGCTGACGCTGCAGGCTTTCGATAACGGCAGTGCGGTCGGCTTCGAACTGGCGACGCCAAATGCCAACGTGGTTCTGCCCGAATATTACGTGAAAGAAGGGCTCCAGCGAAAGCCCGCCACCGCCGCCGACGCTCCGTCCATCCTGCAGGCCGTCAACTTCGCTCCGGCCAAATCCGTTCGCACCAAGGTCTACCAATCGCTGCCCTGGTTCACGGCGGGGCGCGCCGCGTCGGACCTCATCAAGACCAATCTCAACGATGGCAGCACGGTCAGCTACCGCTGGTACAAGTTTATCGATCAGCCCCTGCTGGCCCGCTTTAACCTCACCGCGGAGGAAAAGACGGCGCTGCAGGCCCTCGCCGAACAGATCCAACGGGAATGGGCGAATAACCCGTTACAAAATCCGCCGAGCGGCGGAGCACTGGTTTCGTTCGACCGCGCCTTGCTGGTTACGCCCCCGCCGGGACTGGAAATTGGCTACGTGCCGATTGTGGTGCGGCAGGAGGATACGCCCCCAAACCTGGCCGGTCCGTCCCGCCTCATCAACCTTTCGATCCTGACCGCGATTGATCGCGGGGAAGATTTCAGCATGGGCTTTGTCGTGGGTGGCGCCGGCACAACCGGGTCCAAGCCGCTCCTGCTCAGGGCCGCAGGCCCCTCCCTCACTCAATTCGGCGTGGCCGGGGCCCACGACGACCCGAAATTGGAGTGGTTCAACGGGGCCGATAAAATCAGCGAGAATGACAACTGGGGCGGCGCCGCGGCGACGAGCGACGCCATCCGGCAGGTGGCGGCCTTCCCGTTCCTCGCCGGTACCTCCAAGGACGCCGCGCTCTTTGCCCCGGCGGTTGGCCAGGGCAACAACTCCGTCCGCATTTCCGGTGTCGCCGACACGAGCGGAACCGTGATCGCCGAACTCTACGAAACCACGCCCGCCGCCGCGATGACCGCCGCCGCCCCGCGGTTGATCAATGTGTCCGTGCTTAAACAAATCGGCCCCGGGCTGACCGCCGGCTTTGTCATCGCGGGCACCAACAACCTGAAGGTCCTCATCCGCGTCGTCGGACCAACGTTGGCCACTTTCGGCGTGACCAACCCCGTGCCCGACCCGCGTTGCCAACTGTTCGATGCGAAGGGCTTGGTCGTCGCGAGCAACAACGACTGGCTCGCCGCGGACACCGCTACGATGAAACAGGTCGGCGCCTTTCCGCTCCCCAGCGGCAGCAAGGACGCCGCACTCGTCGCCACGCTCACCCCCGGCAACTACACCGTCCAGGTGGGCGCCGACGGCTCGCCCGCCGGAGTCGCTCTGGTCGAGGTTTACGAGGTGCCGTAGCCCGAGGAGGCCGGCCCGGCCCAGCCCCTGTTACGCCCATTGCGGTAACTTCTTACCCTGCTCCGCTCCGATAAAATGCTGGCAATACGTAGCTCTCGCGCTTGCGCCGATCGTTTGCAAAACGAAATCTTCAACCGCGGTCATGAGTAGGGTCCACTCCCTTTTTACACTTCTATTTGGCCTGTTGTTTCTCGTCGAACTTCACGCCGACGGCATTGCGTTGTCCGCCGACGGCCTGCGCTGGAATTCCGGGGTCGGAGCCTATGGTACGACCGGCGCACCGCCCCCCCTCGGCTTGGAGGTCGCCCAAGGCGGGACCGTCTACATCCGGTATTTCACCGAGGGCACGTCACCCGTTCATCTGAAGTACAGCCGGCTCCATCTGGACTCGACGAACGCCAGCCCGATCGGACCCGCCACCAGCCAAGAGCTCGGAGACGATTCATCCCGCCCCGTGGTGCTGAGGATCACGGATATCGGCACGCCGAAATCCCGCGTCCAAAGGATCGGTGGGGGAAGCCCGGCGGAAAACTGGGGCGCCTTCTTGCTGCCCGGGATGTACAATCTGCACCTCGGCGACCGCTTGAATTGGCTGAACGGACCGCTAATCATCACCGAAAAGCCGAAGGCTCCGACGCTTTGGGCCCGGTTGATCGACTGGTTGGGTCTGGGCGCAGCCGACACCAAGGCCGCACCGCGTTACGCCGCGGCCCCGAGCCCCGTGGCGGACGCCGGTGGCACCGCCACCTTGCTGGCAATCGGGGCGGTGGGTCTGGCCTGGGCCCGCGCGCGTATCCGCCGGTAGGCGACCGCATGGATCGAAGGATCCTAACCGCCACCTCCCGCGCGCGCAACATGCCCCCGAAAACCAAGCTCCGGCGCGGCGAAGCGCTGCCCGCCTATAAAATGCAGTTTGTGTTTATCACCGGCGGCATGGGCGATTTCATCCATTGGACGCCCGCCATTCGCTACGCGATCGACCGGCATCCCCATATCCACGGTTACATCGTCGCGCCCGACTATTTCGTGGAATTGGCCCGCCTGTGGTTCGGGGACCTCGCGCCCCGGTTCGAGGTGGTCGATGACGTCGTCCCCGGCTTCACGAGCACCATCCATGCACCGGGACAATTGCCGAACGCGATGGGGTACCACCTCATGGATTGCGGGGCCATGTACTTTTGCAACGAGCCGCTCCCCGACGCCTACCGGAAAATGCCACGCATCCACGGCGACGAAATTACCGTGGAGCAGTTCGGGCTACCCGAGCGGTACGTCGTTGTCGTCCCCGGTGGCATGCACCCGGCCCGCACCATCGCGGGGCAGACCGTCAATGGCCTCTCCGATTACCTGCAAAGCCGCGGTTTCAC
>CAIJFT010000414.1 GCA_903820035.1 uncultured Opitutia bacterium
CAATCCGACCAGACCGCCGTCGCCACGCGAGTTTCTCGGGTCAACGGCCACGCGGCGGCCAGCGCGGCGAAGTGCTCCGCCTCGACGTGGGCGCCAACGCACTGGAGATCCAACCGTTGCGTCCCCTCCGGCCCCGCAACCACACTCCCAGCGATGCGCACATCGCTCGCAACGCCGCGACATTCGAGGATGACCGGGAGATCAAGTTCAACCTTACCCTGCGCATCAAGGTCGGCCCGGAGCTTAAGGGTCACGACCGGCAATTCGGCGATTGGCCCGGGACCGACGAGCGCCAAATTCTTGAGGGTCACGTTAGCCTGCAGCTCGGTGGCGTGGCTAAAGCTGGCCGCAAATTCGACTTGGGCGTCCCCCGCCGTAACCACCGACTTCGCCGCCAACCAGGGTTGCGCCAGCAAAGCCGGCACGTTCAACACGGCGCGCCCCGCCGTCTTCACCGTCTGCCCTTGCCCCGCCAAGCCTCCGACCTTCGCCTCGAGGGAAACCACCGTGGCGTCACCGCGCAGCGCGGAAAACCCCTTGAACTCCGCCTGCCAGCCTTGGGGTAAATAATCCGCGGTCAGGTTGGTCGTCACGCTGAGGCCGTCGACCAGGAGGTGCCCAGACTTCGCCAGATTCAAACGCGGACTTGAAAGCGGCGCGACGGAGCGCACGGAAACGCCACCGCCCCGGGGCGAAGCCACCATCTCCCCGCGCAAGCCGTCACCGGACAGCGCGAATTCGCCGAGCCAGCGGTTGGCCCAGCTCAGCGGCACTTCGTGAAAAACAATCCCCAACAGATCACGCGTTGGATCCGCCGCCCGTAATTCGCGGCTCCACGGATTAAATTCAAAAGCCTGCAGGCTGCGCACCGTCGCGACCGGCCGCCTCGCCGCGAGCACGGCCTCACACTTCTGAACGCCGATCACCCCGTTCTGTTCGGCCAAATCGAAGTCACCATCGATTTGCAGCGGCCCAAGCGGCGGCAGACCGGGCACCCAAAATTCGAGGTTATCCACCGACCCGCGCAACTTACCCGCCACCCGGACCGCCGCCGGCGGCAAGGTGGTAGCAAAAGTTCCCTGACCCGCCGCCGAGAACTCCGGCAACGGCCGCACGACGACGAATGGAGCGAGATCGTGATCCCGCAGATCCACCTTCCAGCTGCCACTAAAACTCTGTGTCTCGGGTTTGAATTCTGCCGCGACGCTCAAGACCTCTCGCCCCGCGGTGACCACGGTGGCAGCATAAGCCTCCCGCCCCGGTTCACCCCGAACGGAAAAGTCTCCCTGCAGCGCGAACCCCTCCGGAAAACGGCGCCCCCGCGCCGTCGCGGCCAGCCGGGCTGTACCCCACGCAACCCGCCGGTCGTTTCCGACGGATAACACCAAATCCCCGTTGACCGCCACCGTGTCCACGTCCGCGGTGCGCGGCTGGGACTTGGCGGTAACCCCGAAGCGCCCTTCACCACCGGGTCGCATACCGCCGCCCATCACACGGAGTTCGACCACCGCGCGGGACCCCGGCAACGCGACCGTGCCGGCGCAGTCGAGCCCATCCAACGTGAACCCAGACGGAACCACGCACCGGGCCAGCAGGCCGGAGAAAGCCTGGACGGCCGCCTCCGCCGCAGCGGTGGAAACGGTAGCGGTTGCAGTCGCCGCCGGCGGCGGCAATTGGAGCGAAAAGGCCGGCGCGGTCACGCGGGCGAATTTGAACTCCCCGCCCAGTGCGGCCAGCAGCGGCAGCTCGGCGTCCAGCCGTGGCACCACCAGCGTTCGACCGTCGTACTCGACGCGGAGACCCGTGACGGCAACGCGACTCCAGCCAACGGAAACGGTCTCGAGTGAAATCAGGTAACCCGCCTGAGGCAAGAGCGCCCGCCGCACCGCCCAGATTTGAAACGCGGAGGAGGACGCCACGCCGACCGCGACAAGCAGCAGCGCAAGCACAGCACCAAGGCTAAGGAGGAAGGGCCGACCCCAGGTCATGAACGACGGCAATGACCGCGAGAAAAACGGTGGGTTGCGGACATGATTTCGGAAAATTTTTGAACGTACATCCGCCCCGGAGCGCAGCTCCTTTTCCAGCGCCCTCCCCTCAAGCCGGCAATCCTGCCACCCGGACCACCGGCGTCGTGATCACTTCGTCACAAACTCATCCGCCTGCCCCATCGCCTTCCGCAGCCCGGCCACCGCAACGTTGTAACTGTAGTAGGCCTGAATCTGGTTGGTCCGGGCCGTGGTAAGGTCCACCTGGGCCGACAGGACATCCAGCTGCGTGCTCGTGCCGGCATTGTAGCGGGCCGTGGCGAGCCGAACGGCCTCGTTCGCCTGTTCCACCACGCGGGCGGATGCCTCAGCCAGTTCGGTCGCCTGCTGCCATTGCGAATGCGCGCGGCGCACCTCGACATCCACCGCCAGCTGGGCTTCGGAGAACGAAAGTTTTGTCTGTTCGAGCTGGGACTTCGCCTGCGCCACCCGACCGGCGGTCGCCTTGCCGTCAAAGATCGCCCAGCGCGACTGCACGCCGAGGACCCAGCCGTGGTTGGAGTCACCGAAGTCATTCGTCACGCCCTTGCGCAACGTCCAGCCGCCGAACGCGGAAACGCTCGGAGCGCTGGCCGAACGGGCCGTGGTCACGGACTCCGCCCGTGAATCCGCGAGTTTGCCGATCCGCTCCAAGTCCGGGCGGTGGGCGCGCGCCGCATCAAACGCCGCCTGCAGGTCGAATTGCTGCGGGGTGAAATTAAGCGTGCCCAAGAACTCCGGCACCTTGCGCGTGGTGTCCGGGCTGCTAACCGTAAAACCGAGCGCCTGCCGCAGCGCTTCGATAGCCAGGCGAAAGTCGTTGCGCGCGGTGATAAGCGGGACCTTGGCGTTGGCCACGGCAACCTCAGCGCGGAGTTTCTCAAAACTGGAGACGGTGCCGGCCTCGTAACGGTCGGTCGCGGTCTTCAGCTGTTCCTTCAGCAACTCGAGGTTCGACTCCTGAACCGTGATCCGTTCGCGTGCGAGCAGGACGGTGTAGAATCCAACGCGCACCTGAAGCAGGGCCTCATTAATCACCGCTTGGAGATCGAGCAGCGCCGCTTCGCGGCCGAGCTTCGAAGCCTTGACCGAAGAAGTTACGCCCCCCCCGGCATACAGCACCTGCGACGCAGTGAGGTTGATTTGCCACGCCTGGTCGCTCGAGGGAAAGCTGGCGGAGATGTCCCGGTCGTTGCGCTGATAGGCGGCATCGGCCGAAACCGTGGGGATCGTGCGGGCCGAGACCTCGACGACCACGCCGTCCTGCTGCTTGATGCGTTCCCGCGCTTGGCGGATCGCGAAATTGTGCTCCAAGGCATAGCCGATCGCCGTCTGCAAATCGAGCGAATCAGGCACAGTTTCGGTTGCCGCCGGAGCGGCCGACAGGGAGGCCGCCGCGAGCACGAAGGCCGCCAGCGGGCGGACAGGGGAAAAGAAATGGCGGGCGTATTGCATGGACTTATTTGGCTAGGGATTCGGCCGGAACGAGGTCGGGCGCGGAGGGAGGGCTCGCCAACCGCTTCAACGAATGATCGCGCGCCAGCAGGACATAGATGGAAGGCAGGATCAGCAGGGTGAAAATCGTACCGATCGCCATACCGCCGACAAGGACCAGTCCGATGGAGTTACGGGCGGCGGCGCCGGCACCGGAGACGAGCGTCAGCGGAAAATGTCCCGCCACCGTCGCGACCGAGGTCATCAGGATCGGACGAAGGCGCGTGAGGGTGGCCTCGCGCACCGCTTCGATTTTCGGAAGGCCCTGTTCCTGCAGGTGGTTCGCCCATTCGACGATCAAAATACCGTTCTTCGCAATCAGGCCGACCAGAGTGACGAGTCCGACTTGGGCGTAGATGTTCATCGTCGTCGTCCAACCGTTCGTCCAGTACGGCATGTTGGGGTTCGGCATCTTCAGCACGGTGAAGACAAGGGCGCCGAACATCGCGAGCGGCACCGATCCGGCGAGAATCACCAGGGGATCGCGGAAGGAATTAAACTGCACCGCGAGCACAAGGAAGATGAGCACAACGGCGAGTGAGAAGGCCGGCAGGAACTTGTTGCCCTCGTTGCGCAGTTGGCGCGACTCGCCGGTGTAGTCGATCACGCAACCGGGAGGCAAAACCTCGCGCGAAGCATTTTCGAGGACCTTGAGGGCTTCGTCGAGGGTGCGGGTGGTGACGCCCGAGATCTTGACCGCATTGAGTTGCTGCAGCCGGTTCAGGGAGCGCGGCACGGTCTTGGTCTCGATCGTCGCGATCGTGCTGAGCGGCACCAACTGATTATTGGGGCCGGTCACATACAAATCACGAAGTTGCTCGGGATTGAGCCGCTCCGAGCGGGCGATCTGCGGAATGACCTTATAGCTACGGCCGGCGATGTTGAACCGGTTGACGAAATTCCCCCCTAGGGCGGAACTGAGGTCGGCTCCGACTTGGGAGAGATTGAGCCCCAGCGTCGCCACCTTCTCGCGGTCAATCACGACCTCCGCCTGAGGCTGGTCGACTTTGAGGTCAATAATCGGCGGGAACGCAAAGACCCCGCTCTGGATCGCCTTCGTTTTGATCTTCTCGGCAAACTCCAGCAGCCGATCCGAGTCCGCCGTCGAGGCGATCACGAACTCAACGGGAAACTGGCTGCCGCCGGGCAAGGCCGAGGGCGTCGTGGCGAAGACCTGCATGCCTGGAATGGCGCCCAGCTTTTGCTGCACTTCCGGCATGATTTGAAACACGCTGCGCTGGCGCTGATCCCAAGGCTTGAGCACGAGGCCGCCGAAACCGTCGGCGCCGGAGACCGCGCCCGCCGCGCCGCCAAACATGAGCTGGAAGGAAAAGTTAACCTCCTTGGTGCTGAGAAAGGCCTCCTCCGCGGCCTTGCCCGAAATCGCCTTTTGGTCGGAGGTCGCGTTGGCGGCGCTGGTCAGGATGCCGAAGATCACGCCCTGATCCTCCGCCGGCGCGAGCTCGGCCGGGGAAAACATGAACATGAACGGCGTCAACGCGGTGATGACCAGCCACACGATGTAAACCGCCGGCCGGTGGGCCAGCGTGGAGTCGAGTACCCGGCCGTAAGAATTGCGCAACGCATCGAAGCGATGGTTCACCCAACCAGTAAACCCCTTCTCCTCGTCGGCGGCGCTCTTGAGCAGCCTGCCCGCCATCATCGGCGAAAGCGTCAGGGCAACAATACCCGAGATCGTGACCGCGCCGGCCAGGGTGAGAGCGAACTCACGGAAAAGCGCGCCGGTGAGGCCGCCCTGCAGGCCGATCGGCGCGTAGACCGCGGCCAGCGTAAGCGTCATGGCGATCACGGGGCCGACCAGTTCGCGAGCGCCGAGGACCGCGGCGTCGTGGGGCGTCATGCCGGCGCGAAGGTGGCGCTCGACATTTTCCACCACCACGATCGCGTCATCGACGACCAGACCGACCGAGAGGACGATCGCGAGCAGCGTGAGCAGGTTGATGGTGAACCCGAAAATCTGCATCAGGAAGATGCCGCCGATCAGGGAGACCGGAATCGCGAGAATCGGCACAATCACGGAACGGACCGACCCGAGGAAAAGAAAGATTACAATCACGACAATCAACAGGGTGTCCAACAACGTGGACGTAACTTCATGGATCGCGTTCTGGATATACTGCGAGGCGTCGTAGCCAACGCGCCCAACCAGACCGTCGGGCAGGTCCTTCTGAATCGCCTCCAACTCCACCCGGGACCGCTTCACCACGTCGACCGTGTTGGCCTGCGGTAATGGAAAGATGCCCATGAACACGGCCGTCTGGCCCGAGTAGCGCACCGTCGTGTCGTAATCTTCCGAACCAAGCACGATGTCCGCAATGTCCTCGAGGCGCACCGTGGTGTCGTTTTGCTGGCGGATAACGAGTCGCTTGAATTCCTCAACCGAATGCAGGTCCGTGTTCGCCGTCAGGTTGACCTGCACGAACGAACCCTTCGTCGATCCTACGGCGGCGAGATAGTTGTTCGCGGCCAACGCCGAACGTACTTGGGCGGGACTGATGTTGAACGCGGCCATGCGGTCAGGCTTGAGCCAGATGCGCATCGCGAAGGTCCGGGCGCCGAGAATTTCCGCGCGCTGCACGCCCGGGACCGCAGACAAACGCGGCTGCACAACGCGCACGAGGTAGTCCGTGATCTCGCTCTGCGTCAGGATATCCGACGCGAAACTCAGGTAGGCCGACGCGAACTGGGAGTCGGCCGAGACGACGCTGATCGAGGGAATTTCCGCCTCGGGCGGAAGGTCTTGGCGGACTTGATTTACCTTCGCGCTGATTTCGGCGAGGGCCTTGGTCGGCTCGTAATTGAGCTTCAACCGCGCGCTGATGAGTGAGAAGCCCTGGAGGCTCTTGGACTCGACGTAGTCGATGCCGTCGGCCGCGGCGATCACGCGCTCGAGGGGCGTGGTGATGAAGCCGCGCACGAGTTCGGCGCTGGCGCCGACATAGACCGTGGAGACGTTGACGGTCGCGTTGTCACTCCGCGGATACTGGCGGACGTTCAGCGTGCGCCAGGCTTGGAGGCCCGCGATCACGATCACCAGGTTGACCACGATGGCCAGGACCGGGCGTTTAATGAAGAGGTCGGTGAAGGAAGATTTCATGGGTGTCGGGTCGACGCGCAAACAAGAGGCCGCGGACGGGCGCGGCTCAGGTATTGTCGGGCTTCGGCGCGAGCTTCGCATCCGGCGCGAGTTTATTGTCGATCACGACCACCATGCCGGGCCGGAGCTTGAACGCGCCCGTAGTCACCACGATTTCCCCGGCCTTCAGCCCCGACAGAACGGTGACGAAGTCGCCGCGTGCCGGGCCGGTGCGGATGAACTGCTGCCGGAGAATCTTCTGCACTTCACCGGACTTCTCGTGCTTCTTGTCCTCGACCACGAAGACCGAGTCTCCGTACGGCGCATACAAAATCGCAGTGGACGGGATGATCAAGTGACGGCCGTTTTCCGGCAGCACAATGGTCACCGACACAAACATACCCGGGCGCAGTCGCTCCGACGAGTTGGCCAACGTGGCCTGCACCCGCACATTGCGGGTCGCGGTGTCCACCTCGGGGGCAATGGCGGTGATCTTGCCGACGACGGCATCATCCCCGAGGGCGTTGCTGGTGACGCGCACGGTGCCGCCAACGGAGATCGCCGCGAGCCGCTGCTGGGGCAGGGAAAAATTCACGAAGATCGGATCGAGGGTCTGCAGCGTCACGATCGCCTCGCCGTCTTTTAGGATCTGGCCGAGGTTAACCAGCCGCAGGCCGAGTCGGCCGGCGAACGGCGCGCGAATCGTCTTCTTGGCGATGATCGCACGGAGATTGTCGGCGGAAGCCGCGGCCTGTTTCGCCTGGGCTTCGGCTTGGTCGAGCTCGGCGGCGGCGTTGGAATTCTTCTCCCGCAGGGCGCGGGCACGCGCGAGATTCAATTTGGCGAGTTCCGCCGCGGCCTCGGCCGAGCGGAGTTGGGCCTGCTCGGAAGAGATATCGAGCTGCACCAACAAGTCTCCGGCGGCCACGGTGGCTCCGGCCGTGAAGGCGATTTGCACGACCTTGCCGGGCATTTCGGCGCCGACCGTTACACCCTGCACGGCAGCGACCGAGCCGGTGGAGACCAGGGTATTTTCCCACGGTTCATCCCGAACCGGTGAGGCAGTCACGGTCTCGAGCGGCGGGACGAAAGCGGCAGCCGCCGCGCCCATGGCGGAAAACTGCAGCGCTTTGGTGCCACCCAGCGCGACGATGACGACGAGGAGACCGAGTACGGTCGAAGAATAGACGATGACCTTCTTGAGCATGGGAAAAGAGAACGGTTTGAACGGAAAATCAACGGGCGGCGACCGGAGTGGCGGAGGCATCCGCTTCGGCGGCACGTTCCACCACCTTGGTGAGCAGCCGGACGAGCGTCTTGCGCTCACCCTCGGTGAGCGGCTCCATCAGCCACGCCATTTGGCGGAAGTGGGTCGGCATGATTCGCTGCAAAAGCTTCACGCCCCGGGGGGTCAAACGCACGGTCAGCATCCGTCGGTCTTCCGGGTCCGGGGCCCGCGCCACCAGTCCGTCCCTTTCCAACGTATCGACCAAGCCGGTGACCGTCGCCCGCGTAACCCCCGTCTGCTCGGCGATCAGCGCCGGGCTCAGCGCCTCGGCGCCGTCGGGATTGGCCCATAACGCCATCAGCACGGCGAAGCGACCCTGGGTAATATCGTGCTGGGCGAGATGTGACTCCACGACCCGAAACGCTTCGTCTCCGGCGCGCAGGAGGTTAAGAAAAACATCGGTCGCCGAAGGATTCAGGTCCGGATACTCGCGCGAGGCCTCAAGCAGGCACTCGTAGCGCGGAAGATCCTTGAGCATGAGCAACGGCATATAAAAGTAAGGCGGCAGATAATTAGGAGCCTAATGACAAAGGCAAGCCGGCCGGACGTATTTCAGGCACAATTCCGAACCGCTTTCCGGATACAAGAGTAGCCTAATGCCGGAACGGCGCGCCCCCGGCCCGCCGTTCCGGCTGCCCGATCAAAGCGATTGCGCCGCCGCAACGACCGCATCGGTGGTAACCCCCAACTCCTGATAGGCAATCGGAGCCGGCGCGCTGAGGCCAAAGCGGTCCACGCCGACAACCTTACCGTCGAGGCCGACATACTTGTACCACAGCACGGTGACGCCCGCCTCAACCGCCACCCGTTTGCGACAAGACAAGGGCAGCACGCTCTCGCGATATTCCGCCGTCTGGCGGTCGAAGCGCTGGGTACACGGCATTGAGACCACGCGGACACCGGCGCCGAGCGTTTTGGCCGCGGCAAGCGCCAACTGCAGCTCGCTGCCGGTCCCAATCAGAATATGCGTGAGCGCCGCAGTCTCCTTCAGGGCGATGTAAGCGCCTTTGAGCACCCCTGCGCGACGCGTCGCCACCGGGATGTCATTGAGATTCGGAAGCGCCTGGCGCGTCAGGGCGAGCAGCGTCGGGCCGTCCACGCGTTCCAGCGAAGCCGCAAAAGCACCGGCCGTCTCCTCGGGATCCGCGGGCCGGATGACGTCGAGGCCGGGGATAACGCGGAGACCGGCAATCGTTTCCACCGGCTGGTGGGTCGGGCCGTCTTCGCCTACGCCGATCGAATCGTGCGTGTAGATGTAAACCACCGGCAACTTTGCGAGCGCGGCGATGCGCATCGCCGGACGGGAGTAGTCGGCGAATACGAGGAAGGTGGCGATCGTCGGGCGGAAAAGCCCATCGTAGGCGATGCCGTTGGCGATCGCGGCCATGCCGTGCTCGCGGATGCCGAAGCGGACGTTGCGACCGGTCCGATTCGAAGCGTCAAAATCCTTGTCGGCGGCGATGTAATTGAGGGTCGAGCCGTAGAGGTCAGCGCTACCGCCGATCAGCAGGGGCAAGGCGGCGGCAAGCGGCTGCAGGACGTCGCGACCCGCGGCGCGACTGGCGAGCTTGGCGTCGGCCGGAAATACCGGGATTTTTTCCAAGAGCGCGGCCGCCTTGGGGGCGTTTTCGGCCGACGCGGAGTCGAGCAACGCGGCCCGATCGGGATTGGCTTCACGCCAGGCGCGGTACGACTTCGACCATTTGTTGCAGGTGCGAACGAGGCGCTGCTTGTGGCCATCGAAGTAAGCGCGCACGTCGTCGCTGACAAAAAAGTGCTGGTCGGGCGGCAGCCCCCAGGCCGCGCGAGCGGTCGCGGCGAACTTGGCCCCACCCTCGCCGTGGCCTTTGGCGGTGCCCTGCACCTCGGCGATACCCTTGCCGATGATGGTCTTCGCGATGATCAATTGCGGCTTACCGGTTTTGGTCTTCTTGGCCTTGGTGAAGGCCTTCAGGAAGGCCGCCATGTCGTGGCCGTCCACGGTCTGCACGTCCCAGCCGATCGATTTGAAACGGATCGCGGTATTCTCGCTCTGGGTGCGGTCGGCCATCGCGTCGAGGGTGACCTCGTTGGCATCGTAGATCAGGATCAGGTTATCCAGCTTTTGGTGCCCGGCGAACGAGCAGGCCTCCATCGCGACGCCTTCCTGCATGCAGCCGTCGCCGGCGAGGCAAACCACATGGTAATCGATAATCGGATGTGCGGCCGTATTAAAACGCGCCGCGGCCATCTGGCCGGCGACCGCCATACCAACGGCATTGCCAATACCCTGTCCCAACGGGCCCGTGGTCGCTTCCACGCCAGGCGTCTCGTGAAATTCCGGATGCCCGGGCGTGGTGGAGCCGAGAACACGGAATTTTTTCACCTGCTCCAGGGGCAGATCGTAGCCGCTCAAGTGGAGCCAACCGTAGAGGAACATCGAGCCGTGACCGGCGGAAAGCACGAAGCGGTCGCGGTTGATCCAACGCGGGCGTTCCGGGTTGTGCAAAAGCGCGTGACCGAACAGAACCGCCCCGAGGTCAGCGGCGCCGAGCGGCAGGCCGAGATGGCCGGAAGAGCACGCGTGCACGGCGTCGATGGCGAGTCCGCGGGCCTGATTGGCCGCCTTAGCGAGGAGATGTGTTTGCAGCGTCATGAGAAAATTGCGGCCAACCCTAGAGAGCGAGGTCGCGGCGGGAAAGCCCGAACTTCGGTGAGCGTCCGGTAAGGGCGCGAAAACCGATCAATCAATCCTCGTGGGCGCGCGCGCAAGCGGCCTGACCTACGGTGGCGGAACAGGGCGGGTCCGAACGCGCCCACAAAAAAGGCGAGCCCCGGAGGACTCGCCTGAAATTGATGGTGAACCGAATCGAGCTCAGCTCGTGGCGGCAGCCGGCTTGGCCGCAGCGGCGGCGGCCTTGGCCTTGGCGAGCTTCTCAGCCTCGTGCTGGGCGTGGATCTCGGCGGCGCGATCCTTTTCCTTGATCGCGACGGCGGCCTTGCCGGTGCGGCGACGCAGGTAATAAAGCCGGGCCTTCATGGCCTCGGACTCGCGCTCGACCTCGATTTTCTCGATGTTCGGCGAGTTCACGGGGAAAACGCGCTCGACGCCCTCGCCGTAGCTGAGGCGGCGGACGGTAAACGTCTCGTGGATGCCGGAGCCCTTGCGGGCAATCACGATACCCGCGTAAACCTGCACGCGCTCCTTGTCACCTTCGCGGACCTTGGTGTGCACGCGCACACCGTCGCCGACTTTGAACGACGTGACGTCTTTCTTCACCTGACAAGCGGTGATTTCTTGGATGATCGGGTTCATGGCAGTGAGTTATTTGAGTAAATCGGGTCGGACCTGACGGGTTTTCTCCAGTTGTCGCGCGACCCGCCATTTTTCGATTTCGGCATGATTTCCCGAGAGCAGAACCTCGGGAACTGACATGCCCCGAAACTCGGCGGGACGCGTGTATTGAGGAAAGTCGAGCAACTTGCTGGTGAAGGATTCGTGCGTCAATGACTTTTCCTCCCCGAGTACGCCGGGAATAAAACGGGCAAGCGCATCGATCACCACCGCCGCCGCCAAGGTGCCGTTTGTCAGCACGTAATCACCGATGGAAATCTCCTGGTCGATCACGCGGTCGCGGATACGTTGATCGATCCCTTCATAGTGTCCGCTCAGAAAAACGAGGTGTTGTTCGCGCGAAAGCTCCTGTGCAAGTGCCGGCGAGAGCGGCGTGCCGTCGGGCGTAAGATAGATGCGCCGGCAACCGGGAGTCTGCAGCTGCTCGATCGCAGCGAACACGGGCTCGGGTTTCATTACCATCCCGGCCCCGCCGCCAAACGGACGATCGTCCGCCGTGCGATGCTTGTCAGTCGACCAAGCCCGCAAATCGTGCACCCGCACCGCCAAATGGCCGGCGGCAAGCCCTTTGCCCAGGATGCTTTCCGTCAGGAAGCCGTCGAGCATCCGCGGAAAGAGCGTCAAGACATCGATCGAGAGCGGCATGAGGTTGAGCGCAGGGGAAAAGAAAAAAGCCTCGGATAATCCGAGGCTTACGAGAGGGCAGGCGGACGTGAGGTCCGAGGCGCCTAAGCTTCCTGAGGCGTGATCAGGACGACGGGCGTCAGGCCTTGGCAACCACCGCGCGACGCGCCTTCTTGATCATCGCGTGCATCGTGCTGGTGGGCAGCGCGCCCTTGCTCAGCCAATAATCCACGCGCGCTAGATCGACGTTAATCGGGCTGCCCTTGTCGCCGGGGCGATAGGTCCCGAGGTTCTCGACCGCCGCGCCGTCGCGACGCGAACGCGCTTCAGCGACAACCACGCGATAGAGCGGTTGATGCACGGAGCCAACCTTGGTGAGACGGATTTTGAGAGCCATGTCGGATGTTTTACGGAGCGATTCTTGCTTGGAAAAGCTGACGACAAGACCGGCCCACAATCGGCTTGTCAAGCATCGGTTCGAGCCGCTGTCTTCGCTCCTTTGCCATCGGACCGTCGGCCGGCGACGGCGCAACGGCGGAATCACCGGTGGCCCGGGCCGGACTCCACCCTTTTCCAAATCCTTCCTCAAACTCAATCCCTTCCTGTATGCTCAAAGCTGGAATCGTCGGCCTGCCCAATGTGGGCAAATCCACTCTCTTTAATGCGCTCACCCGTTCCCGGAAAGCGGAGGCGGCCAACTACCCGTTCTGCACCATCGATCCGAACGTCGGCGTCGTGATCGTGCCCGATCAACGCTCCTACGTGCTCCAGAAAATCGCCAAAACCAACGTCGTCGTCCCGGCCGCGATCGAATTCGTCGATATCGCCGGGCTCGTCGCCGGTGCCAGCAAGGGCGAAGGTCTGGGCAACCAATTCCTTGCGACCATCCGTGAAGTGGACGCGATCGTGCAAGTCGTACGCTGCTTTGAGGACCCCGATATTGTCCATACCATGGGCGGCATCGATCCGGTCCGCGACATCGAGGTTATCACCACCGAACTCGTCCTCGCCGATCTCGACGCGGTGAGCAAGCGGATGACCAAGACCCAAAAGAGCGCCAAGGCCGGTGACAAGGATGCGATCGCCGAGCTCGCCCTGCTAACCAAACTCGACCCTCACCTGAACAGCGGCAAGACCGCCAACACGCTCGCCGCCACCGATGATGAGAAGGCGATGATGAAGCTGTTTCAGCTCCTGACCGCCAAACCCGTGCTGTTCGCGTGCAATGTCGCCGAAAGCGACCTCGCCACCGCCGCACAAAATCCGTTCGTCCTGAAGGTCGCCGACTACGTCCGCACCCATCACGACGCCGCGTATGTGCCGATCAGCGCCAAAATCGAGTCCGAGTTGATCGACCTCACCCCCGAGGACGCCAAGGCGTTTCTCAAGGATCTGGGCGTCGACGACTCCGGCGTTTCCGCCCTGATCAAGGGCGCGTACGATCTCCTCGGCCTGCAGACCTATTTCACCGCCGGCGAGAAGGAAGTCCGCGCGTGGACGATCAAGAAGGGCTGGAAAGCCCCGCAGGCCGCCGGCGTGATCCATACGGATTTCGAGAAGGGCTTCATCAAGGCCGAAATCGTGTCCTACAAGGACCTCACGACCCTCGGCAGCGTCGCCGCCGCGCGCGAAGCCGGCAAATACCGGCTCGAGGGCAAGGAGTACGTGTTCGCGGACGGCGACGTCGCGCTTTTCCGCTTCAACACCTGAGGCGGCTTGGTCCCACGGGGCGCGGACCGGAAGCCCGCCGCGCCACCCGATCGTCACGTAACGAAATCCCGGCGCCGTCGTCTTGGCGGGAGTTGCCGGTTGGCTGCAGTCGCCGCAACGTCTTTTCGATGCTTCGCGCCCTCACCGCCACCGCCACCCTGATTTGCGCGGGCGGAGCGTGGGCCCATCCGGAAATCGAAGCCGCGCTCTCCCGGCTTAATGCGGATATCGCCGCGCGCCCAACTGCGGCCGCGTTATACCTCGAACGCGGCGAACTCTACGCGCGCCACGATGATGCCGTCGCAGCGGAGGCTAATTACCTTCGCGCCGCCGAGTTGGCGCCCGAACTACCCCGGCTGAATATCGCCCGAGGCGCCCTGGAACTCGCCGGCGGCCGACCGGCTGAGGCGCGGCGCCTGCTCGACCCCGTTTTGGCGCGCACTCCGCAGGACATCGAAGCGCGCGTGCTCCGCGCCCGCGCCCTCGCGGCCCTCAAGGAACCGGCGGCCGCGGTCACCGATTTCAACACCGCGCTGGCCGCCACCGCCACCCCGTCACCGGACTTATATCTGGAACGCGCCGCCCTGCTCCCGCCGGCCGCCGCACTCTTGAGCATCGACGAGGGCATTGCCCGGCTTGGTCCCACGCTCGCCCTGCAACTCCGCGCGCTGGCGCTGGAAGAATCGCTCGGCCGAATCGACGCCGCCGCCCGCCGTATCACCCAGGTCGCCGCCCAGAGCGAACGCAAGGAGTCGTGGCTCAAGCGCCGGGGCGATTTGTTCACCCGCGCCGGGCGCTTCCGCGAAGCGCGGACGTCATACCTTGAAGCCCTGTCCCGGATCGCCGACTTACCCGACTGGCTGCGCGCCTCACCCGAGGTGAAGCAGCTTGCGAACGAACTCCACCGTTTGTCCAATTCCTGAACCTCGACCACCATGCCACTGCGCAACTTCCTCATTGGTTTCTTCCTCAGCGCACTTTCCGCGCTTCACGCCGCGACCACCATCATCCGGGGACCGTATCTGCAGACGGCGACACCCACGAGCATGGTCGTGCGCTGGCGCACCGACACCACCGAGGCCTCGGTCGTGTCCTACGGCCTCGAGCGCAACCAACTCACGAGCACGGCCAGAGCCGAGGGGATCGGCGCCGAGCACATTGTCTTGGTCGCCGACCTGAAGCCGAACACCCGCTATTTCTACTCAGTCGGCGCCACCGCCGTGCCCCCGCCCGCCGCCGATAAGAAGGCCCCAGCCGAGGACGCCCCGGGCCGCGCCGCGATCAACAGTTTCACCACGCCACCGGTCGCCGGCCCAGCCCAGCCCACCCGCATTTGGGTCCTGGGCGACCCGGGCACCAAGAACGCCACCCAAACCGCGGTGCGCGACGCGTACTACAAGTATACCGGTACCCGCGCCACGGATCTCTGGCTGCTCTTGGGCGACAATGCGTATCCGGATGGCACCGACACCGACTACCAGAAGGCCATCTTCGAAATCTACCCGAAAACCCTCGCGACCTCACCGGTCTGGCCCGCCCTCGGCAACCACGACCAGAAGAGCGCCAACTCCGGCACCCAGTCGGGGGTGTACTATGACATTTTCACGCTGCCCACGCGCGGCGAAGCCGGCGGGCTGATGACCGGCACCGAGGCCTACTACGCCTTCGACTACGCCAACATCCACTTCATCTGCCTCGACTCCCAGGACTCAGACCGCACCCCGACCGGCGCGATGGCGCAGTGGCTCAAGGCCGATCTCGCCGCGACCACGCGGGATTGGATCATCGCCTACTTCCACCATCCGACCTATACCAAGGGCACGCATGATTCCGACAAGGACACCGACAGCGGCGGCCGCATGAACGACATGCGGACCAACCTCCTTCCGATCCTTGAGCAGGGCGGAGTCGACCTCGTTCTCACCGGCCACTCCCACGTCTACGAACGCTCCTGGCTGATGGACGGACACTACGGCAAGAGCACCACTTTCGACGCCGCGGCCCACGTGAAGCAAAAGAGCAACGGCCGGTCCGACGGCGAAGGCGTGTACCGCAAGCCGCGCGCCCGCACGCCGCGCAACGGCGAGATCAACGTGGTTACCGGCAGCGCCGGCCACGCCGGCAGCGCGACGAAGCCGCCGGCACTCAACCACCCTGCGTTCTTCATCGCCCTCAACGAGCCCGGCTCATCCGTCATCGATGTCGACGGCCTGAAGCTCGATCTGGTTTTCCTGAACGACAAGGGCGAGAAGCGGGACTGGTTCTCCATCGTCAAGGAATAGGCCGGCCCCGTTTGACATGGCCGGCGAGAGCGGACGGTGGCGCGCGCCACCGTAAACAACCGTTGCACGCCGGCCCGTTAATCTTAGCGTCGGCACCTCAATGAGCGAAGTGTCCGACCGCACGACCCCGCCCGCCACCCCCGAGCCGAACGAGTCCCTCGATTCGTCCCTCCTCCGGGTGATGATGGACACGATTCCGGACCGGATCTACTTCAAGGATCTGCAAAGCCGGTTCGTCCGCAACAACGACGCCCATGCCCGCTATCTCGGGGCCGCCTCCCCCGACGAGTGCACGGGCAAGAGCGATTTCGACTTTTTCTCCCGCACGCACGCCGAACACGCGTTTGCCGACGAACAGGAGATTATCCGCACGGGCACCCCGATCATCGCCCGGACCGAGCGGGTCACCATGCGCGACGGCACGCAGGGCTGGGCGTCGAGCACCAAGATGGCCTGGCGCGACGCCCGCGGCCGGATCGTCGGGACCTTCGGCCTTACCCGCGATGTGACGGCCGCCAAGGAAGCCGAGGAAAAACTCAAGGAGGAGCGCAACCTGCTCCGGACCATCATCGATCACCTACCGAGTCGACTTTACGTCAAAGACCTGGATTCGCGCTACGTGCTCAACAATCAGGCGCACCTCGCGGCCCTCGGCATCAAAACCCAAGAGGAGTCAACCGGCCGCACCACGTTGCATTTCTTCCCCGGGGAACGCGGACTGCAGGCGCTGGCCGACGACCGCGAAGTATACTCCGGCGGCGCCGGCATCCTTAACCAGGAGAAATCCGACTTCGACCCCGCGGGCGACGTGCACTGGTCCCTTGTGACCAAGGTGCCGCTGCGCGATATCCGGAACAACCTCATCGGCCTCGTGGGCATCAGCCACGACATCACGCGCCGGAAAAAGGCGGAGGAGGAACTCCGCCTGCGCAACGCCGAGATGGAGGCCGACCTCAAGATGGCGCGACAAGTGCAGGAATCCTTCCTGAACCGCGCGTATCCGATCTTCCCGCTCAACGCCCCGCCGGAAGCCAGCGCGCTACGGTTCTTCCACCGTTACATCCCGACCACGACCCTCGGCGGCGACTTCTTCGACATCGTGCGCATCTCCGACACCCGCTGCGGCGTGCTGGTCTGCGATGTCATGGGCCACGGCGTCCGCGCCGGCCTCGTCACCGCCCTCATCCGCGGCGTGGTGGAGGAAATGGGGGTGCGCACGGCCAGCCCGGCCGATGTCCTGGGCGAAATTAACCGCAGCCTCGTCCCCATCCTGGAGCAGACCGGCCAACCGGTCTTCGCCACCGCCTTCTTCGGCGTAATCGACACCGCCAACCGCACTCTAACCTACGCCAACGCCGGCCACCCACCGCCCCTGATCCGCCGCTTGGGCCAGGCCGCCGCGGTACGCCTCGCTCCGGATGATCCCGAGCCCGCCACCGGATTGGTCGGCGGCTTCGCCTACACCAAGCTCGAATGCGCCTTCAATCCCGGCGACCTCTTCCTCGGTTACACCGACGGCCTGATCGAAGCCATCGACGCCGCGGGCAACCAATTCGGCGAGGACGGCCTGCAACAACTCGTCTCGCTCACCCCGGACCTCGACGGCCCGGGCATCACCGAGCGGCTGTTGGCCACCGTCCGCACCTTCAGCGGCCGGGACATCTTCGACGACGACGTGTGCATCGTGACCATCGATGCCGCGCGAGATCGCGTGTAATGGTCGGGCCGGGCGGAGCCCGACGGTCAATGCGTCGCTCCGCCGCCGATCCGGCGATCCCGCCGCCTTAGCGCCGCGACCTCGATCACCCGCACGACGGCATCGATTTGCGTCGCGAGCGGGAGACTCGCCTGCCCGGCGGCCGCCTGCTCCGGCAAAAAAGGCACGTGGACAAACCCACCCCGCACCACCGGCCGTCGCCGCAGCGCATGCATCAGTCCGTAGAAAACGTGATTACAGACAAAGGTCCCCGCGGACTGCGACACACTCGCCGGCAGCCCGTGTGCCCGCAGCTCGGCGACCATCGCTTTGATCGGCAGCGTCGACCAATATGCCGCCGGGCCACCCCGCACGACCGGCCGGTCAACGGGCTGACCACCGGCGTTATCCGCAATCCGCGCGTCATCGACGTTGATCGCAATCCGCTCGGGCGTGATCTCCGCCCGCCCTCCGGCCAACCCGAGGCAGATCACCACGTCCGGTCGCTCCACCCGCAGTTGCCGCAGGAGCACGGTCGTCGACCGCCGGAAAACACACGGCAAAATCACCCCGATCACGCGTCGGCCGGCAATGACGCGGCCATTGAGCGCAGCCACGATGGATTCGGTGGGGTTAACGGTCGCACCGGCGAAAGCCTCGAAGCCGGTGAGGAGGATCGGGCGCGGGGCGGGGCGCGACGAGCGGGCCGGCTTACTCATACGGCGAACGCTCGCACCGTGATGTCGGCCGCCGCGAGTTCTTTCCGCAACCGCTGCGCAAACCCGACAGCCTGCGCCCCATCCCCGTGGAGGCACACCGTGTCCGCCCGGATCACCACGTCCGGACCTTCGGTCGACTGCACCTTGCCCTCGCGCACCATCCGCAACACCTGAGCCACCGCCCGCACCGGATCCTCAATCAAAGCATCGGGGCGATTCCGGGGCGTCAGCGTACCACTCGCCTGATACGTCCGATCGGCAAAAACCTCCGCCACCACCGCGAAGTCTCCCGTCGCGCGGGCGAGACGTTCCAGCACGCTACCGGCCAACGTAACCAAGGCGGCGCCGGGAGTCAGTGCGCGGATCGCCGCGATCACCCCGGCGGCAAGGTCCGGGTCCCGCGCCGTCTGGTTATAAAGTGCTCCGTGGAGTTTAACGTGGCTGACCGCAGCCCCCTGCTTCGCCGCCGCCTGCTGCAGTGCCCCAACCTGCGCCCGCACGAGCTCGGTCACTTCCGCCGGTGTCACGGGCCTTTCCAACCGGCCGAAGTTGATGCGGTCTTCAAACCCCGGATGCGCCCCGATCCCGACCCCGTAACGCCGCGCGAGGCGGAGGGTCGCCCGCATCGTCGCCGCATCCCCCGCGTGCCCGCCGCACGCGATGTTGGCCGACGTGATGAGCGGCATCAACGCCTCGTCCTGCCCGGCGCCTTCGCCGAGGTCGCAGTTGAGATCAACGGTCAGGCCCATTTTTCCTTCAGCCCCTCGCGCAACAAAGCCAACGCACGCTCGCGCGCCAACAGCAAGCGGCGCGCCTCGCACGGGGTCACCACCTTGAACCGCGGCCGATCGCCGGGTTTCAACTGGGCCACGAGCGGAAGATCGACCGTGATCACCGTGGCGATTTGCGGATAACCGCCGACCGTCTGCGCGTCCGCCAACAACACGATGGGATGGCCGTCGGGTGGCACCTGCACCGTACCGGGCAAGACCGGAGCGGACGCCAACTCGCGGGTCGTCGTCCGCGCAACCGTCGCCCCGCGCAACCGCAGGCCCATGCGGTCGGACTGCGGCGAAACTTCGAACTCGCCGCCCCCCCAATCCGCCGGGAACTCCGCCGTCTGCGCCGCCGGCACTACGCGGATGACCGGCGCGGCCGAGTACGCCGGTACAACACGCTCGGCAATTTTCCAATGTCCGCTTGGAAAGCGGCCGGTGTCCGGCACCGCCAGCGCATCGCCGTCGCGCAACGCACGTCCTTCAAGTCCGCCCCACCCGCCGCGCAAATACGTGCTGCGGCTGCCAAGCACCAGCGGCACGTCGATCCCACCGGCCACCGCCAAATAGCCGCGACAGCCCCGACCCAGCGGCGCCAACCGCAGCGTCGTCCCTGCCCGCACCGGTATCGGTTGGTAACCGACCAATCCCGCGACCGCCGCCCCGGTGAGGGCAATCACCGTGTCGTGCAAAAAAGTCAGTTCCGGCCCGATCAGGGTAAATTCAAGTCCCGCCGCCGTCTCACGATTACCAACCAGCAGATTGGCCAGGCGGAGCGCGAAGGCATCCGCTGCACCGCCCAGCGGCACGCCCTGCGCGCGCTGCCCGTTGCGCCCCAAGTCCTGGATCGTCGTGAACATTCCCGCGCGTCCGATCACGATACCGGGTTCGGCCCCCGGCCGCGGCTTCGCGCCGCCCCGCGCGGGACGGTGCTGCTCCCACTCCATCTCAAACTCTCCGGCGGAAATCGCGCGAAATTTCACGTGGTCGCCCACGCGCAGCAACGCCGGCTCAGCCCGCTCGGGATCAAACATCACCGCCGGCGTACGACCGATGAGATTCCAGCCGCCCGGAGTGCCGAGGGGATAGACGCCCGTCTGCGCCCCGCCGATGCCCACACTGCCCGGCACCACCTCGGTTCGCGGAGTCGCCCGCCGCGGCGTGTGTAAAGCCGGGGGCAGTCCGCCGAGATAAGGGAAACCGGGCACAAAGCCGATCGCATGCACCCGATAATCCGCGCCGGCATGCAGCGCGATGACGGCCGGCGGCGTCAGTTGCGCCTGCGCCGCGACCGTCGCAAGATCGGGACCGACGTCGCCCCCGTAGCACACTGGAATCTCCACCGTGCGTTCCGGCAAGCCGGCCACCCCCGCCTCCGCCCCAGCCGCAATCTCCGCGATCTGGCGACAGGTTTCATCCCACGCTTCCGGCACAGGATCGAAGTAAACGGCCACCCGCCCAAAGGCTGCAAACACATCGACGATTCCGGGGGGCCCGCTCCGCGTAATCGCGGTGACCACGGCCGCCGCCCACGCCAACACCGCGGGCTCCGGGCTTTCGCCCAGCGTGATGACGACGGCGGAATCGCCGAGGGGGGAGACCGTCATGGCCCGACTATTCCGGCCGGTCCGGACCCCCGCAAAACAAAAAGCCCGGCAACCCGTGGCACCTGGCCCCGTTTACCCAATCACCTCCGGACCGTTTTTGCTCGAGACGTCGCCGCGTTTAGCCCGCCGCGACCACGTGGCCCTTCCCTCCGGCGTGGCCAGGCTTTCGCCCCCGGCGCAAGCGCGGCGACCCAATGACGCACCCGCCTTTAGCGCTGCGCCACCGCCACGGCGAGGGGCACGGCGGCGCAAAACTCCAACGCGGCGGAGTTGCCCGCCGTAGTCTGAGCGAGGGCCAGACCCGTCGCCCGCAGCGGCGCACGGGTCTCGGTCGCCGCCACGGTGAGGCCAACCGCCCCGAGCGAGCGCAGGTCGTACGTCTCGAGCAGCGCGACGCCCGTGCCGGAGGCCGCCGATACCTGCGCGGTGTAGTTGCCCGGGGGCAGCACAACGACAAGGGCAGACTCGAGCGCATTGGTTGGAACGCCCGGAATCCGGGAGAGCTCCGAGCCCGCCACGATCGCGCCGACGTCATCGTTGGTGGCAATCAGGCGCCCGGCCGAGTCGAAGAGATCGAGCCGGGGATTCGCCACCGCGCCCGTCACACCGAAAGCGGCCAACGAGGGGCCTTTGGCCGTGATCAGCGTGCGTATCGGCTCGTTGCCCGTGATGCTGAGGCCCCCGATCAACACCTGCTCGCCGCTGCCGACGAAACCGCGAATCGAAAGATTGCCGTAGCGCGTCGCGAGCGCCTCGGTGGAGACCGCAATCTGGCCGCGCAACTGGCCGCCGGCAAAGGTGGTGCTGTGGTAATTCAAATACATGCCGCCGGTCAGCAGCACCACCGGGTCGCCCACGAACGGCAGGTCGTGGCTGCCGGAAATGTGACCGTTGGTGTTGGTGTAGCCGTTGAGCGTGGCGTTATTGCCGATGTTCGTCCGGACCGGACCGGCGACCCCCGGCGCGCCTTCGTGAATGTGCGAGTTGCTCAGCTGATTCGTGAACAGGAACAGCGAGTGCCGGACGCTGATGGTGTTCGCCGCCGGATCAAAGAACAGCACCGCGGCGCCGAAATTATTCACGCCGGCCAGCACCGGGGTCGGCGCGCCCGCCTGCTCCTGTGCGGCGTCCATTTTGGCCACCAGCCGGATCGGCGTCGGGATCAACTGTCCGCGTACTTCACCGCCGGGAAACTGCGCGGAATGGAGGTTATAGTACGCCCCGCCCTGGATGAGCTTCAGCCGGTCGCCGCCGTGCGGGAGGTTGCGAAACGTCGCCGTGAGCGTTGACCCGCTGCGCGTGTACACCGCCTCGGCCCCGAGGTTAGTGACCACGCCGCCGTTGGTGCCGGTCGGCCCCTCGTGGAGGTGCGAAGCCGTCGCCACGTTGGTCATGCCCGAAACCGAAACGATCAGATCGAAGGTATTGGCCCGGACATCATAGAGCATGATCGCGGTGCCGGCGGCCGGCGAGCTGGTCGCCGGATTTTCCTGCGCCGCTTCGATGCGGGCCCGCAATTCGATCACTTGCGCCACGGAGCTGAGGGCCAAGCCGCCAAGCGCGGCGGCGACGAAACCACGGATAACAGGGGAAAGTCTCATAGTTGTAGTGCGATGATCCAATGCGGCGGTCCGGCCGCGGCAGCGCCGGAACCGTAACAACTCGGTCAGACTTTCCGCTTTCCGCGACGACCACCGCCCCGCGCCAAGGCCGTGCGGCCCGATCGGCTAAATCCGCGGGAATGGTTTGAATTTTCAGGACAACCCGACGACTAATCCGCCCTCCATGAACGCCCGTCGCGCCACCCTCGCCCTCGTCGCCTCCACCCTCCTCGTGTCCGCCTGCCGCAAGCAGGAAATCACCACCTACCGCGTGCCCAAGGAAGCCCAGCCGGCCGCCGCACCCGCCGCTACGCCCGCCGCCGCCCCGGCCATGCCGCCGATGGCGGGTGGCGGATCGAACATGGCCAACACCGCGGTCGCCACCGCCAGTGGCAGCGGACTCGGCTGGACCGCCCCGGCCTCTTGGACCGCCAAGCCCACCGGCGCAATGCGCAAGGGCAGCTACACCATCAAGGGCGCCGAGGGCGAAGGGGATCTTTCGATTACCGCCTTCCCCGGCGATGTCGGCGGCGACTTGGCCAACCTCAACCGGTGGCGTGGACAAATCCAGCTCCCGCCGGTGGCGCAATCGGAATTCGAAGCCGCGACCCAGCACCTCGACAAAAACGGTCTGCACCTCACCTTGGTCGACCTCGTCGGCACCGGCGCCACGCCGCAGCGCATCCTCGGCGTGATGGTGCCGTTTGAAGGCGCCACGTGGTTCTTCAAACTCATGGGCCCCGACAAGGTCGTCGCACAGGAAAAGACCGCGTTCCTGCAGTTCATCGAGACCATCAAGCCCGCCGCGAAATGAACGACTCGGTCCGTCAGATTCGCGACTTCTTCGTCTCGCTCAAGCTGACCGTCGTGCTGCTGGTGTTGGGTATGATCCTGGTATTCGCCGCCACGCTCGATCAGGTGAACCTCGGCATCTGGGCGGTGCAGGAGAAATATTTTCGCTCGTTCTTCGTACTGACCCGGGTCGGCAACGTCCCCGTGCCGGTGTTTCCCGGCGGCTACCTCATTGGCGGCGTGATGCTGATCAACCTGATCGCGGCGCACGTCTACCGCTTCAGCTTCAAGTGGCGCAAGGCCGGCATCCAGCTCACCCACGCCGGTCTGATTCTCCTCCTGGTCGGCGAGCTGCTCACCGGCCTGTGGCAGGATGAGTTCAGCATGCGCCTCGCGCAAAACGAGCCGCGCAACTACTCGGAGAGCTACCGCGCCAACGAGCTGGCGATTGTCGATACGACCGACGCCAATTTTGACGAGGTCACGGCGATCCCCGAAGCCGTGGTGGAAAACGGCGGCGGTATCCAAAGTCCGCGCCTGCCGTTCCGCGTCGTGATCAAGGCCTACTATCCCAACTCGGGTCTGCAGGGCCGCGAGGGCAGCAACCCCGCCGCCCCGGCGTCGGTGCCGCGCGCCACCCAGGGCATCGGCCTGAACGTCGATCTCATCCCGCAGCCGGTGACGTACAAGCAGGACGAGCGGAATATCCCCGCCGCCCTCCTCGAGCTGGTGAGCGGCGAAGGCCCCATCGGCACCTGGCTGGTTTCCGCCGATCCCCGCATGACGCCGCAGCGCGTCGAGCACGCCGGCCGCACCTACACCGTGGGCATGCGCTTTGAACGCGCGTACAAACACTTCACGCTCACCCTTCAGAAATTCAGCCACGACCGCTACTCGGGCACGGAAATCCCGAAGAATTTCTCCAGCCGCATCCGCCTCAATACCGAGGACGGGCGCGATGACCGCGAGGTGCTCATCTACATGAACAACCCGCTGCGGTACGCCGGCTACACGTTCTACCAGGCAAGCTTCGAGCCGGGTAACGACAAGGTCACGATCCTGCAGGTGGTGCGCAACCCAAGCTGGCTCATTCCGTACCTCGCCTGCTCGGTGATGACGTTCGGCCTCCTCTGGCAGTTCTGCATTCACCTGTTCGGCTTCATCGGCAAACGCCGGGCCAAACTCCACCCCCAGCCCAAAGCGGTCTGAGCGCGGCGCATCCCCCGCCACCTGTTCGTGCCCTCTCGTTCCGCCACCACCCACCTCGGCGGGCTGCGCTTTGGCGCAGCCGCTGCCCCCACGGGGATCGGCGCCCGCCAAGCAACGCCCTCCACCATCGCCCGCGCCTCGGGGGTCTAAACGCACCGCCCACCCCGCCGGCCATTCCGCGCCCTCCGTATCCACTGTCTCCCGTCATGAAAAAATTCCTCCCCCTCGCCGCCCTCCTGCTCGCCGTCCTCTACGTGGCCAGCACGCTGCGGGCGCCGAAGAACCCGGGCGCCTTTGATGTCGGCGGCTTCAGCCGCCTGCCGCTGCTGGTCAACGGCCGCCTCAAGCCGATCGATACCGTCGCGCGCAGCTCGCTGCTGCAGCTGCAGGGCCGCCAAACCGTGACGACCGCCGAGGGCAGGAAGCTGCTGCCGGCCGAGTGGCTGCTCGACGTCGCCTTCCGCCCCGAACTCGCCGACACGTATCCGCATTTCGAGATCGTGCATCCCGAAGTCCTCGCGATCTTCGACTTGAAGGCCCAGGATGGGCAGGGCGAGAAACGTTTCTCCCTGCGCCAACTTGAGCCCAAGATCAGCGAGCTTCAGCGCCAGGCCCGCCTGGCCGATCCGGTCGAGGCCGCCGTCCGCACGTCGTTCCAACGCGCCGTCACCCAGCTCTACGGCAACCTCGTCCACTATCAGCGGCTGCGCCACGGCTTTGCCGCCCCGGGCCGCTCCGATTTCCTCGGCGAGCTGCTGAAGTTCCAGGACACCGTGGCCGCCGGCGTCACCGCCATCCGCGCCAAGCAGGCCGGCCAGCCGCACGACGAAGCCGTCGCCAAGGCCATGACCGAACTCGGCGAGCAATTCGTGGTGATGAACGAGTCCACCACCTTCCTCGTCATCCCGCCCGACGCCGATAACGCCGACCTCGCCGCGTGGCGGACCGCCGGCGCCGCGCTGCTCGAGACGTTTCGCTCCGGCCGGGTCAACGCCGCCGCCCTCGCCTACGCCGGCTTCGGCCACGCCTGGCGCAACGAAAAACCCGAGCAGTTCAACAAGCTCGTGGAGCTCTTCCGCTCCGATCTCGCGAAGCGTTTCACCCCGGCACTCGAAAAGTGCGACGCCGAGGCGCGCTTCAACGCCGCCCAGCCGTTCTACGCCAGCATGACGCTGTACGCGCTCGCATTCTTCCTCGCCGTGTTCTCCTGGCTGCTTTGGCCCGATGCGCTCGGCCGCGCCGCGTTCTGGCTGATCACCATCGCGTGGATCGTCGCCACCGCCGGCATCGCCACTCGGATGTGGCTCGAAGGCCGCCCGCCGGTCACCAACCTCTACTCCTCCGCGCTATTCGTCGGCTGGGGCGCCGTCGGTCTCTGCCTGATCCTCGAATCCTTCTTCAGGAACGCCATCGGCAGCGTCGCCGCCGGCGTCATCGGGTTCGCGACCCTGCTCATCGCCCACCACCTGTCGCTCAGCGGTGACACGCTGGAAATGATGCGCGCGGTCCTGGACTCCAACTTCTGGCTCGCGACGCACGTCGTCGTTGTAACCTCGGGCTATTCCGCGACCTTTCTGGCCGGCTTCCTCGCGATCATCTACATCGTGCGCGGCGTCTTCACGAAGACGCTCGATCCGACGACCGCCGACTCCCTGGCCCGCATGGTCTACGGCATCGTGTGCTTCGCGACGCTCTTCAGCTTCGTCGGCACGATCCTCGGCGGCATCTGGGCCGACCAGTCATGGGGCCGCTTCTGGGGCTGGGATCCGAAGGAAAACGGCGCCCTCATCATCGTGATCTGGAACGCGATCATCCTCCACGCCCGCTGGGGCGGCATGATCAAACAGCGCGGCCTCATGGCCCTCGCCGTCGGCGGCAACATCGTCACCGGCTGGAGCTGGTTCGGCACCAACATGCTCGGGGTCGGCCTGCACAGCTACGGCTTCACCGACGCGGCCTTCATCGCGCTGACGAGTTTCGCGATCAGCCAGCTCGTTTTGATCGCAATCACCTTCGTACCGCAGGCGAAATGGCGGAGTTTCGCGGGCCTCCGGCGCGCCTGATAAGGTAGCATCGACTCGGTGTAGCCCTGCCCGTGAGCGCAGGCACCTTGGCAAGCCGCGCGCTTCCTTGGCTCTCCCTGCCCTCACGCGCAGGGCTACAGATCGGAAGCGCGGCGCCCCCTACTTTCCCAGCAACTCCTCGGCGTGCGCCAGCGCGCTCTTGGCCTTGCTGTCACCGAGCATGCGCGCGAGTTCGGCCACCCGCTGCTTCCGGTTCGCCTGGATCGGTCGAATCGAAACCACCGCGCGCTCCTTCGACTGATCCTTGTTCACCACCAGATGGCACGTCGCCAGGGCCGCGACCTGGGGCAGATGCGTGACGCAGAGAACCTGGTGCGACTTCGCAATGCCCGCCATCTGCGCGCCGACGACGCGCCCGATTTCACCGCCGACGTTGGCGTCGACCTCGTCGAACACCAGGACCGGCACCTCATCGAGGTCCGCGAGCACGGTCTTGAGCGCGAGCATCACGCGGGCGAGTTCGCCGCTTGAGGCGATGCGGCTCAGCGGCAGCGGCGCCTCGCCGACGTTGGGTGAAAACAAAAACTCCACCCCGCAGTCGCCCGCCGGCGCCAGCTCGGCCAGCGGCACGATCCTCACCTGAAAGTCGGCCTTCTTGAAACCGAGTTGGGCGATGCTTTTGGCCGCCACCTTCGCCAGCTCCTTGGCCGCCTTTTCCCGCGCGGCGCGCAGCGCCTGCGCCTGCTTTTTCGCCTGCCGCCACGCATCGGTGATCTGCTTCTCCAGCCGCGCCAGCGTGCCCTCCAAGTCACCCTGCACGTCGAGCCGCCGCCGCATCTCCTCGCGGGCGGCGAGAACGGCCGCGAGGTCACCCCCATGCCGGCGCTTCACCTCGAGCCAGAGGTCCATCTTGGCGCTCAACTCCGCCGCCTGCTCGGCATCAAATTGCAGCGCCTGGCCCAGCTCCGAAAATTCCGAGCCGAGGTCGTTGAGCTCGATCGCCGCCGAGGCCAAGCGGTCGACGAGCGGCTTGCTCGCGACATCGATGCCCTCGAGCTGACGCCCCTGCCGCAGCAGTTCGGAGATCCGGCCCTGCACGCCTTCGTCGCCAGTCAGGCCCGCGGCCAATGCGCCGGAAAGATCGATCAGTTCCTGCGCGCGACTCATGCGTTGAAAATCCCGCTCCAGCGCCTCGATCGCCTCCGCGGTGAGCGCAAGGCCGTCGAGTCGCTCGAGCTGGCCGCGCAAAAAGTCGATTTGGTCCGGCGCCAGTTTGGTTTCGTGTGCGATGCGCGTCTGCTCCGCGACCAGCTCCCGCCACGCACGGTAAGCCTCCCGATACTCGGCCAGCGCCTTGGTGGTGCGACCGAAGAGATCGAGCAGGTCGAGCTGGCAACCGTCCTTGAGCAGGCGCCGCGGCTCGCTCGGCCCGTGAAAATCAATCCAATGCTCGCCGATCCGCTGCAACGCCGCGAGCGTGGCGAGGCTGCCGTTGACGGTGATCTTGGGGGCCTTTTCGCGCGGCAGGCTGCGCTTCAGGATCAGGAGACCGTCCTCGCAGGGCGGCAATTGGAGTTCATCCAACACCGCGTTGATCCGCGCGGCGTCGCCGAAGAACAAGCTCGCCTCAACCTCCGCCGCGACCGCGCCCTGACGGATCACCGTCTTGTCCGCCCGCTCGCCCGCCAGCAGGCTCAGCCCCCCGAGGAGAATACTTTTGCCGGCGCCCGTTTCTCCCGTGACGGTAGTAAAACCTGCTTCGAATTCGAGCGACACTTCCTCAAGGAGGGCCAGGTTGCGGATGCGGAGCGACTGGAGCATGGGTCCTAAAGGCACAAAAATTCCGCGGCAATCAAGCGGACGATGGCCCGTCCCTCGCAATTTCGGGCCCGGCTCGCCCCCTACGCCATGGCCGGCGGTAGGCAGCCGCCAGGCTGCCGCGGAGAAATATCCCGGATTACGTTACCCCGCGCCGCCGGCGGGCGGTTGATTTCCCGCATTCCCATCGGGGAAATTTCCGGTAGGATTTCCGTGGCGCATGAAACACACCGTCTCGAAACGCTTCACCTTTGAATCCGCCCACTCGCTGCCGCACCTGCCGGCCGGCCACAAGTGCCGTGAAATGCACGGGCATTCTTACGTCGTGCAAATCTACTGCACGGGTCCACTTGACGCGCGCGGCTTCGTCCTGGATTTCGCCGAGATCAGCGACGCGGTGAAACCCATCATCGCACGACTCGACCACCGCATCCTGAACGATGTCCTGCCCGTCCCGAGCACCGCGGAAAACCTCGCGGCCTGGATCATGCATGAACTCATGCCCCATCTGCCGCTGCTGTCGCGCGTCGACGTTTACGAGACCGCCCGAACCTGCGCGACGGTCGAGCGGTAGGAAGCAAAGAGGAGGATCAGTGGCCGGCTGGATCCCACGTCGCGCGGATCAAGCATGCGCGTAGCCAGGTTTGGGCCGAAGGCGAAAGCGCGGTCGCATCTGCGGACCCCGTTGTCGGTGCATTCCAACGCGACTGCGCCGTTTCCACGCGCGCCGGGGTCTGGACCTACTTTGCCTTGGCTTTGCCCTTCGCGGCCGGCGCAACCGGCGCAGTCGGGTCTTCGTTCACTGTGCCATGCCAGCGCGGCGTGATATTCTTACCGTTCCACTTTTCCCAAGCACGGGTGAGCTCGGCGACCAGTTCCGGACGCTGGGCGGCAAGATCGCGACTCTCCCCAACGTCGCTGGCCAAATCGTAGAGCTCCCATCCCGTCGTCACCTTCGCGGCAAAATCCCGCGAACGGACGAGCTTCCAGTTCCCCCGCCGCACCGCGGCCTGAGACCCGAACCGCCAGAAGAGCGCTTCGTGCGGCGCCGCCGGATTCGCTCCGTACAGATGAGGCAGGAGGTCAACGCCGTCGATCCCTTCAACCGGCGGTATCCCCGCCACGGCGGTCGCGGTGGGCAAAATGTCGAGCGCGCTGACCGGCGCGGTGAAGGTCGTCCCCGCCGCCAGGCGTCCCGGCCACACGACGAAGAACGGCACATGAATGCCCCCCTCCAACGTCTGCCCCTTGTCGCCGCGCAACGGCCGGTTCACGCCGGTGTTGTAGGCAAAAAACGGCTTCCGCCCGGAGCCGCCGTTGTCGCTCAGGAAGAAAATCAGCGTGTCCTGGTCCCGGCCCGTCTGCCGCAAATGCGCCACCAACCGGCCGACCGCGTCGTCGAGCCCGAGCAACAACGACAGGTAGCCGCGCCGCGCCGGATCGGTAACAGCCGCGGGAATCCGCTCCAGCAGATGCTCCGCGATCTCCAGCGGCGTATGCACCGCGTTATACGCCAGGTACAGAAACCACGGCTTCGTCGGGTTGCGGTCGATGAACCCGATGGCCTCGTCCGTGAACAGGTCGGTCGTGTACCCCTCAAGCTTCTGCACGGTCCGGTCGCGGTAAATCATGTCGTGCGAATGCGCCGCACCGAACTTCGCCTCGGCATCCTTGTGCAGGAGGTAATTGTGCCCGCCCACGAGAAAGCCGAAGTAGTGGTCGAAACCACGCGACTGGGGATGATGCGCCGCGCTGAATCCCTGATGCCACTTGCCCACGAGCGCCGTCGCATAACCGGCCCCGCGCAGCCGGTCGGCGATCGTGCGTTGCTCGAGCGGCAACCCGAGCGTCGCCTCATCACCGACATGGGGATTAAACTCATGGCCGAAATGCGTCTGGTACCGCCCCGTCAACATGCCGGCCCGCGACGGGCTGCAATACGGCGCCGAAACGTAGCCGTTGGTGCAACGCACGCCCGCGGCCGCCAGGGCATCGAGATTCGGGGTCCGGACTTCGCCGCCGCCGTTGACGCCAAGATCCGCATAGCCGAGGTCGTCGGCCACGATGAGCAGTACGTTCGGTCTGGCCGCACTTCGCTCGGCCGCAACTCCGGTCGCCAGCCCGAGAGCCAACCAAGGCAAAAGCAGGAACAATTTGCGGCGCATAAAGGCGCTCACTTCCACGCGTCGGTGCGGAACGGCGAAGCCGGGAGGCCGGCACCGTTGACCAGGTTGCACGTCGGGAAATTTTCCCACGCGTAACGCACCGCCAGCGGATGCGGCACCTCCGCGCTCGCGACGACCACGCGGTCGCCCTCGAGGCGCGCCAGCGCCGGCTTCCATTGCCGGTCCTCGCCGGCGATCAGGAAGCCCGTGGGCGCCCCACTCTTCGCCCCGAGGCCGCCCTCCGCGTGGGTAAACCGCACCACAATCTCACCGCCGCGCACGTCATGTCCGGCAGGCAAAGGCCCCGAAGTCGCCGCAACCTTGCGACCGTAAACGGTGCCAAGCGCCCAGAGCGCGAGCCGATGCCCGACCTCCTGCTTGTTCTTCGGATGGATGTCCTTCTCCTCGCCGATATCGATCGTGATCGCCATGCCCGTGCGCGGCAGTGCGAGCGTCTGCAGCATTGCCTCGCGCACGACCGGCCAATCGCGACCCGGCCCGCCGAAATTCGGCAGCTGCACCCACGCGAACGGCACCTCCGCGCCCCAGCGCGCCCGCCAATCGGTGATCAATAATTTCAGCTGCGCCGCGTAATACGTCGCCTTCACCGGCGTCGAATTGGCCTCCCCCTGATACCAAAGCATCCCGCGCATCGCATAGGGCACAAGGGGCGCAATCTTGCCGTTGAACAGGCCGCCGACATTGCCCTTACGCGCCGCGACGTCGGCCGGATTTTGCGGGCGCTTCGCCGCCTTCTGCTTTTCCGCCCGCGCTTTTTTCTGCGCCACTTCCCAGCGGGCGAGGTCGGTCTCGTATTTCTTTTGCACCGCCTCGGTCACCGCGGGCGACTCCTTCACCACGTCCGTAAAAAACCCCTTCAACTCCGGCGCCGCTTTTTGCGTCTCCGGCGCGATCCATGACTCGATCGGCGTGCCGCCGACCGACGAGTTGATCAGGCCCACCGGCGCGTTGAGCGTGCGGTGCACCTCGCGACCGAAGAAGTACAGCGCGGCTGAAAACCCGCCGACGTTTTCCGGTGTGCACACCAACCAGCGCCCCTTGCCTGTCGCTTGCGCCGTCGCCGCCGGGCCCGACTCCTCCTTGAACATCCGGATCTGCGGAAAATTCGCCGCCGGCTGCTCCGCTTCAAAATTCTGCGCGCGGTTTACCGTCATCGCCATGTTGGACTGACCCGAGCCCAGCCAAACTTCGCCGACCAGCACATCCTCAAGCTCAATCCGATTTTGACCTTGGACGACCAAACGCCCCGCGGCGCCCGCGGGCAGCGGCGTCAATTTCACCGTCCACGCGCCATCCACCCCCGCCGTCGCGGACTGATTCTGAAGCCCAAATGTTACGGTCACCCGCTCCCCCGCCGCGGCCCAACCCCAAACGGGAACTGCCACCCCCGCTTGCAACACGAGGTGATCGGAGAAGAGGGCGGGCAGGCGGACGTCGGCGAAAGCGACGGTGGCAAAGGCGAGCGAAGAAACGACCAGGCCGCGAAAGGCCGCGCGTAATGAGGGGTTCATGTGCATTGAATGACGATGACGAGCGGGATCGGTAACGGCCACCAGCGGGGCCGCCGGCGCCGATCGTCGGCTAGCGGACCGTCGCGGGCGCGCCGAGCCCGTAGGTCCGTTCCCACCACGCGAGTCGCTCCGCGTCGGTCGGCTCGGCCGGCAGGCCGCGGGCCTTCCACGCGCGCTGATAATCCTGCCGTTTAGATTTCTGAATCTCCGGTAGCGTCGGCTCGGTCGCCGGATCCGGCAGCGCCCCGCGATCACCCGTCGCGCGCAGCCAGGCGTCGAGCTCGTGCTCAAGTTTCGCCTTCACGCCCGCCTGGGCCGGCGCCCGCACGACGTTGTCGAATCCCTGCGGGTCGCTCCTCAGGTCATACAGTTCGAACTCCGGTCGCCCGGACTCGAGGTAAACCGCCTGCCGCGGCGTAAGCGCCCCGCGGGACCCGAGCACCCGCAGCAACGCCATGCCCGGATAACTGGTCTCCTTGTAGCCGGACCAATTCAGGTAGGGCAGCTGCGGATCGTAATTTTTCACGAGCAGGTGCGTCTCGCTGATCACCGCGCGAATCCGGTCCCCGGCATCGCCGCAGCGATCACGGGCCGCGAAGATCACGTTCCGCTCCGGAAACGGCGCGCCAAGAATCGGCCGGCCCTGCATCCAATCGGGCACCGGCACCCCCGCGAGCGTGAGCACGGTGGGCGCGAGATCGATCATGCTGACGAGCCGGCGCTCGACGCCGCCGGGGGTGGCGACCGCCGGACCGCGGATGATCAAGGGCACCCGCAGGCCCTCGACGGTGAGCCATTGCTTGCCCCACGGCATCGGCCGGCCGTTGTCGCCGAAAAACATCACGACCGTGTTTTCCAAAACGCCGGCATCCCGCAGCTCCGCCAGAATCAGGCCGACCTTGCGGTCCACTTCCTCGACACTGCGCAGGTAGGCGTACCAGTCGCGGCGGGTAAGCGGGTGGTCCGGATAGTGCGGTGGCAACACCAGCGCCTTTAGCGCCGCCTCGTCGAACGTCGTCGGCACCGGAAACGGCCGGTGCGGCTCACCAATTTGATACTGCGCGAAAAACGGCTGGCCCGGCGCGCGCTTCCGCCAATCGGTGCCGTCGTACACCCGCGCCGGATCGTGCGCGAAATTGTAGTGCGTCTTCGCCTTGGTGAGCACCCGGCCGTTGCGCTGCGTGCCGGGCGCGGCGGCGTTGGTGACAAACCAACCCGCCTCCCGCAACAACGCCGGCAGCGGCCGATACGGCGCGGCGAGCGGTTGCGGATTTTCGACGTCGTGCGCGTGCAGCCCCGTCGTGATCTGGTACGTGCCCAGAATGAAAGCCGACCGCGACGAACTGCACACCGGGGCGCTGACGTACGCATTCTGGTAGCGCCGGCCCTCCGCCGCGAGGCGGTCGAGGTGCGGCGTCTTGACCCCGGGGTAGCCGTAAACCGCCAAATCGGGGGAAAGATCGTCGGCAATGATCCACACCACATTCGGCCGCGCCGGCGTCGCCGCCCACACCGATCCGCCCACAGCGAGCCCGAGCCAAAGGGACAGCCCGCTCAACTTTGCCCGCCAACCCGTGAAATTAGGGAAGGAGATCATGGCTTACTTGCCGGCCGACAGTTTCAGATAGGCTTCCGCATACCGCTGACCGAACACCCGGTAGGACTCCGCATCAAAGTGGAGCTTGTCCCCCTTGTGATTAAGGCCCGCGGCGCTGACGTACGCCGTGCCCTTCACTTTCGCCGGCAAATCCCGGTGGATGCGGTCGACCTGATCCTGGAATTCATGCCACGGCGCTTCGGCAAACTTGCCCATCTGACCGGCGATGAACGGCACCGCCGGCGCCTGCAGTTCGGCGCGTAATCGGGCCACGAGATCGTGGAGCCTGGCCTCGTAGAGCGGCGCGGCCTGCGCGTTCGCATCCGATTCGCCTTGATGCCACAAGATCCCCTTGAGCGTGCCCGCCGACAGCGCAAGTTTCGCCCGACGGATCGCATCGTCCCACGGGTGGCTCTTGGTCGCCGCGTAGAAATAACCCGGCACCCACGCCGCCACCGGCGAACCGCCGACCGCGCACGGAATGAGCCCGATCGTCACGCCCGGCGTGGCGGCGGCGACCTCGATGCCAAAGGTCCGGCCGAGCCCGACGCCCGCACCCGGTTTATCAAAGTGCATCGGATCTTTTGCCGGGACCCACGCGCCGTCTTTGTTCAGCATCAGCACGCGCGCCGGCGCCACCTGATCTCCGGGCGTCACCACGCCGCGGCCCGCCATGTTCGACTGCCCGACGAGCAGGAAGAGGTGGAACTGTTCCTTGGGGGGAAGCGCCGCGGGTTGGGCAAAGACCGCGCTGCTCAACAGCGCCAGGGTGACGGCAAGGGCGCGGGGAAACCGCTGGAGGAGTTTCATGACAAAGGGAGTCGGGGGGGGGAACGTCTCACTCAACGTACAAAAGCTCGTTGGCGTTTAACAAGGCGCGGCCCAAGGCCACCGGCCCGTACGTGGCGAACAAGGGCATCGCCGCCGCCAACTCCGCCGCCGTCGGCTCCCGTTGGAATACATCCGTATAGGCCTGCCGCACCTGCGCGGCGGCGTCGCCGTGCCAGCGCCCCGCCAGCGCCCGCGCCAGATCAAGGGTGAAGCGGTGGTTCAGCAGCGTGAGGGCCTGCAACGGGGTCGTCGTGTTCACCCGACGGGGGGCGGAAAAAGCGATGTCCGGGAAATCGAAATCACTCAGGACGTCGACCACGCTGGCCCGGGCATTCTGGTGGTAAACCGCGCGGCGGTAGGTCGCGGGCCCCGGTTCATCGAGCGGGAAGTAGGTGCACACATTGTTCTGCGTAAATTTGTAGAGCCGGAAACCGGGGCCGCCCATCCGCCGGTCAAGCTGTCCGCTGACCGCCAGCATCGTGTCGCGCAGTTCCTCCGCGCTCAGCCGCCGCGGCGGAAACCGCCACAGGAGCCGCGCCTCGTGGTCGACGCGCGCCGCCTCGGGACGAAACAACCCCGACTGCCGATACGTTGCCGAGAGCAAAATCTCGCGGTGCAGCGGCTTCAGCCGCCAGCCATGCGCCCGGAGGCGATCGGCAAGGTAGTCCAGCAGCGCGGGGTGCGACGGTACGCCCCCGAGAAAGCCGAAGTCGCTCGGCGTATCCACTAAACCGGTGCCGAAATGGTACTGCCAGACGCGGTTCGCCAGCACCCGCAGGGGCAGCGGATTGTCGTCCCGGGTGATCCAACGCGCCAACGCCAACCGGCGCTCCCCTTCCGGCGCGTCGGCCGGCAGAGCGTAACCGACCACGGCGTGCGCCAACACCGCCGGGCTCGCCGGCACCACCGGCTCTCCCGGCTTCAACGGGTCCCCGCCTTTGTGCACGAACGTCGGTTCGGCCGGCTGGGCAAACTTGCCGGCAAAGACCTCGCGCAATGGCGGCACGGCCTTCAGGTCGCGCTCCACCGCACCCAGCCGCGACGCCAGGTCGGTCAACTGACGGCGCTCCTCCGGCGTCAAAATCGTCCGGCGCAGCCGCTCGACCCCGTGCGCCAACGTCCACGGCTCGCGCCCTTCACTCGAGGCCACCGTGCGCCACTCGCGTCCGTCGGCCGACACCTGCACCTCATACTCGCACGGCGTCGCACCCCGGGATTTTTCATCGTTGATGTCGCCCCCCTTGGCGTTGCGGAACGTGATGCGGTCAACGGTCTCCTCCCGCGAGAATGTCAGCGTGAGCACCGCGGGGGAACCGATGAACCATTGCTCCCCGAAGTCGCCGTCGATCACGAGCTGCGGACCGTACGCCGCGGCGAAATCTTCCGCGGTCGTCGACTTTTCGCCGGCCGCCTGCGTGCCGTGGCGCGCGAGCGCGACGTTGCGCGAATCCGCCCCCGCGCTCCAAACCTCAAACTCGGTCAAACGTGAGGCGCCCGCCGAACGCGGGTTCGCCGTACTCGCGTGCATCACAAACCGCAGCCGCCGCGTCCGGACGGGTTCAAAGCGCTCCTCGGTCAGCAGGGGATCGACCTTGTGGCGCGTGGCCAGCCGGGCCGCCAATTCCGCTTTCGCCCGCGCATCGATGACGGTGTCCAGCGCGGCCTTTTCCGTCTCGAGCGCGGCCTTCGCCTTTTTCAAAGGCGCCGTCGCCGCGGCAAACCGCACGCGCTCCTCCGGCGTCGCGAGCACCCGCCGGCCGTGAGTCACACCTTCGAAGGCCGCGCGCAACCGGTAATAATCCTCGGTCGGAATCGGGTCGAATTTGTGGTGGTGACAGCGCGCACAGTTCAGCGTGAGGCCGAGGAACGCCCCGCCGGTCGCCGTGATCAGATCGTCGAGCGTGGCCGCCCGGATGTTTTTTTTCGCCGCCACATCCTGGTTGCTGACGTCGTCGTACGGCCCCGCCACGAGAAACGCGGTGCCCACCTCCACCGCCGGGTCGTTCTTGCCCACAACGTCACCGGCCAGATGCTCGACGATGAAGCGGTTGAAGGGTTTGTCCGCGTTGAGCGAAGCGATCACATAGTCCCGGAACGGCCAGAGGTCGTCGATGATCACGTTGCGCTCAAACCCGATGCTCTCGCCGAAGCGCACGACATCGAGCCAATGCCGGCCCCATTGCTCGCCGTACTGGGGCGAAGCCAAGAGCCGGTCGACGAGCGCCTCCGTCGCGCGCGCCGGATCCAAAGCGTAGTCACGGGCAAAGGCGGCAACTTCCGCCGGCGTCGGCGGCAGGCCGGTCACGTCGTAGGTCATGCGGCGGACGAGCTCCCGGGCCGGAGCCGGGGGATTGCGCGTCAACCCTTGGGGCGCGAGCGCAGCATCGATGTAACGATCGATCGGATCTGATGACGGACCCGCCGGCGGCTCCGCGGGCCGCAACGGTTGCAGAGACCACCAGGATTTGTCGGCGCGCCGCGCCACGGCGCCACCACCGTCGCGGGGATCGGGCGCGCCCATCCGGATCCACGTGACGAAATCAGCCAGCGTCGCCTCCGGCAGACGCGGCTGCTTCGGCGGCATCGCGAGATCCGGCTCGGCATGCTGCATCGCACGGAGCAACAGGCTCTCCTCCGGCCGGCCCGGCACGACCACCGGCGTGCCGCTGTCGCCGCCTCTTTCCCAACCGGCTTTGGTATCGAGCAGCAGTCCGGCCTTTAGCTTTTTCGCCTGCGCGCTGTGACACTCATAACACTGCTCGGCCAACACGGGCCGGATCTTTTGCTCGAAAAAAGCGATGCCCGCGGAATCCGCCGCCCAAGCCCGGGCCGCCCCAAGCAAACCGAGCATGGCCCCGCCGTAGCGGAAAAGCCCGCGCGCCGTCGCGGCGGCACCGCCGAATCTGCGGCCCGTCGTGCTCACGCCAGAATCCGCTCCAACACGTGGCCATGCACGTCGGTCAAACGCCGGTTCGTGCCGTTGTGGTAATAGGTAAGTTTCTCGTGGTCGATGCCGAGCAGCCGCAGCACCGTCGCGTGAAAGTCATACACCGTCGCCACGTCCTGCACGCTGCGCCGGCCGAAGTCGTCGGTCGCACCATGACTCACCCCGCCCTTCACCCCGGCGCCCATCATCCACGTGGTGAACGCATCCGGGTTATGATCTCGCCCCGCCGTGCCGTCCTGGTGCGTGGGCATCCGACCGAACTCGGTGCACCAGAGCACCAGCGTGTCCGCCAACATCCCGCGCTGCTTAAGGTCTGTCAGCAAGGCCGCGGTCGGCTGGTCGAAGATCGGACCGTGCCGGTCGTAGTCGGCCTTGAGGGTCTTGTGCGCGTCCCAATTCAACAGGCCGTCGACCGCACTCGCGCGCGACGCACAGTAGAGGCTCACATAGCGCACGCCCTGCTCCAGCAGCCGGCGCGACAGAAGGCAGTTGCGGGCATACGCGGCTTTGAGCGCGTTGGTATCGTTGGTGCCGTAGAGCGCGTGGACATGGGCCGGCTCGCGCGACAGGTCGCTCACGGCGGGCGCCGCGAGCTGCATTTTGGCCGCGAGCTCGTACGCCGCCATCCGGGCCCGCAACTCGTCGTACCCCGGATGGGCGGTCGCATGGACGGAGTTGGCCTGACGCAGGAAGTCACGGGTCGCGACCTCCTCCGCCGCGGAAATCTCCGCCGGCCGGCCGAGATTGCGCAACGGCTGGTGGGCGGCAAGCGCCACGGCCTGATGCTGGGCGGGAAGAAATCCGTTGCCCCAGTTCGCCTTGCCGTTGGGCGGCTCGCCGCGGAGATCCTGAATCGACACGAAGGTCGGGAGGTTGTCGTTGAGGCTGCCGAGGCCGTAACTGATCCACGCGCCCGCGCTCGGGAACCCTTCGCGGGTGAAGCAGGTGTTCATCGCGATGCAGCCCGGCCCGTGCGTGTTCGTCCGCGACGTCATCGAGTGGATGAACGCCATGTCGTCCACATGCCGCGCCATGTGCGGGAGCAGCGTCGAGATCATCTTGCCGCTCCGGCCGGCCGGCGCAAAGGCCCAGGGCGACTTCATCAGGTTGCCGTTCTTGCCCTGAAACGTAACTTCCGTTTCGGCCCCCGGGAGCGGCTTCCCGTGGTACTTTTCGAGCATCGGCTTGTAGTCCCAGAGATCGAGGTGCGACGCGCCGCCGGGACAAAATATCTGCAGCACCTGCTTCGCCTTCGGCGGAAAGTGGGGCGCGGCGCCCGCGGCAAACAGATCCTGGACCAACAGCCGCGCCAGGGCGACGCCGGTAAGACCGGTAGTCATCCGACCAAGGAACCGACGGCGGGCGAAATCAAGCGGGGCAAGGCGCACAGGGGAAGGGTCTTCCGATCAGACAACCGACGGCGCCCGAGTCGAGCCCGCGTTTTGCGCGCGCCCCGCGCGGCCCGCCGCTTTGCCGCTTGCCTGCCCCATGCCCGCCGTGGCGTGCTGCCGCATGCGCTTTCTCCCCGCCCTCGTGTGCGCGCTCTCGCTCGCCGTTCCCTCGTTCCTCCGCTCCGCCCCTGCGTCCGCCCCGACCAACATTCTCGTGATCCTCGCCGACGACCTCGGCATCGGCGACGTCGCGGCGTTCCGGCCGCAGGGTGACGTCCGGACTCCGAATCTCGATCGACTCGCCGCGGACGGCCTGCGGTTCACCACCATGCGCGCCAACTGCACGGTGTGCTCCCCCACCCGCGCTGCGCTGCTCACCGGCCGCTACGCCGACCGCGTCGGCGTCCCGGGGGTTATCCGCACGCAACCGGCCAACTCCTGGGGTTACCTTGCCCCCGGCGCGCCCACGCTCGCCAACCTCCTCGGCGCCGCCGGCTACCACACCGCGATCATCGGCAAGTGGCACCTCGGTCTCACGAGTCCGAATACGCCGAACGAACGCGGCTTCGCATTCTTCCACGGCTTCCTCGGCGACATGATGGACAGCTACACGACCCACCTACGCCACGGGAACAACTACCTGCGGCGGAACCGGGAGGTCATCGAACCGGTCGGACACGCGACCGAAATCTTCACCGGGTGGGCCTGCGATTACCTCCGCGAGCGCGCCGCGGCGAAGCAGCCGTTCTTCCTCTACCTCGCCTACAACGCCCCGCACGCGCCGATCGAACCGCCGGCCGAATGGCTTTCCCGCGTGCAGCAGCGCGCCCCGGGGATGGAGCCCAAACGCGCCGCCAACGTCGCGCTCGTGGAACACCTCGACGACGGCGTCGGCCGCGTCCTCGCCACCCTGCGCGACACCGGGTTGGATCGCTCGACGCTCGTGGTGTTCACCTCCGACAACGGCGGCTCCCTGCCGCACGCCGCCAACAATGATCCCTGGCGCGACGGCAAACAAAGCCACTACGACGGCGGCCTGCGCGTCCCGTTCATCGTCCGCTGGCCCGGCACCGTCGCACCCGGCACGCACACCGACTACGCCGGCCTGACGTTCGACATCTTCGCCACGAGCCTCGAGGCCGCCGGCGTGGCGCGGCCCGCCGACACGGATGCGGTGAGCCTGCTCCCGATCCTGCACGGCCAGCCGCCGGCGACCGCGCCGCGCGACCTCTACTTTGTGCGGCGCGAAGGGGGCTCGCCGTACGGCGGCAAGGACTACCACGCCGTGATCCGCGGCGAATGGAAGCTGCTGCAGAACGATCCCTACGCGCCGCTCGAACTCTACAACCTGAAATCCGACCCGCTGGAGAAAAACAACGTGATCGCGAAAAACCCCAAACTCGCGCGCGACCTGCAGGCCGTGCTGAGCCTGAACATCCAGCGCGGCGGCGCCGTTCCGTGGCAGCAGCCGGCCGGCCATTGATTCTGAATCCCGCGAAAATCCCATGCTCCGGCCGCTTTGCTTTTTCCTCGCCACCGCGGCCGCGGGGCTGGGCGCTCCGACCGCTCCCCGCCCCAACATCGTCCTCATCGTCTGCGACAATCTTGGCAATGGTGACATCGGTTGCTTCGGGTCGACGGCCCAGCGCACGCCGCACGTCGACCGCCTCGCCGCAGAGGGGGTGAAGTTGACCAGCTTCTACGTGGCCAGCGGCGTTTGCACCCCAAGCCGCGCCGCGTTTCTGACGGGTTGCTATCCGCGGCGGCTGAATCTCCACCAGAGCGCCACGGGCGCTCCCGTCCTGCACCCGGTCGCCACCCGCGGGCTCAATCCGGACGAAGTCACACTCGCCGAAGTGTTGCGGGACGCCGGTTACGCCACGGCCTGCATCGGCAAGTGGCACCTCGGCGACCAGCCGGAATTCCTGCCGACCCGCCAGGGCTTCGACGTCTTTTTCGGCATTCCGTACAGCGACGACATGACCCGGGACAAGCAGCCCGCAGCCTGGCCGGAACTGCCGCTCCTGCGCGGCGAAACCGTGATCGAAGCCCCGGTGGATCGAAACCACCTGGTGCGGCGCTGCACCGAAGAGGCGGTGCGCTTCATCGGGGAAAACGCCGGACGCCCCTTCTTCCTTTACGTACCGCACACGATGCCGGGCTCGACGCCGCAGCCCTTTTCCAGTCCGGCCTTCCGCGGCAAATCACGCCACGGCGCCTACGGCGACAGCGTGGAAGAGCTCGACTGGAGTACCGGGGAGATTGTCGCCGCCTTGGAACAACACGGGCTGACCGGCCGCACCCTTGTGATCTGGACGAGCGACAACGGGGCCGTCCGGCGCAACCCGCCCCAAGGCAGCAACGCCCCGTATCGGGGCTGGGGTTACGATACCAGCGAAGGGGCCATGCGCCTGCCGTGCATCGTGCGCTGGCCGGGCGTGATCCCGGCCGGGCGGGTGCAGGACGAGCTTTGCAGTTCCCTCGATCTGCTCCCGACGCTTGCCCGCTGGGCCGGAGCCAATCCCCCGCCGCGCCCGATCGACGGACATGATGTTCGCGCCCTTTTCACCGTCGAAGCCACGGCCAAATCCCCGTGGGACAACGCCGGCTTTTGTTTCTACCGAATGGGCGATCTCCAGGCGGTGCGCGCCGGCCCCTGGAAAGTATATCTACCACGGTCGGAACCGGCGGAAGGCAAGAAGGGGAAGTCACCGCCGACCCCGCTGCAGTTATTCGACGTGCGGCACGATCCCGGTGAAACGGTGGAGCTGTCCGCGCGCGAGCCGGCCGTCGTACGTCACTTGCTCACCCTGGCAGAAAACGCCCGGGTTGAACTCGGGGACGGCCAACGTCCCGGTCGCGGTCAACGCCCCGCCGGCGCGGTGGATCACGCGCAGCCGTTGACGCTGCGCTAACCGCCCGAGGGCGTTACAACCCGACGACCACGGCCGCCGCCGGATGCGCGTAGCCGTGCCAATACGCATCCAGTATGGCCCGGTCCGGGTCGCCGTCCGAAACGATGAACCGGTAGCGCGCCACGTAGGTCCGCCCCGGCTCGAGGCGAAATTCGCCGAGCTGTTGCGGCACGAAACTGAAATACGGCATATCGGGATGAAGACGCACGGGCAGCGGCGCCCGAAAATTATCGGGATGACCCAGCGTGGTCGTGCCCGCCAGCGCCCCGTTCGGCGTCGGCCCGCCGAGATAAACCCAGCGCGCCCGGGTGTCGTTGCCCTTGATGCGATCGGTGATGCCCTCGGACGTCAGAAACCGGGCGGCGGCGCCCGGGCCGTTCCACGCGCCGGCGCCGCGGAAACCAAAGGAGCCATAATGATATTTCGGCAGGATCAACGGATCCGCCGTCGCACAGGATTGCGTCACCTCGAGATCAAAGAGCCGTACCGGCCGCGGCACGCCGGAGAGCGCGTAAACGACCAGACGCCACGTCTCGTTCACCGCCACGACGGGCTGCGGGGCGGAACGATCCATCATCCGTAGCCGCGCCTCAAGTCCTCCGTGGACCGCTCCGCTCCAGGTGCGATCCACCGCAACCAGATCCTCGGCCCCCGTCTTATTTTGCATGTTCCAGAAATCGGGCGCGCGGCCCTGAAAGCCGGTCTTCGTCCAAGGCGTCCAGATACCGTGGTGGTGCACATGGTTCGACGGATAGTCGTCGGTCACGACCCGCCCGGCGGGCGAATACACCGGGTGAATATAGCCGGCCCGCACCACCTCGGGCTTGATGTCGGCCCGCGGCAGCGCAGCCCGGTCAACCCGATACTGCAGCACGGGTTCACCCCCGACACTCACGCGCAGGTCACCGCGCTCCGCCGCCACCACCACCTCCGGAGCCGGCTGCTCCGCCCCGCCGCGCAGCAGCGTGAACGTCAGGGCCGCTCCCGCGGGCTGCCATGGCACCACGAAGCGCGCCGTACCGTCGGCGTCGATTTGCACCGGATGCCGGCGACCCGCGGCATCCTGCACGGCCGCGATATCGCGGGCCCCGGCTGGCAGCGGAAACCCAATGACCTGTCCGGCCCGATCCATGGCGGCCGGCGGCAAGGTAAGGCGAGGGATCGGGGCGGACGCCGCGGCGGCAAAACCGGCCACGGCGATGAGCAGGGCGACAGCGAGAAAGGGAAAACGCATGGGGATAACGGGACGCGCCCACGAAGTCATAAGGCACCGCCCACGGCAACTCCGCGGGCGGAGCGCACAGGAACGACGCTGCATCTGCGTTGACGGCGGCAGGCGGGACGCCTGCGCTACCCCCCTCGCATGAAAAAAACCCTTACCCTGCTCGCCCTGGTCATGGCGTTCACCCTCGCCCTCTCCGCCCGCGCCGCCGCACCCGCGCCGAATCAGTTGACCGAGGCGGAAAAAGCCGCCGGCTGGCGCCTGCTCTTCAACGGCCGGACCCTCGACGGCTGGCGGCAATTCAAGAAGACCGACGGCCCCGGACCGGGCTGGCAGGTGAAGGACGGCATCTTGATCTGCGTGAAAGGCGGCAAGGGCGGCGACATTATTTCCCAGGATCAATTCGACGACTTTGAGTTATCCTGGGAGTGGAGCATGCCGGAAAAATCGAACAACGGCATCAAGTACTTCATCACCGAATCACGCAGCAGCGTCGTCGGCCACGAGTATCAGATGATCGACGACACGCTGATCCACGGCGACAACCTCTCCAGCACCGGTTCATTTTACCTCGTGGTCGCACCGAACGCGAAGAAGCGGGTAAAGCCGTTCGGGGAGTGGAACCACTCCCGGGTGATTGTCTCGGGCAACCACGTCGAGCACTGGCTCAACGGCGAGAAGATCGTCGAGTACGAAGCCGGCAGCCCCGCGGTTCTCGCCCAGGTCGCGAAGACCAAGTTCAAAGGCGTGGCCGGCTTCGGCACCAAGGTCCGCGGCCACCTCCTGCTCACGTACCACAACGACGAGTGCAGCTTCAGGAATGTGAAGGTGCGCGAGCTGAAATAAGTTCCCGTCGCCCTGCGCGTGAGCGCCGGGCTCGCGACCGTCCGGAAAGTCCCGGCGTTCACGCGCCGGGCCACGTTCACGCGCGGCCGCAGATCGACCCGGGGTGAGTTGCGGATTTCGGTGCCGACGGAGGCAGCACCCTACTCGCTGATGCAATACAGGCTCTTCTGCCCGCGCAGGAGGAGCTCTTTGCCGACGGGTACGGGCACGGTGTCAAAACCGTCGTCGAGCCGGTTCTGCGCCAGGATCTCCAGTTTGGGACCTTGCTTGAGCACGACGAAGGCGCCGTCCCGGCCGGCCAAATACACCCGGCCGCCGGCCGCGACGGGCGACGCGTAAACGTCGGTCATGCCCTCGATCCGCGCCGCCTCGACATGGCGCTCGCCGGTACGCGCGTCGAAAATCGAGAGCCGCGCGCTGTTGCCGCTGTAGAAATAAAGCTCGTTGCCGACCAACAACGGCGAAGGCACGTAGGGCGTGCCCTTGTTATAGGACCACACGACGGCGGCGGTGCCGGCCACGTTGCCTTTGGCGCCAATCTTGATCGCGTTCACGGCGTTGCCGCGGAATCCGCTCATCGCGTAGACGAGGCCGTGACCGACCACGACGCTCGGAATGACATTTTCCGTCTGGCCACCGCATTCCCAGATAAGTTCACCGTTCTGCACGTTGTAGGACCGCGTCGTGCCCGCGTTGATCACGGCCTGCGTGACGCCGTCGTGCTCCAGAATGAAAGGTGTCGCCCAGCCCGTCTTCTCATCCCGGGCCGTGCGCCACAGCTCCTTACCGGTGTGCTTGTCGAGCGCCACGACGAAGTCAGCCCCCTCATGATCCCAGTTCACAATCAACCGGTCGCCGGCCAGCGCGGGGGACGTGCCCTCGCCAAACCCGTTGCGCGTCTGCATGTCGCCGAGATCGACCTCCCACTTTACGTTGCCGTCGAAATCCATCGCGTACAACCCCCGCGAACCGAAGTACGCGTAAAGCATCTTGCCGTCCGTCACCGGCGAGCCCGAAGCGAAGCCGTGCGTCTGGTGATGCCCCTCGTGCGGCACCTGTTCACGCACGACTTTTTGCCAGAGGGTGCGGCCCGTTGCGCGGTCGAGGCAGAGGACGGCGAACTGAAAAACTTCCGACGGCTTATCGCCGCCGCCAAAGCCGCCCCCGCGCTTGCCGCCGCCCGGACCGCCGCCACCAGGACCGCCCGGCGGACCCTTGCGTTTGCCGCCCGGCGGACGATCCCCGGCGGGGGGAGGCGGCGCAGCTTCCGCCGTCGCGACTGCGGGGACCGTGCCTTTCTGCCCCGTGGGAATCGCGGTCTGAATGAAGATCCGCTCGCCCCACACGATCGGGGTGGCCGTGCCCGAACCGGGAATCGCGACCTTCCATTTCACGTTTTTCGTCTCGCTCCACTCGACGGGCGGGTTGGCCTTCGGGGCGACGCCGAGCGCGAGCGGACCGCGCCACTGCGGCCACTGTTCATCGGGCGCGAGATCGGCGGCCAGCGCCGACAACGGGAGGGTCAAGAAGGCGAGGAGGTGACGGACATTCATCGGTATAGGGTGAAGGGTGGACGCAGCCCACGCGCAGAGGTTGCGCGCCGCCGGCAGGCCTCCGTTGGGCGGACGTTGGCGTAGCACGGCGAAGTCGCCATCAAACCCACGGAAAGCCACCCCTGCGCGCCGCGCATCCACGCTTCCGTTACAGCAACTCCGTCGGCAACGCCGGCTCCGGCCACACGCCGGCGACGTGCGTAGGCATAACGTCCTCCGGCGCCCCGGTTGAGCGAGAAGTCGGGCTCGCGCCGTCCGGATTGTCTGGACCGCCGGCCTCGTGCCGAGCCGCCCGGTCGCCCGCATTTCCCCGCGGCACCACAAAGTACACGAGATCGCAATCGAGGGCGTTGGCCGTGCGCTGCAGCGAGGCCAACGAAATCGCTCCGCGCGCCTCGGAGGCCTCAAACTGCGGCCACGCCTGACGTTTGCAGCCCAACTTCCCGGCAAGCACGCCCTGCGGTGCACCCGTAGCCACGCGCATCGCCCGCAGCCAACCCCCGGGCGGCACGCCCCCGCTCTGACGAGCTAAACGTCGGACTTCGGCGGCACATTTTTCGATCTTATGTTTGGCGTCGGCTTCCGGTGTTCTCATGCCAAGCTATAAATTGCTAGAACATGGCGATTGCAAGTTTATACTTGCTCGAATGGCTCAAAAAAACCCGTCCGACTACCCCGTAGGCCAGCTCGCTCGCGAGCGCCCTCAATCGTACCGACTCCCCGACCCGAAGCGGTCGCGCGCCGGCCCGCGGGACTAGGTTCCAACGGGCCACAGGCAACTTGGGCATTGCCCCACTCCCCGCTACGCTATTATCTCTCCATCAAGCACGTGCCCCAACCATGAGCCCCCGCGAACGTCTGCTCGCCTTCCTCAGCCATGCCGCCGTCGATGCTCGGCCGGCCCTGCCGATCACGATGATGTGGGCCGCGGAGCAGCTGGGCGTGCCTTATCTCGACTACGCCACCAAGGCCGAGGTCATGGCGGCGGCCCAGATCAACGTGGCCCGCCAGTTTGGCGCCGACCACGTGAGCGTGATCTCGGATCCCGCAACCGAAGCCGCGGACTGCGGCGCGGAGATCTTTTATTCCCCCGACGCCCCGCCGGCAATCGACGAGATGCAGGCGCTGCTCGCCGACCCGGCGCGACTGGCCCACCTCACCGTGCCCGATCCGCAGCGTGCGGGGAGTCGAATGGCCAACCGCGTCGCGGCCGTCCGCCTCCTCAAACGCGATGCCGGTGGCACACATGCGATCGAAGGCTGGGTCGAAGGGCCGTGCGCCGAGTCCGCCGATCTCCGCGGCATCAACACCCTGATGATGGATTTCTACGACGATCCCGCCTTCGTCCACGCACTCGTTGAGTTCGTCCTCACGATGGAACTGCGCTTCGCCGCCGCCCAGGTCGAGGCCGGGGCGGACATCATCGGCGTCGGCGACGCCGCGGCCTCGCTCATCAGCCGCAACCTCTACGACGAGTTCATCGGCCCCGCCGAGAAACGGCTGATCACCGGCATCCATGCCATGGGAGCCAAGGTCCGGCTGCACATTTGCGGCAACACCACGCACCTCCTCGACGGCCTCGCGCACGTTGGCGCCGATCTCATCGACCTGGATTATCCGGTGAACCTCGCCGCCGCCCGCGCGGCGTTCGGCCCCGACCAGGCAATCGCCGGCAATCTTCATCCCGTGCAGTTGGTGAAACTCGGCACGCCGGCGAAAATCACCGCCGCACTGCGCGCGTGCGAAGCCGCCGGCGGTGACCGATGGGCCATCGGCGCCGGCTGCGAAATCCCGCGCGGCACCCCCCGGGAAAACGTCCTCGCGCTCACGGGGTACGGACGCATGCGGATTTAGCCCACCACGGCCTCCGCATCCCTGAACTCACGCTCAGGGCTACGCGAGCCAGGCCTACTTCGCCGCCGGCTGATACCAGAGCGAATGCCAGTACTTCTGCTCGACGGCGTACACGTCGAGCGGATCTCCGGGCTTCGCCGTCGTGGGCAAGACTCCGTAGCGCTTCATCTCGCGCCACCAATCGGCCCTCGGCTGGAAACCGGCCATGTCGAAACGCTTGATCTCACTGATCCGTTTCGCACCCACCGCACTCAACGCAAGCATCGCCTGATAATCGGGATCGTCCTTGCCGGGGAACACCGCTCCACCGCCCGCGGCCTGCTCCGGTTGCCGGCACAGGCCCCAGCCGCCGGCCGACGTCGCGAGCGGCGCCAACAGCATCAGCGACTTTTCCGGCCGCGAAAGGTTGAACACAATGTGCCGGCTGGTGTTCAGCCGCGGATCATCCGGGTCCGGCCGCCAAAACGACACCCCCCGCTCGTCCGCCAGGCTGCGCGGCAAAACGCGTCCCGCCGCGCCGTGGCACGAGAGGCACCGGCGCTGCACAACGTCGGCCACACCCTTCGCCTCGGGCCAGTCCTTGTCGGTGTCCACGGGCTGATTCTCCGCATAACCGCCGATCATACCCGTACCGAGCGCCGCATAAGTTCCCGGATACGCCGCGCCGCTGTCGATCCAGAGGCGCAGGAGTTGTTTTTGGGCGGGCGTCGCCTGCGCCCCGTAATGCGAACCGTCGACGAGTTTCAGCAGCCGGCTGGCCGCCGACCAGCGTTCGCGCGGGCCGTAGTTGCTCTTCGCCTGGTTGCGCCCGTCGGCAAACAGCCGCGCAATCGTCAGCATGTAATAGCTGTGGCTGAACATCGGCCCGCGGTCGCCCGTCAGAATCAACCGGCCCGCGCGCGGTCCGCCCGCTTCCGTCTTCTCGTAGCCATGACAATTCACGCACAGCGCATCCAGCACCGGCTGCACGTCCCGCGGAAAGTCGATCACGTCGGGCACGCCCGCCACCGGCTCCACTTTACTCGCCGGCCGGCTCATCGCCAACGCGCGGTAACTCGCCATCCCCGGCGTCTTCGTCCGCTGTTCATGACACCCGAGGCAACTCGTCGTCTCACCGGGCTGCACGGTGAGGAAACTCTGCATCCGCTTCACCGCGAGGTCGTCCTTGTCCAACGCCACCAAAATGAAACTGCGCAGCGCCGGCAGCTCGATGAACGCCGAACCGTCCTCCTCCACCGGCACCGTGCCGACGATCCGCTCCAACGTAAACGTGCCGCCGTAGCTGATCGGGTCCATGCCGCCGGTGTAGTGGATCGGCATCGGCAGTGACTCGAGCACGAGCAGCTTCTTGATCTCACCGCGCGCCAACCCGGCCATGTTGCGGCCATTGTAGATGTCGGCGAGCGCGAGCCGGCCGACGGGCTCGGTCAGCTTCGTCCGCTCCGGCATCAACCGCTCCCGGGCCCGCGCCAGCACCGGCCGCGGCTCGTGCAACAGCAGCCCCGCCTTCACGTCGGCCTCGGGCAATTTGACCAACTCGCGCTGGTCGCCCTGGTCGTCGAGCAGCACGACCGACGCATGGAGCGCCGCCATGAACAGCGTCGGAGAAAACGCCCACGGATCGCGGAACTGGTTGCCCTTGTTCACCGGCTTCGCCGACGACAGCTCATCGGGGCCGGCGTTGGGATCGACCACCACGATCTGCCCCGCGTGCTCGCGCTGGCCGTGGCCGGGCGAGAAAACCGCGACAATCTTGTCCGTCCCGGGAATCGGCTTCGCGTCGATCATCACGATCTTCGGATGCATGTTCCCGTACCAATTGGTCTGCGCGGTGCCGTCCGGATTCGCCGCCCACAGGTGATGGTAGTCCACCTGGCTGCGGTCGACGTACTCCCAGCGGGTGTAGAGCAGCCGGCCGTCGGGCATGGGCCACGGGGTGTTATCCTGCTCGTTGTTGCTGGAAAGCGGCCGGATATTTTGGCCGTCGCCGTCGCACCGATACAGCACCGCCACCTGCGTCAGCCAGCAGTTGACCCAGCGCTGGCAGCGGGTGGACACAAACACGATGCCGCCGTCGGGCACATAAGTCGGCTCGAAGTCGTCGTACGCACCGCTCGTCAGCTGCTTCAAACCGGAGCCGTCGATGCCGATCTCGTAGAGGTGATACTGCTCGGTGCCGCCGCGGCGATAACTGAAGAGGATGCGCTTGCCGTCGTAGTCCAGCTGCGGATCGCGGATGCCACCGCGCGGATCGTCGAGCAGCGTCGTGAACTTCCCCGTGCGGCGGTGCCACCGATAGAGTTTCGCACCCTCACGCCACGCCTTGCGGTCCGGATCGTGCGCGTAGTACCCGATGTTCGCGTACCAATGACCGTCGGTCTCGTTCACCTTGCGCGCGGCAAAAACGATCTCGTCGACCCCCGCCAGCGCCGGCGGGTCGGCCGGCACCGGGGGCACGGGAGCGGAAGCGGCGCCCACCCACACCATTGCCCCCAGCATCCAGCCCATCCCCGCCACTCCGGCGCGGACGAACCGCACCCCGACGCCAATCCGCTTCACGATGGTCGCATGCATGGGCTGCCTCCGGTTTTCCATTACAAAGAAAGGACGTACGCCACGAGGTCGTCGACCTGCCGGTCGCTGAGCTCGGCGGTCTTGCCGTGTTGGTCGAAACGATCCGGTCCGCTGATCGCCTCGCGCACGGTCCGCGCCGAGCCGTCGTGCAGGTACGGCCCGGTGCGCCAGGCCTCCGCCAGCGTCGGCGTGTCAAACTTCACGCCCGGACCATCATGGCCGTTGCTCGTCCCGACATCATGGCTCTGCAAATCCGTGAAGAGTGGAGGCACGTGGCAAATCGCGCACCCGATCCGCGGATCCCGAAAGAGCCGCTGGCCGCGGCCGGCGGCGGCGGACAATTCCCCCTGCTCGAGGAAGGGGCTCGGCTGCGGCGTCAGCGACATGAGGTACGCGTCGACCGCCGCCGGAAACGCCTCGGGTACGACCGCAAATAGGGCGTGCCGGAAACCCGCGCGCACCGCGACCGCGGCGTTGGTGCGCACCCCGGTGCTCATCGCCGGCGGCGTGCGGTGCGACCAGACGAGGCTCTTGGCGTTTTTCGGGCTGCCGAGGCCGTCGTTCAGCAAATCCCAATTCAAGCCGTCGACGCGCGCATCATACGAATGGCACGACGCGCAGCTCTGCCATTGCTGGAAACACAGCGTGGCATCGTTGAAGATCATTTCCCCTCGCCTCACCTCGGACATCGTCCCGCCGGACCCGAGTGCAATCGGCGCCGGCGACACGGTGCGCGTGGCGAGGTCGAGCACCTCCAGCGTATCGGAAAAATAGCCCGCGACCCACACCTTCCCGCCGGCCATCGCGAGCGCCCGCGGCCCGTTGCCGTGCAATTTGACCCGCTGCCTCAGCCCGCTCAGGAACGCGAGGTCGGTGGGCACGTCGCCGCGCACGTTGCTCGTCTGCGCGTAGCTCGGCGTTTGCCCCGCCGGGAGAGCAACCGGCAATTTCCCCAGTTTCGCCGCGAGCGCGGGAAAATCGATTAGACTCACCTCGTGCGTGCCGGCGTGCGTGACCACCAGGCTGCGGCCATCGGCGGTCCAGGCGACGGCCCACGGATTCGCCGCGCCGGATTCAGGGCTGTCGAGCAACACGGTATTGATCACCTCCTGCGCGGCGAGGTCGATCAGGGTCAGGCCTGCGGTGTTCATCCAGCCGCGCTCAACTTGCGTGGTGGGCACGTAGTAACGCGCGAGGTTGTGGGTCACCGCCGCGTGACGGCCGTCGGGCGAAATCGCCACGCCGAGCACCAGGTTGCCGCCGTTCGGCAGCGAGAGCGTCTTGGCCACACGACGCGTCGCGGTATCGATCACGCTGATCACCGCGGCGGTATTCCCGGTATCCGCGGCCATCGCCGGCAGGTGGTTGGCGACCAGTAGCCACTTGCCATCGGGCGTGAGCGCCGCGGCCACCGGTTCCCGTTCGACCGGAATCCGCCCGGGCGCGCGCCCGGTTTTTAAGTCCAGCGCCATGACCTCATGATTGAATCGGTTGCACACATACAGGGTCGCTCCGTCGCCGCTAAACACCGGCGAGTTCGCCGTATGCCCCGCCGGCAGGCGCGCGGTGATTTTCGCCGTAGCCACCTCCACCAGACAAACCACGCTCGCCGGCGCCGCACAAGTAACGGCCAATTGCGTTCCGTCCGCCGACAGCGCCAAACCGGACGGGGTCCCCGGCAACGCAATCCGCGCCAGCGGCGTGCCACGTTCGTCCACGACCACGACCGCCTTGCCCGCCGACAGTGCCACGTAGAACCGTTGGCCGTCGGCCCCGGCCACGATCGCACTCGGCGCCATTTCCAACGCCGCGCCCGGCGCCGCCCGCAAGGAGACCACCAGCACCCCGGCCACGAAGGTCAGCCACCACCACGACGCAGCCGCGCGCGCGCCGCGCAAACGGGGCGGTGATCGGCGCAGGGGCGCTACCGAAATGGAATCAGACATAACGCGGGAACCAACAGCGGGCGCCAGCGTAGGCGCGGCGTCGGGTATTCAAAGGCCCAAGGCTGCGCGTTTCTTGGCCAAGGCTCCCAACCGGCTGTCCCACGCTCGACGTGGTGCCAGTGGCTGTGCCCACTTGCCGCTTCGGCGGTTGGGCGCCTAACCTCGGCGAACAACTCCGCGCTCCCCGTGAAAATCGTCCGCTTCGAGATCTTCCCCGTCCTCTACCCCGTCGTACGGCCCTTCCGTTTCTTCGAGACACCGCGCGGTCCCGGCCGCGGCGCGGTATTCGTAAAGCTCACGGCCGACGATGGCACGGTGGGCTGGGGCCAAAGCGTGCCGGTGCCACGCTGGACCTACGAGACGCTGGAGAGCGCGGTCATCGTGCTGGAGCATTACCTGAAACCCGCGGTGCTCGGCCTGGATCCCCTGGACCTCGAAGGCGTCCACGCCGCGATGAACCGCGAGATTTGCGCGTCGTACTCCACCGGATACCCGTTGACCAAGGCGGGCGTCGACCTCGCGTTGCACGACCTCATCGGCAAGGCCCGCGGCCAAAACGTTGCGGCGCTCTGGGGCAAGACGCCTCCCGCCGAGCTGACCATCAGCTGGACCGTCGCCAGCAAGACGCTCGACGACATCCCCGGCATCGTCGACGAGGGTCTGGCGCGCGGCTTCGAGCATTTCAACGTCAAGGTCGCGCCCGATCCCGACTACGACCTGAAGGTGTGCCGCATCGTGCAGGAGCGTGTGCCGCATGGTTTCCTGTGGTGCGACGCCAACGGCGGCTACGACCTGCCGACCGCGCTACGAGCGGCGCCGATGCTCGCCGACTTCGGCGTGCCCGTGCTGGAGCAGCCGATCCCGATCAACCAGATCAGCGGCTACCAGGCGCTGGTGAAACAAGCCGCGCTACCGATTCTACTCGATGAGGGGATGGTGGCGCCGACCGAGTTGCGCGAGTACATCCAACTCGGCTGCTGCAACGGCGTCGCGGTGAAACCCGCGCGCTGCGGCGGACTCCTCCCCGGGCGCCAACAGATTGAGATCCTGCAGGCGCAGAAGCTCCTCTTCCTCGGCAGCGGACTGACCGATCCGGACCTTTCGCTCGCGGGCTCGCTGATTTTATTCGGCGCCCACGGCCTGAATTATCCCGCCGCGTTGAACGGGCCGCAGTTCCTCGGCGAGAGCGTGCTGACGGAGCCGTTCGTGCCGGTGAAAGGCAAACTGCGCATCCCCACCGGCCCCGGCCTCGGTGTGACCGTGGACGAAGCGAAGCTGCAGGACTTCGTGAAGCGTTCGAACGTGATGGGCCGACTCGGACTTTGAGCGGCGGCACCAGAGACAACCGAAAGAGCAGAGCAGCGGTTGGCGGAATCCTAGGTGGGGCCCGATGTCCCCTTCGAGCCGAGACGGAGGGACGATCGCGACGAACCGGCCGCTGCGTTAAGCAATCCACCGCCGCGTGGTCGCTGGCCGGTTGACCACCGCCGTGGTCGATCAACACACCGGTTTTCCTCTCAGCTTTTTGCCTTTGGCTTAGGCCATCGCCCGCGCAGGGCTTGAGCATACGACCCACCTGTCTCGGTCAGGCGCCCTCTGCCCGAATGATTGACGCCGGGGAAGGAACCGTGCCGTTGCCCGGCAGCGGGATTGCCGGATGCGGCCGGGCGGGCACGGCAGCGGCTCGGTGGCGCAGCGCCGGCTTTGCCTTGCCAGATGGGATTAACCGGAAACCAAAGCGGCCAGCCTTACCCGCTGGAGCGAGGCGGGGCGGGCGGCTCCGGTCGTGAAATTAGCCGACCTGTCGCCTGCAGCGGGACGCGCCTCGCGGCGGCGAGTACCGTCCACCAGACCGCGTAATTCATGGACGACTTCCTTCATCGTCTCGGCCTGGGCGCTGAGTTCTTCGGCGGCCGCGGCGCTTTCCTCCGCGCTGGCCGCGCTGGCCTGGGTAATCTTTTCCATCTGGCCGACGGCAAGGTTGATCTGCTCAAAGCCCTGCGTTTGCTCGTGCGACGCCCCGGCCACCTCGGCGGCCAGCCCGTCCACCTGCCGCGCCTTGGCCACAATGTCGTCGAGGGCAGTCGCCACTTTGGCGCTGATCGCCACGCCCTGGGAGGTCTTGCCGATCGCACCCTCGATCTTGGCGGAAATTTCCTTGGCCGCCGCTGCGCTGCGCTGGGCCAGATTACGCACCTCGTCCGCCACGACGGCAAAGCTCTGCCCGGCCTCGCCGGCGCGGGCCGCCTCGACCGCGGCATTGAGCGCGAGAATGTTCGTTTGAAACGCAATCTCGTCGATCGTCTTGATGATCTTGGCGATGTCGTCACTGGAACCCTTGATGGCATCCATCGCCGCGGACAAGGCGTGCATGTCGGCGCGGCCTCGCTCGGCGGCGGTGCTGGCGGCCTTGGCAAGGTCGTTCATCTTCGCGGCATTGTCGGCCGTGCGCCGGGTCATGCCGGACATCTCCTCCATTGAGGCGTTCGTTTCCTCAATCGAGGCGGCCTGGTTGCTGGCACCTTCGGACAGGGACTGACCGGACGCGGACACCTGATTGGCGGCCGCCGCGGTCTGAGTCGCCCCTTCGTGCAAGGCGCCGGTCACGGCCTGCAAAACCGAGTTGATGGAGCGGATGATCAACGTCGCCAGACCCAGCCCCACCAGCAGGGCCAAACTCACTCCGATCAGGATCGCGCGACTGCCGCTGAGCACGCCGGCCTCAACCCGCGAAAACGACTGCTTCAGGTTTTCCACATTGAAGTTCACCAGCCGGTCCAACGACTCCGCCACCTTCTGGAAGCTGGGCCTCACCCGGGCCGCAGCGCTGGACACGGCCTCCGGCGTCTTGCCGGCTGAGCTGAGACTGAGCAACACGTGGGATTCGGCTACGAAGGTGGCCCGCAGAGCCTTGAACGCGTCGAACATCTGGCGGTCCTGCACCGCGGTGATGGTCGCCTCGTATTCCCCGACGAGCTGGTCAATGCGGGCGCTGTTCGTCCGGATGGAGGCTTCAACCTCCGGCTTGTCCGGTGCGATCAGGTGGTATTGCACCAGGCCGAGGTGCTCCTTGAGCGCACTCGAGATACTCTGGATGGCGAGCGTCCCGGGCAACGGGTCGGTGGCCATGAAGCGGGTTTCCTCTTTGATCTGGAAGAAACGCGTCAAGCCGACCACGCCGAGGAAAATTGCGACGAGGATCAGGGCGCTGAAACCGAACGTAATGCGTTTGGCGATGGTCCAGTTTTTCATGCTCAGGGCGTAAAATCGCAGGGTGGATGCGGCATCAGTTCACCGTATTTCGTCAAATAGCCGGCCTACTTTAGCGGGGAATCGACCGACCCGCGCGTTGTTGCAGGTTTCGCCCTGACTCTTTCGGAAGGCTCCCTTTTGGCGGGCCGCACCGTTGCAAGTTTCGCCCTGACCCCTTTTTGGCGGCCTCGGTAGCACCGACGAGGATCCAGTTGACCGATCATGCCGTCACTGCGAATAGGAACTATGAGGAACCTGCTACTCTGTGTTGCGCTCGCGCTCCCTGTTTGGGCCGTTCCGCCCCCGATGCAGGCCAACAACCTCAACGTGGACGTAAGGGTTGAACAGACCCAGCAGACAACGACTCGCATGCGCTCCTCGACGGGCGACTTTGCGAAAACCGATCGGAACCGCCGGACACTTTTGGTAAATCTCAAACGAATTGGAGAGTGCGTCCCCGGAGTGACCGTCTACGGATTCTTCATCGCAAGGGACTCTCAAGGGCGAACCTCGGGCTTCTATGGCGCGAGTGTCGAATCCACTTCGGTCAAAAGGGCTGAAGGCACCACGATTGAAATGAAATCAGACGATGTCGTTGGTGACCGAACCCGAATCTTGGATCTACGGCTCGTGAGCGGCGACTACCCGCACGGCTGGGTGGTGCTTGTTTATCAGAATGGAAACAAGGTCCGCGAAGTCGCAAACACCCCGGAAATGCTCAAGTGGTTTTGGAAGAATTTGCCCAAGAAAGAGGCGGAGAAACTCAAGTGACGGCGGTAGCTCGGTTCGCATGGGTCCGGTGAGGTGGTCACTGGCGGGCGTCTTACGATCACGGGGTATGTTGACCCCTTTTGGCGGCCCTTAGAACCGGTAGGCGGCGCTGGCCTTGATGGTGCGGGGGGCGCCGAAGGCGTTCGCGGCAGAGATGTACTCGCGGTTGAAGAGGTTGGCGACGTTGCAGGCCAGCGTGAGGCGGCGATCCTTGCCGATGTTGAACTCGCGGGAGACCGACGCCCAGGCGATCACCGGGTTGTCGCTCCACTGGGCGGCGTAGGTACTCTGGCCCTGGGCGGCGTCGACCCAGGCGGAGTCAGCGTAGCTGGCGCCGAGACCGATGCGCAGTCCATTGAGGAGTCCGGGGCTGCGGACGCGGTAAAACGCGTGGAGGTTCCAGGAGGTTTCAGGGGCCTTGGGGAGCTTGCGCCCGAGGTTCCAAGGAGTCTGGGGCGCGGTGCCGGTGATGCGGCCGTTGAAATGGCTGAAGCTGAGGCTGAGCTCGAGCTGGCGGCCGGGACGGTAGGCGAGCTGGCCTTCCCAGCCGCGCACTTCCTCGCCGGGGGTGAGGATGCTGTAGGACACGTTCAGCACGGGGTCGTTGTAGGAGCGGGCGACGTTGGTGCGGCGCTGG